>CANOFW010000021.1 GCA_947565425.1 uncultured Lachnospiraceae bacterium
TGAAATATCTTGTCCGACAAAACGAGCACTATTTATAATAGTTGTAAAGTGGTGATACCATTAATAGGATTAAGGAAAATCTGGCGGAAGGTCTGGGGGATATTTCCGGGGTTACGGAAAACCTGACGCTTCCCACACAGGAAGAGGCAGGAGCCAGGATTACCTGGGAGAGCAGCAATCCGGCGGTCATTGCAGTGGATGGAACGGTTGTGAGACCGAAGGACAAAAATGTGGATGTAGAGCTCAAGGCAATCATTGAGCTGTGGGGCAGAACTGAGGCAGTAGTATTTCCGGTAACGGTCATCAGCACCCATGCAAAAAGCGAGTTGGAGTTGAAAATGAAGCATTTTACGATCGGTGAAGCCGTTCTGAGCCGAAATATAGAATTGCCGATAAAATTGGATAATTATACGAGTATAACCTGGAATAGCAGCAATCCAAACGTGCTTAAAATTGAAGAGACAGGAGATAAGGCTGTCGGTGTGGTTACGCGCCCCGATAAGGGTAAGAAAAGTATCGCGGTGGTATTAAACGCAGAGTTTGTCTATAAGAACGGCACAGAGACGTTGAAAGCGTCCAAGAAATTTGCAGTGACGGTGCGGGCAGAAGATTATGGTTTTCTTATGGCATATACGAACAGCAAGGAAGCGGCGTCTCTTGGTAACAGCCTGCATCTTGCATACAGCGAAGATGGAAATAATTATACAGCTTTAAATTCCAATACCGGAATTTGTTTTACGCAAAATATTGGAGGAGCCAAGAATACCAATCCGAACATCCTTCAGGATGCACATATTTTCCGCAAAGCAGATGGAAACTATGGAATGATTGCCCAAACGGTGGCAATCAGAATTATGTATTTGTGTTTGATTCCGAGAATCTGGTGCGATTTACCAAGGAAAGGAAACTCGCCCTGGCTGGCAATGTAAGCAAAATTCTTGGTGTGGAGCAATATTCTTATGATGGAGCTGCCGTTACTTATGCTGTTTATTGGACAGATGCAAGCAAAACTTACCGTGTTTTGACGAAAGATTTCGTGTCTGTTTTAGGACAGGAGGAAGCAGAGTATTCCGGTACAAACATTGACTATAACGGTCTACAGGTTCCCCAAGGAGCAGTGGCATCGTCCATTTTGGGTGTCGATGAGGCAGAATATCAATATGTGGTGAATAAACTGGGTATTGTAAGGAATACCGGCATGCAGGAGGTAAATGTCTCGGCGAAAGCTGGGGACGATTTGCAAAAAATTCTTCCGCAAAAAGTGACTGCTGATTATAGTGATGGCAGTACGGCTGATTTTGGTGTAACATGGAATGAACAGGAGCTTGCAGCGGTAGATTTCAGCAAGGCGGGCGCATCCTATACGGTGGCCGGGACGGTACAACAGAAAAAGCAGTACGCAAATCCCTTTATTGAACAGCGTGCAGATCCTTGCATATTAAAAGGGGATGACGGCTATTATTATTTCACAGCCTCTTACCCGGTAAGGGGAAACAGCGACAGAGAAGGGTATGACAGAATTGTACTCAGGCGTGCGGAGACTATTGAAGGGTTGGCGCAGGCAGAGGAAAAGACAATCTGGCATTGTAATGACACTGCGGATGAATTTCGCTATATCTGGGCGCCGGAAATCCGTCTGGTAAATGGAGCGTACTATATCTTCTATACTTCAAGCATACAGAATGGAGCAAACTTTTCCATCCGACCCCATGTGCTCAAATGTACAAATCCAGAAGATATCATGAGCAAGGAAAGCTGGCAGACAATGGGCCTGATGCGGAATGTGCCTACGGAAACACGGGCTTTTGCAGACTTTTCTTTGGACATGACGGTATTTGAAAATCAGGGACGCTGGTATATCATCTGGGCGCAGGCGGACGACGGTTCTTGTCTCTTCCTGGCAGAAATTAATCCGGAGGAGCCATGGAAATGTATTTCCAACGCTGTGAAAATCAGCCTTCCAGAATTTAGTTGGGAGCGTCAAGCGGAGAATGTGAATGAAGGTCCTTCTGTGATTAAAAATAATGGTAAAATCTATGTGGCATTTTCTGCGTCAGGAACCGGGCCGGAGTGTTGTGTAGGTCTGTTATCCGCCGATGAAAATGCAGACCTGTTGGAGAAAGATTCCTGGGTGAAGCAGCCTTATCCGGTTTTGACTTCTTCGGATGTGCCGGGCGAGTATGGACCAGGGCATAATTCATTTACTGTGGACGAAGAAGGAAATCCTATTTTTGTCTATCATGCAAGGGGGCAGCAGTGTTATGAGAACAAATGCCAGTGGGCAAATTCTTCTTCCCTGAATGATCCTTGCCACGATGCAAGGCTGAAAAGAGTACACTGGGCATGGGATGGAACGCCGATATTGAAAATGAGTTATGAAGAAGAGCTGGCGCAGGAAAATTATACGGTCAAAGCGGTAGTTACGGTCGAAGTTCCGGCGTCCGGTGTAAAATTGAATAAAAGCAGCCTTACGCTTGAGGAGGGAAAGAGTTATACGTTGGTTGCTACGGTATTGCCAGAAAATACGACAAATCAGGTTATTACCTGGAAGTCGAGCAACCCGCAGATAGCCATTGTCAGCAATGGAAAAGTTACTGCTAGAAAAGCGGGATCTTCAACCATCACCGCAGTTACGGAAAATGGAAAGACCGCATCCTGTAAGGTGACAGTTAAGAAGAAAACTGTGCCAGTCAAAAGCATTAAACTGAACAAAAGCAAGGTTCTTGTAGGGGTCAAAGATGAATATACGCTGAAGGCGACAATAAAGCCTGCAAATGCGTCTGAACAGAAAGTGACATGGAAGTCTAGGAATGAGAGGATAGCAACTGTAACGAAAAAGGGTGTGATAAAAGGTAAGAAGAAAGGAACGGTTACTATCACGGCAAAGGCAGGGGGTAAAACGGCAAGCTGTAAGGTGACTGTTAAGGATGCACCCAGAAAAATTACACTCAATGCCACAAGCAAGACGTTAAAGAAAGGCAAGTCTTTTCAGATTAAAGTGAAAAAGAAGACGCCAAGAACAGTGTAAGCAACAAAATGTCTTATAAAACTGGCAACCGGAAGGTGGCGACGGTATCTAAAACTGGCAAGGTGAAAGGAATAAAGCCAGGTAAGACAAAGATTACGGTGACTTCCTGCAATAAGAAAGCCAAAGCAACCATTCAGATTAAAGTAGTAAAATAAGAGATTCTTTGCAAACTTACTTGACAGAAAGCGAGAGAAGATGTTACTCTCATATTGAGTAATATTTACTAAAAAAGAGAGTTTTTTTAACTGTTTTTAGTAGAAAAAGGAGGGTAATTATGCACAGAAAATGGCGACAAAAATGTTTTGCCTGGCTGCTTGCCGGAGCACTGACAGTATCAGCGCTGCCGCTTTCTCCGCTGACAGCAGACGCAGCAAATGTACAAGAAGAAAACTTGCAGATGCAGGTACAGGAAACAGTGCAGGCGAACACACAAGAGAGAGCGGCGGATGAAAACCTTGGAGGTTATCTGTGGCTGAATTTCGGTACAGAGGGCGGTTATGAGAAGATCTTCTATGGTTATAGTGAAGATGGACTGACCTGGAAGAAACTTAACAAGGTGAACGGTACTTCGCGTTCCGTGCTTTCTAATAATGCGAAGGGCAGCGACCTTGGCGTCCGTGATCCGCATCTCATTCGTTCTGTGGATGGGAGCAAGTACTGGATTCTAGGTACGGATTTACATGCAGAAGGCGGCGGTGCAGGCGGAAGCGGTTGGAACCAACTCAGTGCCAGCCAGAATCTGGTAATCTGGGAATCTACGGATTTAGTAAATTGGAGCGATCCAAGGCTGGTTCATGCCGGGTTTGACGATGCAGGCTGTATTTGGGCGCCGGAAGCAATTTATGATGACACGACCGGGGATTATGTAGTTTACTGGTCAGCAAGGGATAAATCTAAGGCGGGCACGGACGATAATGCATTGCGTGTCTATGTGTGCCGTACCAAAGATTTTGTTACGTTTACAGAACCTAAAGTGTGGCTCAGTGAAGATGCAGTGTCGGGAAATGAAGTAAATATTATCGACACTACAATTGTAAAGGGCGACGATGGGAAGTTTTACCGTTTTTCTACTTCTGACTGGTTTACAATTGTAGATGTCAGCGATACGCTTGATACCGAGGATGTTTTGGACGTCCGCAATGGGGAAACGCAGAGCACGCCCAAGGGTTCCTGGAAACGGTTAGTTACCAGAAGCGGCAGCAGCAGCGCCGGATTTGTCAGGTGCGAAGGGCTTACCGTATACAAGCTTCCGGACGGACAATGGTGCGCGATGGGAGACGACGGCGGCTATAAAGCCTTTTTGACAAACGATTTGGCAAGCGGTAAATTTACCTTATCCTCATCCACCAGTTTTCCAGATGGAAAGTTCCGCCACGGTACAGTTGTGCGGCTGACAGCGGAGGAGGACGCGCGGATTCAAGAGGCATTTGGCGACAGAGAGACAGAACAGGAGACGTCTGCGCAGGAGCCGGTACTTACCTATAATTTTGAGGGAGATGAAGGAAAACGTACCGTCACGGATTCCGCGCTTGGAAACAGCGCCAAAGATAACGGCAAGCTGTGGGGAAATGCAGAGGTAGTTTATGATGCAGAGCGTGAAAGCAATGTGCTGAAACTGGACGGTTCTGCACATACATATGCGGAAATTCCCATGGGTTTTTTTGATAAGCGCGATACGATGACAATTTCTATGGATGTGAGGTCAGACGCGAGTAGCGGCAACTTTTTCACCTTTGCTTTTGGAAAGAGTGACCAGAAGTATGATTTCCTGCGTGTGCGCGGTACCGAGGTGCGTAATGCATTGACGGTTACAAGCTGGGAGTCGGAAAAGGAAGTGAAGGGCGCTTGTGCTCCTACCGGGCAATGGCAGAAGATCACACTTGTTATAGATGGAACAACCATGAAGCTGTATGTGGACGGCAAATTAGTCGATGCCAATGCAGATACTACCATTCGTACAACGGATTTAGGTACGGACCTGCTGGCATATCTTGGAAAGTCCTTCTATAGCGGCGATGGTTATTTTACAGGAAAATTCGATAATTTTAAGGTTTATAATCGTGTGCTTACGGATGCAGAAATCAATGCTGAAGCAATGGAGACGCTCTCTCCGGTGCGTGGGGCAGTCATTGGTAGTGTGCCGAACAATCCGCTGGACCTGAGAGGAACGGACGATCATACGGCTGTCTTCTCCGCCATGGAAGGAAAAAATATTGTCTCTTATGTGCGCAGAGGCACAGACTTATCTTCTGTCCCGGTGGAATTGTCACTGTTTGATGATGATGTGAAGGTGACGATCAATGGCAAAGCGTATACTGGCGGAAATCTTGATTTGAGAAATGATGTGGAACTCAAGGCGGAATTTGCCGGAAAGACGAGCACTTATACAATTAAGAAGCCTAAGATTGCTGGAAATCCAGTGCTTTTAGGTCAGTACGCAGACCCAGACATTGATTATTTTGACGGTAAGTTCTGGATTTACCCGACTACGGATGGCTATCCAGGGTGGAGTGGAACGCTGTTCCATGCATTTTCTTCTCCAGATATGGTAGAGTGGGAAGATGAAGGCATTATTATGGAGTTGAAAAATGACAATCCAGGTCTGAACGATAAGGGTATCCAGATTGCAGCCTCTCCATGGGCGGTAGATGGCAGCGCCTGGGCGCCGACGATTGAGAAGAAGAATGATAAATATTATTTCTATTACTGCGGTAAGAAATCCGGCGGACAGTCAGCGATCGGCGTTGCCTATGCAGACAGTCCAGAAGGACCATATCAGGATATGGGAGAACCGCTGATGACGGTTGATATGTGCAAGGCGGCTGGCGTTAGTATGGGTCAGGCAATTGACCCTTCTATCTTTACGGATGTGGATGGAAGATCATACATTTTGTTCGGTAATGGAAGCGCAGCAATGGCAGAACTGAATGAGGATATGATAAGTATTAAGGAAGGCACGCTCAAACAGATTAATGGACTTACCGAATTCCGTGAATCTGTGATTGTGACAAATGTAGATGGTAAATATCATTGGACATGGACTTGCGATGATGCAAATAGCCCCAACTATCATGTGAATTACGGCGTCAGCGATGAGCTCATCTCGGAAGACGGCAAAATAAACGTGACATTAAAGAAGGAAAATCTCTTGTACAAGAACGAAAGTTTAGGTATTCTTGGCTCCGGGCATCAGTCCGTGCTTCATGTGCAGGATGGCGATGGCAGGCAGCGTTATTTTATGGCATACCACAGGTTCTACACGCCGTTGAACATTTTTACGGATGCATTTGGTGTGCATCGTGAGACCTGTATTGATGAAATTTTCTTTGACGAGAATGGTGAAATGGTGATTACACCCACACTGGATGGTGTGTCCGCAGTTTACTTATGGAAAGCAAAACTGAACAAATCTGCGATTAACCTGACCGTTGGGCAGAGCGAGACATTAAAGGCAACATTTGTGGGCAGTGAAGATATCACGAATAAGAGTCTTGTGTGGAGTTCAGATAAGCCAGGTGTGGCGAGTGTTGATCAGAATGGAAAGGTTACAGCAAAGGCAGCTGGAACAGCAAATATTACAGTCACAGCTTCCAATGGCAGCCAGGAAACTTGTAAAGTGACGGTAAAAAGTGTAGTAAAACCGGTCAATCCGGTGAAGCCGATTAGAGTAAGCAAGGTTACCTTGAATAAAAAGAGCCTGACATTAGGTGTCAAAGAGACATTTAGTCTGAAGGCAACTGTCAAACCGAGCAATGCAACAAATCGCAAACTAACCTGGATATCAGATAAGCCGAAGACCGTTGCAGTTTCTAAGTCAGGGAAAGTAACGGCAAAGAAAGCAGGCAAGGCAACGATTACCGCGAAAGCTGACGGCAAAACGGCAAAATGTACGATTACCGTGAAAGCTGCGCCTAAGAAAATTAGCCTCAATGCGAAGAAAAAAACACTGAAAAAGGGCAAATCTTTCCAGATAAAGGTGAAACTATTGCCTAAGAAAACAGCGAGCAATAAGATTACCTATACTTCGAGTAAGCGCAAGGTCGCATCGGTATCTTCTAAGGGTAAGATTAAAGCATTGAAGAAGGGTAAGGCAGTCATTACGGTGAAAACATTTAATGGTAAGAAGGCGAAGATTACTATCACT
This sequence comes from uncultured Lachnospiraceae bacterium, assembly GCA_947565425.1. GTDB lineage: Bacteria > Bacillota > Clostridia > Lachnospirales > Lachnospiraceae > Petralouisia. Next base: position 7,173 of record CANOFW010000021.1, read on the forward strand.
GTGAAATAAATAGAAATGCATGTAAAAATAAGAGGCATGGGATGTTCCATGTCTCTTATTTTTATAGGAAAGATCTTGTCACACTAACGTGTGAAAGTACCTTTCCTATAAGATAATAATTATGCGCACTCGCACGAGTTAATATTACATTATGGGCATATTTGCTACAAAACAGTACATCATAATGAAATGGCAGACGCTGCCACCCATCACGAACAAGTGGAATATTTCATGTGAGCCAAAATTTTTATGTTTGGTATTAAAAATTGGCAGTTTCAAGGCGTAAATGATACCGCCAATCGTATAGATAATCCCTCCGGCTAATAGCCAACGGAAGGCTTGCGGTGACAGGGAATTGATAATTTGTGTAAAAGCGAGCACGCATACCCAGCCCATGGCGATATATAATATAGAAGAAAACCATTTCGGGCAGGTAATCCAAAAAGCCTTAACCAATATTCCGGCGAGCGCAATTCCCCATACAAGCGCCAGCAGTCCATAGCCGACGCTGCCATTCAATACAATCAGGCAGACGGGCGTGTAAGTTCCAGCAATCAGTACGAAGATCATCATGTGATCTAATTTGCGCAGAATGCGGTTGGTTTTTTCCGATAAATCTAGCGCATGATAAGTAGCGCTTGCACCATACAGAAGAATCATGCTGAGGATAAAGACGGCGAGAGAAATTACATGAACGCTGTCCGGATTTAAGGAAGCGCGGATTAAAAGCGGTGTTGCCGCAAACAAAGCCATCAGCATGCCAATAAAGTGCGTGATGGAACTACCTGGGTCTTTTAACTTAAATTTCATAAAGAACATCTCCTTCCATTAGGTTAGATATTAGTTATAGTATACGCGAAGTTTTTAAAAATATTTAACATAGTATTAAAAACTATGTATTTCATAAATAGATACTACAACATTTGGAAAAGAAAGTCAACATACAATTAAAACGATTGACTTTTCAGGACTTCTCTGTTATGATTAGCGAATGGCTTAAAACGAAGCAATGAAAGGAAATAGAATGGAAACAGTAAGATTTGATGAACTAGATTTGAATCCCAAGATTTTGCGCGGCATCCGTGAGATGGGGTTTGAGGAGGCGACCCCCATCCAGAGCAAGGCAATTCCGGTGGGGTTAGAAGGCGTAGATTTAATTGGACAGGCACAGACTGGAACCGGAAAGACGGCGGCGTTTGGCATTCCGCTTTTGATGAAAGTGGATTCACATAATAAGCGTACACAGTCAATTGTACTCTGTCCTACGAGAGAACTTGCCATTCAGGTGGCTGAGGAAGTCCGAATGCTGGCAAAATATATGTCTGGTGTGAAGGTGCTTCCGGTGTATGGAGGGCAGGATATTACCAAGCAGATTCGTTCCCTCAAAGGAGGCGCACAGATAATCATCGGTACGCCTGGGCGTGTGATGGACCATTTGCGCAGAAGAACGATTAAGTGTGACGAGGTCAATACGATTGTGCTGGATGAAGCGGATGAGATGCTCAACATGGGATTCCGCGAGGATATCGAGACTGTTTTAGAGTACATTCCCGAGGAACGGCAGACGATGTTGTTTTCTGCGACAATGCCCAAACCGATATTGGAGATTACCAAGAAGTATCAGAAAAATGCCGTTACGATCAAAGTGACGAAAAAGGAACTGACAGTTCCTAATATTGAGCAGTATTATTACGACGTAAAGCGCAAGGATAAGGTGGAGGTATTAAGCCGTCTGCTGGATGTATATGCGCCTAAACTGTCTTTGGTATTTTGTAATACAAAACGCATGGTAGATGAGCTTACCAGCGCTTTGCAAGGGCGCGGGTATTTTGCGGAAGGGTTGCACGGGGATATGAAACAGTCGCAGCGTGACCGCGTTATGAGCAGATTCCGCAATGGCAAGACAGAAATTCTCGTGGCTACGGATGTGGCGGCCAGAGGAATTGATGTGGATGATGTAGAAGCGGTATTTAATTACGATTTGCCCCAGGATGATGAGTATTATGTGCACCGGATTGGCAGGACCGGGCGTGCCGGCAGGACCGGTCGCTCCTTTACGTTTGTAAAAGGCAAAGAAGTCTATAAGTTAAAGGATATCCAGCGTTATTGCAAGACAAAAATTCTTGCTCAGAAGGTTCCCAGTATGCAGGATGTGGAGCAGGTAAGGCTGGAGAAGATTATGGAACAGGTGGAGGCAGTTATCGAGGAAGAAGATTTGCGGTCAATGGTCAATATGATTGAGCAGGAGATTAACGAATCCGACTATACTGCTATGGATATTGCCGCGGCTTTCTTAAAGATTACTTTGCGTGGCAAAGAAGAAAATGAGAAGGCAGCCATGGAGAACTTTGAGTTTGGAGATACGGGGGCAGAGGACGGTATGGTGCGTCTGTTTATCAACATTGGCAAGAAGCAGCATGTGAAGCCGGGAGACATCCTAGGCGCTATCGCTGGAGAAAGTGGCATATCGGGCGACTTGGTAGGCTCAATTGATATGTTTGATAAATTTACGTTTGTCGAAGTGCCATGTGAGTATGGTAAAGAAGTGTTACGCGCCATGTCGCATTCTAAGATTAAAGGCAAGAGTATCAACATTGAGCCGGCAAATCAAAAATAAAAACCGAAAAAAGTGTGTAAGAAAAAGTGGATTTGACACTAACTGTTGGTGTCAAATCCACTTTACTATTTCTTGAAAATAGAAGCGCAGTCTCGTTATAATAAACATATCAGAAGGAGTGATTGGCCAATCATACCGATATATTTATGCAAATGACAGGAAAAGGCGAGGTGTGAATTAATGAAAGAAAAAGTACAGACATTTGGCAGGGCGCTAAGTGGAATGGTGATGCCCAATATCGGGGCATTCATCGCGTGGGGGCTGATTGCAGCTTTATTTATTGCTACGGGGTGGCTTCCTAATGCGAAGTTGGCACAGATGGTAGAACCTATGTCTAAGTATCTGCTGCCTCTTCTCATTGCCTATACCGGAGGAAAGGTTGTGGGGGACCATCGCGGCGGCGTCGTCGGAGCGATTGCAACTATGGGCGTGATTGTAGGTTCCGATATTTCTATGTTCCTGGGGGCTATGATTATGGGACCCCTATCGGCATGGATATTAAAGAAATTTGACAAATTGATAGAGGGCAAAGTAAAAGCCGGATTTGAAATGTTGGTAAATAACTTTTCGCTGGGAATTATCGGAGCAATCCTGGCATGTGTTTCCATTGTTGCCGTTGCTCCGGCTGTATTAGCCCTAAATTCCGTGATGGAGGCAGGAGTTGGCTTCTTTGTGGACCATGGGTTGCTTCCACTGGCAAGTATCTTCATTGAGCCGGCAAAAGTTTTGTTCCTAAACAATGCTGTCAATCATGGAATATTATCCCCCATGGGAATTCAACAGGTAAACGAAGTAGGGAAATCTATCTTCCTGTTGCTGGAATCTAATCCGGGACCGGGGCTCGGCGTTTTGCTGGCATACTGTATTGCCGGCAAAGGCTCTGCCCAAAGTTCTGCGCCGGGAGCAGCTATTATCCACTTTGTAGGCGGCATCCATGAAATTTATTTTCCCTATATCCTTATGAATCCGCTGCTTTTGGCAGCAGTAATCGCAGGCGGCGCATCGGGAATCCTTGTATTTACCATGTTTGATGTGGGATTGACGGGAACGGCTTCGCCGGGAAGTATTATTTCCCTTACCATGATGTGCGAGCGCCATTGTTATCTGGGATTGTTCCTGGGGGTACTTGTATCTGCGGCAGTTGCCTTTATTGTGGCGCTTCCACTGTTGAAATTTGCAGGGAAAGACACGAGTTTAGAGGAGGCTACGGCACAGAAAGACAGCATGAAGCGGGCAGCGAAGGGACAGAACGAGGAAATCAAAAAGAGCGGTACGATTAAAATTGCCTTTGCCTGTGATGCTGGCATGGGTTCCAGCGCGATGGGGGCTACTGTACTCAAGAAAAAGGTGGATAAGGCGGGGATTACGGATGTGGAAATCAGCCATACGCCGGTATCTTCCATTCCGTCAGATATTGATATTGTCGTCACACACCAGGAACTTGGCGAGCGCGCAGCGCACAGCAATCCCAGCGCGAAGTTGATTCTAATTACAAATTTCCTGGCGGCTCCTGAGTACGAGCAATTGATTGAGGAATTGCAGAAGGCAAGGGATTACTAACCATGGCATTGCGAAGCAATTCCTAGTATAATATCGTAAGATATTATACGCGCCGAAGTGCGCATAGGCAACCATGGTATTGCGAAGCAATTCCTAGTATAATATCGTAAGATATTATACGCGCCGAAGTGCGCATAGGCAACCATGGTATTGCGAAGCAATTCATGGTATACTGTCCACGAAAGCAAACAGCATAACAGGTGGACGGGATATGAAAAAGCTATTACATAAGTTTAGGAAAATATTGAAAGAAATTACAGAGGAATCTGCCGGCATAGCTACAACTGCCGGCTTTCTTCCGCAGGGTAGCAGACAAAGAGGGCAACATGGCTGGCAGGGTGCACAGTCCCCAAGGGAGGACAGAGAAGAAATGAGAATGAAAATCGGTTTTATCTGTAACGCGGGGCTGGGCTCCAGTGCGATGGGAGCAACGCTGTTTCGCAGGAAATTACAGGAGTTGGGTATTGCCGGAGTTGATGTGAAAGCCTATCCAGCAGATGAAATTCCGGGAGATTTAACCCTGGCGGTCTGCCAGAAAGATTTTATGGAGATGACAGGTATTGTGTTAAAGATAGAGAACGTGCACACAGTGGAAAATCTTTTGAACCAATCGGAGTATGCAGCGATCGCAGAGGCGATTGCGGAAATAATGAGAGAAGGATGAGGATAAAAATGGAGCTGACACCGCGTTTAAAACAGATTCTTATGATTATGCTGCGGGAGGAGCAGGCACTTCCGGTCAAAGAGCTTGCTGTGCGTATTGGAGTTAGTAAGCGGACCGTGCAGCGTGAACTGGATTATATCGGGAACAGTCTAAACCCATACCGGCTAAAGTTTGAGACGAAAACCGGGAAAGGCGTCTGGCTGTCTGGCGAGAAAGCAGATAAAGAGTGATTGTTTGCGGAGCTTCGCGAGGCGGACGACTATGATGTGGGGAACCGCGAGGAACGAAGGAAACGCCTAATTTTGGAGATATTGAAAGATAAGGGACGAAAGAAACTGTTTTATTATTCCAGCCAGTTCAAAGTGAGTGAGGCGACAGTCAGTTCAGATTTGGAGGCAGTGGAAGGATGGTTGAAGAACCATCAGCTTGTGGTTCTAAGGAAGCCCGGAAGCGGGATTGAGGTGACGGGAACGGAAAAAAGTTATCGCAAGGCGATCCGCGCGTTCATAGAGGAAAACATTGACACAAAGATGCTCCGGGAATCCTATGAGGTTGATGACGGCATGGGGAGCCAGAGTACGGATTTTGGAAATATGGGGCGGATATTAAAGGATGATATTTTAAAGCGGGTGGTACGTTGTCTGGGGAGTATTGAGAATCAACGTGTACTGACGCTGACGGAGAATTCCTTTGTGGGATTAGCGCTTCACGTTTCCATTGCCATGAGCCGCATTCTTAAAAATGAAATAATTGAACCGAAAGAGGACTGGTGTGAAAAATTGACGGAGGATGAGGACTATCGGCTGGCAGAGGAAATTGTAACCAAGTTGGAAGACGAATTTGACGTGGAGATACCGGAAATTGAGACGGCATATGTCTGCCTCCATATCAAAGGAGCCAAGCACCAGAATATTGAGTGGAACGGACAGAAGACAATTGAGGTGGAGCGCAGAGAATTGTTAGATTTGATAAACGAAATGATAAATGCGTATGACAGTGAGAATGCATTTGCAATGAAACAGGACAATGAGTTTATCCAGGGATTGCTGGCGCATTTGCAGCCCACTTTTATTCGCCTGGTCTACGATATGAAAATATCGAATCCGGTGCTAGAGGAGATAAAAATTTCTTACCCGGAGATTTTTGATAGAAGCAAGCGGGCGGCATTTGTATTGGAAAAATGGATTGGAAAGCCAATTCCGGAGACGGAGATTGGCTTTTTGACAATTCATTTTGGCGCGGCGCAGGTACGTCTGGAAGGCAGAAAAGAAAATCTTCGTCAGGTATCGGTGGGCATTGTCTGTGCAAGTGGCATTGGTATTTCACGCTTGATGCTCTCCAAACTGGAAAAGGTTTTTAAGAGGAACATACAACTGGAAGCATATGGACAGAACGATATTACACCGTATGTAATTGGCAAAACAGATTTTTTTGTCAGCAGTATTCGTTTACGGCAGTTAGATGCGGATGTGCTGCTGGTGAATCCGCTACTCAGCGATGAGGATATAGAAAAGGTCAGACAGAAAGTCTTTCATTATGCGCGAATTCCCCGCAAAGAAGAAGTGGAAACACAGTTTGCGGTTGAGTTGGAACAGGTGAATATTCTTGCTATGCAGATCAAAGCGATTCTCAGGTATATAGAAGTATTTAAGGTTAGTAACAATATCACCTTTGAAGAACTGGTGGCAGCGATTTCCGGAAAGATGTCGCCCTATAGGGACCGGCAGATCATGATACAGGAAGATATCGAGGAGCGCGAGAGGCTGGGCAGCCAGGTTTTTGCAGAATTTGGCTTTGCGCTTTTACATACCAGAAGCAAGGGCGTGATCCGTCCGAGTTTCAGCGTTTGCGTTACCAGGGATGGCAGGGCGTTTTACGATTCCTATTTTAAGGGAATCAGCCTGGTGATTGTCATGCTGCTTCCGATAGATGAGAATATCCGCATTAATAGTGAAATCTTGGGTTATATCAGCAGTGAGCTGATTGAGGATTATGATTTTCTGATGACGATAACCGGCGGGGAAAAGGAGGAAATCCGGGAAGCGTTATCGAAACATTTGCGAAAATTCTTTAATCAGTATTTGAGTAAGATGCAGTAGATTCTAGATAAATTTTGGCACTATTGGATGGTGTCAAAGCCCATCTTCTTTGAATTGAAATAAGACCCGCAAACCCCCTATAATTAAGACATAAGAAAAAAGCAGTAGGAAAAGGAGGTCATTGCGGTGTTGTTTAAAAAGTCAAAGAAAGAAGAGGAAAAGAAACTGGAATTATTATATCCAGAAAATGTGCGGGTCGGTTGTAAAGCGGACACTAAGGAAAATGTAATCCGTACAGTCGGCCAGATGTTGGTGGACGCCGGCTATGTCGGCCAGCCTTATGTGGACGCCATGGTAAAGCGGGAAGAATCATTTTCCACATTTATGGGAAATGAGCTGGCGTTGCCTCACGGTGTAGAGGAAGCCAAAAAAGAGGTCAAGGCGTCCGGGATTGCCGTGATGGTATTTCCAGAAGGATTGGATTGGAGCGGTGAACAGGTAAAAGTGGTAGTTGGCATTGCCGGTGTGGGAGAGGAACATTTGCAGATTTTGTCCGCCATTGCAGAAGTGGCATTGGAGGAGGGCAGTATGGAAAAACTGGTTAAGGGCAGTAAAGAGACGGTGTATGAGATGTTAAAAGGAGGAGGCGCATCATGATTGTTACGGTAACCATGAATCCTGCCATTGATAAGACTGTGGAGATTGATTCCTTAGAGCGGGGCGGGCTCAACAGAATCAGCCATGTGGAGATAGACGCCGGAGGAAAGGGAATCAACGTGTCTAAGACCATCCATGAACTTGGGGGGCAGAGCATTGCAGTCGGGTTCATTGCGGGCAGTACCGGGAAGATGATTCGCAGCGTAATGGAGGAATGGCAGATTGAAAATGATTTTATCGAGGTGTCCGGCGAGACGAGGACGAACACGAAAGTTTTTGAAAAGACGGGTGAGCTGACAGAATTAAATGAACCGGGGCCTGTTGTGGACGAAAAAGACGTGCAGGCATTGTTTGAAAAGCTTGAGCGCTATGCAGATGCGAATACGTTGTTTGTGTTGGCAGGCAGTGTCCCCCAGGGCGTGAACAAAGATATATACCGTGAAATAATCAAACTGGTGCATGGGAAAGGGGCAAAGGTTTTGCTGGATGCTGACGGAGAACTATTTACCAAGGCGTTGGAGGCCGAACCGGATATGATTAAGCCTAATAAAGTGGAATTGGAACAGTATGCCGACATGGATTACATAGCCTCAGAACAAGAGCTAATAAGTGTAGCGGAAAAACTGATGGAACAGGGTATCGGTGCAATCGCCGTGTCCATGGGAAAGAGCGGTGCCATGTTCTTATGGAAAGATTATAAGGTCAGATGTCCGGGACTGAAGGTGAAGGCACATTCTACCGTCGGCGCAGGGGACGCTATGGTGGCGGCGCTTTCGTATTCCTGGAGCGAAGGGCTCTCACAGGAAGATACCGTGAAAATGTGTATGGCAGTGTCGGCGGGAGCAGTTACCACAGTCGGCACGAAACCGCCTTCTAAGAAGAGCGTGGATGCTCTTTTCGAGCAGGTTGTCATAGAAAAGCTGAAATCTTAACAGATAGTTACATGCGCGGCAGGCGCAGGGACAGAGGTTCAACATAGATGTGAAAGGAAGTAGAAAAATGAAGACGAAAGCAGTCAGGATGTATGGAGCAAGAGATTTAAGATTAGAAGAGTTTGAGCTGCCGGAAATCAAAGATGATGAAATATTAGTCAAAGTGATTAGTGACAGTATCTGCATGTCTACGTATAAATTGGTGGAGCAGGGAAAGAAACATAAAAGGGCGCCGCAGAATATCGACACCAATCCTATTATTATCGGCCATGAATTTGCCGGCGTCATTGAGAAGGTAGGCGCAAAGTGGCAGGATCAATTTAAACCTGGACAAAAATTCGCCCAGCAGCCGGCGTTGAATTATAAAGGCAGCCTGGCTTCTCCGGGATATTCTTATGAGTACTTTGGCGGCGCGTGCACGTATTGCATTATTCCTCATGAAGTTATGGAGCTGGGATGTCTGATGAATTATGATGGCGACAGTTTTTTTGAGGCGTCATTGGGTGAGCCAATGAGCTGTATCATTGGTGGATATCATGCGAATTATCATACGAATAAGCGGAATTATGAGCATGCCATGGGTACAAAGGAAGGCGGCAATATCTTGATTATGGGCGGCTGCGGTCCCATGGGATTAGGCGCAGTCAGCTATGGAATTCAGTTTGAAAATAAGCCCAAACGTATCGTAGTCACTGAGGTCAGCGAGGAAAAGATCACCAGGGCAAAAGAGATGATTTCCGAGGAACAGGCGAAGGAGAACGGCGTAGAACTTCTGTATGTAAATACAGCTTCTATGAAAGACCCCGTGGAGGAATTATTGGCCATCACCGACGGCCATGGGTATGATGATGTATTTGTGTATGTACCTGTTCGTCCGGTTGCAGAGATGGGCGATAAGCTTCTCGCCTTTGACGGTTGTATGAACTTCTTTGCAGGTCCTACGGATAATCAGTTTAAAGCAGAGATTAACTTATACAATGCGCATTATACAAGCACGCATATTCTGGGAACCACGGGCGGCAATAATGACGATTTGATTGAGGCAAACCGTTTGGCGGCAGCCGGGAAGATTGAGCCGGCGGTCATGGTAACGCATGTGGGAGGAATCGACAGTATTGCAGAGGCAACTTTAAATCTGCCGAATATTCCCGGTGGCAAGAAGCTGACGTATACGCAGTTTGATATGCCCCTGACGGCGATTGCTGATTTTGAGGAATTGGGCAAGACAGAGCCTTTGTTTGCCAAATTAGCACAGTCCTGCAAGCAGCATCGCGGCATGTGGAATGCCGAGGCAGAAAAAATATTATTTGAACATTTCGGCGTTTAAGTCCAGTGTTTTTGTGAATGGCGTGGACAAAACGGTAACAGAATACATAGAGATACAGGAGGGAATACTATGGTATCACAGAAATTAGTAATTAAAAATAAATCCGGCCTTCATGCAAGACCGGCGGGAATACTGGCGCAGGCAGCTATGAAATGCAAATCTGACGTATGGATTATGTTGGGGGAGAAAAAGGTTCAGGTAAAGAGCATTCTCAATCTAATGGCGGCAGGTATCAAGAGCGGAACAGAAATTGAACTTGCGTGTGAGGGCGAAAATGAAGCGGAGGATTTAAAAACACTGGCAGCTTTGATCGAGAGCGGGTTAGGAGAGTAATATATGACGGAGATAAAAGTAGAGAAAACTGTCTCCCGTGGAGTTGCCGTTGCACCCAGGAACGTGCAGCAGGCGATTGACGAGACGGTGGAAGAAGTAGCGGAAATTTTTGGGCAGATGGAAGATGAATATATGAGGGAGCGCAAGGCGGATGTCCTTGACATTGGAAAACGTTTCCTGATAAAATGTAAAAAAATTACTGTGCAGGATTTGGCGTCTATCTGTGAGCCGGTGATTATCGTAGCCAGAGATTTATTCCCTTCTGATACGGTAAAGATGAATCCTGAGTATGTGAAAGGCATCATTACGGAAGAAGGCGGGATCACCAGCCATGTGTCAATTATGGCAAAGAATTACGGCATCCCAGCGTTGACCGGAGTGGCGGGCATTCTGGGAAAACTGGAAGATGGCAGTACCGTCTGTATGGATGCGGCGGCCGGCAATATCGTGCTTGATCCCGACGCGGCGGTTTTGCAGGAGTTTGAGAAGCGCAAACAAGAAGCGTTAAAGGAGCAGGAGGAGCTTAAAAAGTATCGCGCCATGGAAGCTGTAACCCCGGAGGGCAAACGTATTTCCCTCTGTATCAATGTGGGCAATACCGAAGAAATGAAACTTGCGCTGGATAAGAATATTGACGGTGTTGGGCTGTTCCGCACAGAATTCCTCTATATGGAGAATACCCATTTTCCTACGGAGGAGGAACAGTTTGCAGTCTATAAGGAAGCGGCGCAGCTCTGTCCAAAAGAGGTTACGATACGGACGCTGGATATCGGTGGCGATAAGAGCCTGCCGTATCATGAATTTGAGCCGGAGGAGAATCCGTTCCTGGGGTGGCGCGCCATCCGTATTTCTCTGGATATGCCGGATTTGTTTTGCACACAACTGCGTGCGATTTTGCGTGCCAGTGCGTTTGGGCATATCCGTATCATGTTCCCGATGATGATTTCTGTGGAGGAGCTTGTGCAGGCAAAAGAGATGGTAGAGAAGTGCAAGGAAGAGCTGAGGAAGGAACAGGTTACTTTTGACGAAGACGTCGAAATGGGAATGATGATGGAGACGCCGGCGAGCGTTCTGCTGGCGGAGGATTTTGCCAGGGAAGCAGATTTTTTCAGCATTGCTACCAATGATCTGACACAGTACATATTGGCGGTGGACCGCGGAAATAAAAGAATCGCCTCACGGTACGATTCTTTCCATCCGGCAGTGTGGAAAGCTATCGCTGCCATTATTCGCGCCGGGCACAAGTATAATCGTAAGGTAGGCATGTGCGGAGAATTGGCGGGGGATGTGAATGCGGTCTCTAAGCTGCTGGAACTGGGGCTGGACGAATTCAGCATGTCGGCAGGGAATATAGACTATGTGAGACGAATGATTATTGGCTGATGTGACAGAAGGCAGATATCCCACAGTGAACAAGTGGGCTATCTGCCTTTTGGGATGCTGGCCGGCAAATATCGCTGTTGTCTGTCCTGCTCCTGTATAAGAAAGGTTTACAATCATATAATTTTAGAGGAAAGAATACAGAATGGAGGAGAACATGGAGAGGGAAAAAGAGAAATATATGCATCTTTTGGCAAAGGAATACCCTACCAGGCAGGCGGCGTGCCGGGAAATTATCAATCTGAACGCTATCTTGAATCTTCCCAAGGGCACGGAACATTTTATGAGCGACCTTCATGGGGAATATGAGGCGTTCTGCCATATTATTAATAATTGTTCCGGCGTCATCAAGGAGAAGGTAGAACGTATTTTTGCCGAGCGCCTCAGCCCGCAGGAACAATGCGAGCTCTGTACTTTAATCTATTATCCCACGGAAAAACTGAACGCTTTGAAAGAGCAGGGGAATCTGGTAGAGGATTGGTATCGCGTTAATCTGCAATACTTAATTGCGGTGGCCAAGGATGTCTCATCTAAGTACACCCGCTCAAAAGTCCGCAAAGCCATGCCGGAAGAGTTTTCCTATATTATAGATGAATTGCTGCACATGCAGGTGGATGAAGACAATAACCAGATAGAATACCATAGACAGATTATTGATACGATTATCCATATCCGGGCAGCCGAAGAATTCATTATTGCGCTGGCGGAGCTGATAAAACGTCTGGCTGTAGACCATCTGCACATTGTGGGAGATATTTATGACCGCGGCGCACATCCCGAAAAAATTATGGATCTGCTCATGCAGTACCATTCCCTGGACATCCAGTGGGGAAACCACGACGTGTTATGGATGGGAGCGGCCGCAGGTATACCGTCCTGTGTGGCAACGGTAGTCAGGAACAACATACGCTACCATAATATTCAGGTGTTAGAGAGCGGGTACGGCATCAGTCTTAGGACGCTTGTAGTTTTTGCCGGGCGGCATTATCATGATGAGGACGTGATGGAGGCGGCGCAGCAGGCAATTTCGGTGATTCTGTTTAAATTGGAAGGCCAGGTGCTCGGCAGGCACCCGGAGTATCAGATGGATGACAGGAGAATGCTTGAGAAAATAAATTATGACAGCGGGACGGTCACGATTGAGGGTCGAGAATATCCGTTGAACAGGCAGGATTTTCCCACGGTGGACAGGCAGCAGCCTTATAAGCTGACGGAGGAAGAAGAAGAGGTGATCTCCGATCTTTGTCTGTCATTTTTAAACAGTGAAAAGCTGCACCGTCATGTGCAGTTCCTCTGTGAAAAAGGCGGCATGTACCGACAATTCAACGGCAACCTTCTATATCATGGCTGCATTCCTCTCGATGCGGAGGGCAATTTTGAGGGAATCCGGCTGGGAGATAAGGTGTATAAAGGGAAGGAATATCTTGACTACGCAGATGAAACGGTGCGCAGGGTCTGTCTTTTCCGGGCTACGGAATCGGAGAGGGATTTTATCTTTTATTTGTGGGCAGGGCAGAATTCGCCGCTTTCAGGCAGGAAGATTAAGACGTTTGAGCGGATGTATCTGGATGATAAAGAAATCACGGTGGAGAAGAGAAATCCATATTATGATTATTACGGCAAAGAATATATTTGTAATATGATTTTGCGGGAATTTGGTTTATTTTCCGAAATGTCCCATATTATCAATGGGCACACGCCGGTGAAGGTCAGCAAGGGCGAGGTCCCGGTGCGCGCTAACGGCAAATTGATTATCATTGACGGAGGGTTTTGCAAGGCTTACCATAAGGAGACCGGGATTGCCGGTTATACGCTGATTTACAATTCCCACGGTATGCGCTTGAATGCGCATAAGCCATTTGAGAGTATTAAAAAGGTGTTGGAGGAGAACAAAGATATTGAATCCAGCACAGATATTTTTGAGACGGAAGAAAAGAGAATTCGCGTCAGGGACACAGATATCGGTAAAACGATTAAAGAACAGATCGACGATTTGCAGATGATGTTGGCGGATAAGAAATAATCAAATCCCCTCTGCCTGCATGCTTTTATCTGATAAAATTTGACAGGAGAACAGACAGCAAGTATAATCAAAAATATAAATTTTTTTAAAATCCGTGCAAGAAAAGGCATTTCTTTTGCATTGTCTAAGTATCAGATAGTACAAGGAGGTGCTTTTTATGGGAGACGGATAGGAAATGTTACGGCAGATTTTGTACTCATTCTCCGGTGAGAGATGGGAGCTGAAAGGAGTATCCCCATGCAGGACCAAACTCCAAAACGAAAAGTCCAGATTGATGCAGGCATATTCAGGCGTATTCAGCAGGGAGAGCAGGAGGCGTTTCGGGAATTATATGATGTAACCCATAAACCGCTCTATGCATTTCTTCTTTCGTATACTCTGAATAGAGAAGATGCACAGGACTTATTGCAGGATACATATATCCAGATTTATAAGAATTGCCATCAGTATCGCGACCAGGGTAACCCCATGGCATGGATGATGAAGATTGCCAAGAATCTTTTTCTGATGAAATGTCGCAGGAATAAAGGTACAGAGGATAATTTTGAGATTCTGGAGAATGATATTGGATTTGAGGATATGACTCATATAGAGAACAGGATTGTTTTGGAGAAGATGTTCGAGCAGCTCTCAGTAGAAGACAGGAATATGATCATTATGCATGATATTGGCGGTCTCAAGCACAGGGAAATAGCAAAACTGTTGGATATGCCTCTGGGGACGGTAATGGCGCGTTACCACAGAGGAATTCGGAAATTGCAGAAAGAATTTGGTGAAAAGCTATGAAGAAGAGTGAGTTGAAAAAGAGAATAGAGGATGGATTTTCGGAACTGTCACCAGATTTGTTTGAAACAGTATATGAGGAGTGCCAGCAACAGGAAGTTACATGGGCGCAGGCAGAAGATGAGGAGTCTTCCGGGAACGGAAAAATTTTTACAGGAAGATTTCCCAAATATGCGTTGTCGTTATGTGCAAGTGTGGCAATTCTCTGCCTATGCATCTTCGGTGTGTTGGGACAGAAAGAGAAAACCGTCTATATGGTTCTCGACATTAATCCCAGCATTCAGATTGAGGTGAACGAGGCGCATCAGGTGAAACGGCTAAAGGGATTAAATCAGGATGGAAAAGATGTTGTAAAAGAGTTGAAGTGGAAAAAGAGAGGGACAGTGCAAGAGCTGCTAGATGTACTTATACAGGACGTGGTGGAGAAATCTTATCTGCGTGAGAATGGAGGCATACTGGTAACGCTTGCTGCACGTGACAAATGTATCTGTGAGAATCTGGAGCGTACGCTTGGAGATGGGATTGACCGGAAGCTGACGGAGCTGAAGGTTTCCGGCGTAACGACAGCTTTTCAAGAAGCGCCGAGCAGTTCTGAGCGAGAAGGGCGCAAGCTGCTGGAAGCGGAATTAACAAGAAGCTGTGGACTGGATGAAGAACAAGTACAACAAATGTCAGTAATGGAATTGATTCGGTATTGTCATGATTATACTTCTGTTGAACTGAAATTATCAGAGGCCTCTAAGAAGGAATGGGCGCAGGGACAAAAAAGTGAGGATAAGTCCCACAAGGATACATCTTTGCCAGTGGATGCTGGGCAGGCGCCGGGGGATTCTTCTTCGGAACAGAAAACAGAGATGAAATCGGACAGTCAGAAGACAAAATCAGAAGAAACGAAAAAAGAATCATCCGAGAAGGAGTCAGGGGATGATAAAGGGACTTCTCAAGGAGATAGTGTGGATATAGAAGGGAATACGAAAGACCAAAAAACAGATAAGTCGACGAATTCGGCAACTATACAGCAGTCCGTACAGAATGGTGAAACGTTGCCGTCTGATACAGGGATTCCGATACAGCCAGGAGGCGGTGAGTCATTAGGAAGCGGTAATGATGAGGGACAGATGGGAAGTGTTGTGGAACAGCCATCGGGCGGCAGTCAGATAACGCCGGGCGATTCTTCCGATAATTCGGCAGAAGGTGATTTGCCGGAGGAGGGAGATGTCCTAGATAAACCCAATAGCCCGGATAAACCGGAAATAGAAGATGTTCCAGGCAATTCGGCAGAAGGCGATCTGTCTGGTGCAGAGAACATTCCGGGTTCAGAGAGTATAAACAAACCAGAATCTTCAAATTAGATAGAACCCCCAGGCAGATAGCGGATGTCTGGGGGCTATTTTTGTTCTTTTATAGAAAAGACCTTGTACGCTAAAGCGTGAAAGTGTCTTTCTGTAGAATAAAAAATAATATGCTCACTTACACAACTTGAAAAAGAGGTGTATAACAGTTATAGTAGTAATGATACTAATTAAAAATATAATTTGAAAAGGAAAATAAGATGGTAAAAATTTTGTCAGACAGTACCTGCGATTTATCGCAGGAATTAACAGAGAGATACGACATCGAGATTCTCCCGCTGCATGTGTTGATGGGAGAGGGGGATTACAGAGACGGTGTGGAGGTTACGCCGGATCAAATCTTCCGTTGGTCCGATGAAAATAAAAGTACACCCAAAACGGCGGCGCCGTCCCTGGAGGATGCTGTGGAGAAAATTGGTAAGTTGTTGAAAGGCGACAATGAGGTGTTATGTTTTTCCATCTCGGAAACGATGTCTTCGTCTTTAAATATTATGCGCCTTGCAATTGAAGAATTAGAGGCTTCTGACCGTGCTTTTGCCTTTGACTCGAAAAATTTGTCTACCGGAATCGGGCTGCTGGTGATTGAGGCTGCTTGCATGGCGAAAGAGGGCATGTGCGCAGCAGAAATTTTAAAGAAACTGGAAGAATTACGGCCATTGGTGCGCAGTAGTTTTGTAGTGGACACGCTTACCTATTTGCACCGTGGAGGAAGATGCAGCGGAGTGGCGGCTTTGGCAGGCGGGATGTTAAAACTGCATCCTAAGATTGTGGTTGTCGATGGAAAAATGGAGGTAGCTAAGAAGTACCGAGGTAATATTGCTAAAGTAGTGAAAGCTTATGTGCAGGATATGGAAGAACAGTTGAGAGAGGCGCGCCCGGCACGCGTGTTCATCACGCACTCTATCAACGACACAGCGTTGGTACAGGAAGTTGCGGATTATTTGCAAAGTTTGTCTGTATTTGATGAAATATTAGAGACCCGGGCGGGAGGTGTTGTCTCCAGCCATTGCGGTCCGGGGACGTTGGGCGTATTGTTTATTGCTTAACAATGCACAAGATTTAAAAACTCCAATATATTATCTTATAGAGATGATAGTGTCTTTGATACTATCATCCTATAAAATGACAGATAGGAGTTTTGGGTATGGAAAGTAAGAAAAATACGCTGACGAATGATTGTAGTTTTATGGGGGTCAGTCCGATTATGATGGATTTGCCCTATCCTGCAATTCAGGTGAGGGAGAGGAATCAAGCTTATGCCAATCTGTTGAGTATTGATTATTGTGGCGCGGTGTCGGAAATGTCTGCAATTACCCAGTACATCAACAATGAGAACCGTTTGTCGTGTGAGAGCTGCCCGGTAGCGAAAACGCTTTTGGGAATTGCTATGGCAGAGATGATGCATTTGCAAAAACTTGGGGAACTGATTGTTTTACTGGGGGGAAACATTAATTTTGTGGCCAAATACCGCAACGGCGGGGCAAAAATGTGGACGCCGGAATATCTGAAGATTCCGGAGAATCTTAAAAACATGCTGTTGGCGGATATTGAGGCGGAAAAAGCCGCTATCGCCCAATATGAAGCGCATATTAAGATGATAAAAGACGACTGCGTGAATGCTGTGCTGTCAAGGATCATCGGGGATGAAGAATACCATATTATGTTGCTGCGCGTAATGATGCAGAAATTGTAACGATCGAGAATTCCTGGAAATAGAGGGTCAGACTGTTCTAATGGATTTGAACGGTCTGGCTTTCTTTGTGTACTGCAAGTTTAAAAAGAGCCCTTTGACAGAAATAGATAGTAGTTGACAAGCGGGAATGGTAGATTTTATAATATTTATAAAAAATAGGAATGGTTGAATGGTTGAATATGTTGAACCTGAATGATTGAGCTATCATTTGAGATTTTTTACTATTCCATAGTTTCAGCCATATGAGCAGGAGGTTGTATTGAAATGAAAAGCATTCGTACCAAAATCACTGTATGTCTTATTTTGACGGTTATGCTTGGACTGGTCGCATCTGGAACTTCAAGTATTATGTTGAACTACAACAATACCATGTCTACGGTGGAGCAGATGATGAGCCAGACGGCAGTCCTGGCGGCAGGACGCGCACAGCAGGAGCTGGCGGCATATAAGAACGTTGTCATGGAGGTGGGATGCATTCCGCAATTGTCAGACCCGGAAGTGTCGGTGGAAGAAAAGCAGGCAATCATCAACGGGCGCGTTTCCATGCATGGTTTCCAGAGAGGAAATATTGTTGGCGCGGATGGCGTCAGTATTTTTGACGGAAAAGATTATTCGGACCGCGAATATGTACGTCAGGCTATGCAGGGAAATGTTTTTGTGTCGGAACCGTTGATTAGTAAAATTACAGGGGAATTGTCCATTATGGTGGCGGCGCCTCTGTATGCGGAAGGAAACGCTGATAATTCCATTGTAGGCGTCGTATATTTTGTACCGCATGAAACTTTTTTGAACGATATTGTATCGGCGATTCAGATTGGTGAAAATAGCAGAGCTTATATGATTAATAAGTCCGGCGGCACGATTGCCGACATTACGCTTGAGACGATCACGGTGCAAAATATAGAAGAGGAGGCGCAAAGTGATCCTTCGCTGCAAGAGTTGGCAGCGATCCATGCCCAGATGCGGCAGGGGAATAATGGCTTTGGAAGTTATACGAATGGAGAGCATAAAATGTTTGCGGCGTATGCGCCTGTGCTCGATACAGACGGCTGGAGCATCGCAGTGACTGCACCGCAGATCAATTATCTGGAATCTACGCGCGATGCGATGGTTGTCAATATTGCGGTGATTATAGTCTCCATATTGATTTCAGTGATTGTTGCGCTGGCTCTGGCGCTTAATATTGGCAGGCCTATGAAGGCCTGTGTGAAGCGGATGAAGCTGCTTGTGGAGGGTGATTTAGAGACGCCTATGCCTAAGGTTTCCAACAAGGATGAAACAGGCGTGCTTGTAAAATCGACGGAAGAACTGGTGGAAGGATTGCGTATCGTTATCCATGACATCAGTTATTTGCTCAACGAGATGGCGAATCAGAATCTCAATGTCCATACGGAGCATGAGGAAGTATATGTCGGCAGTTTCCATGATATCTTGCAATCTATGCGCAACATGAGGTTAGAATTGAGCAGAGCCATGCGTCAGGTCAACCATTCGGCGCAAGAGGTGGCGAACGCCAGCGACCAGTTATCCTCAAGCGCACAGACGCTTAGTCAGGGTACTACAGAACAGGCAGGTTCGGTTCAGGAATTGGCGGCGCGGATCAGTATGATTTCTGATGAGGTGAAAGATACGGCGGACGGGGCTCTGGATGTCAGGAGCCAGACGCATCAGACGGGTGAAGAAGTTTTCCTGTGCAACCAGAAAATGCAGAATCTGGTGGAGGCGATGGAAAAGATTCGCACCAGTTCCGAGGAGATTGAAAAGATTCTTAAAACTATAGATGATATTGCATTCCAGACAAATATTCTTGCCCTGAACGCGGCAGTGGAAGCGGCAAGGGCCGGCAGCGCGGGAAAGGGATTTGCCGTTGTTGCGGAGGAAGTTCGTAATTTGGCGGGAAAATCTGCACAGGCAGCGAAAAATACTTCGGAACTTATAGAACATTCTACGGATGCAGTACATATCGGTACAGGAATTGCCCAAAATACAGCGGATGTTTTGCTTGGCGTCGTGACAAGCATTCAGTCTGTGGTGGAAGCCATCGACCGTATCGCCATTGTTTCCAATGAGCAGTCGGAGTCGGTGGAACAGGTGTCCGAGGGGATCAATCAGATTTCTGTTGTTGTGCAGAGCAACAGCGCGACTGCGGAGCAAAGCGCGGCTGCAAGCGAACAGCTTTCCGCCGAGGCTGCCGGTCTGAAGGAATTAGTGGATCGCTTTACGCTTGCTTCCGATTGATTGTGGTAACATAATAGAACGATACATCTGATGGATGAACGTTCAGTTAAGGGGGCAGAGCATGAAGAATGTGATTGAGATAGATAACCTGACGAAATATTATGGAAAACACCGGGGCGTAACAGACGTAAGCTTTCAGGTGGCGGAGGGAGATATTTTTGGGTTTTTGGGTCCCAATGGGGCGGGGAAATCCACGACCATCCGTTCCATGTTGGGGTTAATTCGTTTTCAGAAGGGCAGTATCCGAATTTTTGACAAGGATATACGCACCGACAAGGAAGCCATTTTAAGCGAGGTAGGTTATATGCCCTCGGAAACGATGTTTTATCCGGCGATGAAGGTAAAAGAGATGATCCAGATGGCTGCTGAAGTGCGAGGAAAAGACTGCCGTAAGGAGGCGGAGAAATTGTGCCAGCGTCTGCAAGTAGATGTAGACAAGAAGATCAGCGATTTATCTCTCGGCAACCGCAAGAAGGTGGGCATTGTCTGCGCCATGCAGCACAGACCGAAATTATTTGTGTTTGACGAGCCCACCAGCGGTTTAGACCCATTGATGCAGAGTGAGTTTTTTAAGCTGATCCAGGAGTATGTGTCAGAAGGAGCAACTTGTATGTTGTCCACGCATGTCCTTTCTGAAATAAAAAACTATTGTCAGAACGCGGCAATTATGAAGGAAGGCAAGCTTCTTTGCGTGGATTCTGTTAGTAATATTACGCGCACAAACGCCAAAAGGGTAAAGCTGCAAAGAGAGGGCAGGCAGGAGAGCTACCTTTACAAAGGGGATATGAATGAGCTGGTGCGTGATCTGACAAGATACGATATTGAGGATATTTTAATTGAGGAACCGGCTTTGGATGAGATATTTATGCATTTTTATGAATCAGAGAGTAATTAGCTTATAAGATGAACATGCCATAAGGTGATGGTATTTAAGCCTTATGGCATGTTCGTTGCCTCGTCAGACGCGGGGCTTCGATTGGCAAGGAGGCGGGCTGTGTTTACAATTTATAAACATGAGATAAAAGAATATTGGAAGAGCTTGCTCATCTGGGCAATTTGCGTGGGCGGCATGGGCGCTATGTGCATCCTGCTTTTTTCCAGTATGAAAGAGACTATGTCCGGGATGACGGAAAGTTTTGCCTCTATGGGCGCGTTTTCGGATGCATTTGGTATGAGCCAGTTAAGTATTGCTACGCTGGCTGGCTTTTATGCAACGGAGATTGGGACGATTCATGGACTGGGCGGCGCCATGTTCGCGGCAGTCGTCAGCGCCAATATACTTTCCAAGGAGGAGGATGGGCATACCAGTGAATTTCTGTTTTCGCTGCCGATAAGAAGAGAGAAAGCAGTGTTCGCAAAATGGTCTGCCGCTGTATCGCATATTCTTCTCTTTAATTTATTATGTGTATTATTATATCTTGTAGCGATTGTCGCTTTGGGTGAAGAGATGGATTTTCACAGATATTTCCTCTACCATATCATGCAGCTTTTGATGCAGATGGAAGTTGCTGGGATATGTTTTTGTATATCAGCCTTTCAGAAGAAAAATAAACTGGGACTTTCGTTAGGAGTTGTGCTGCTTCTCTATGCGTATGATTTGATGGCGCGCGTTGTGCCGGATTTAGCGGATTATAAGTTATTCAGTCCATTTTCCTATGCCAATGCTGCGGATTTGTTCAGCACGGGTGAAATTTATCTTGCGGGAACAGTTCTGGGCGCGGCAGTGTTGGCGGCGGGAGTTGTTGCCGCCCATGCGGTATATGGCAAGAAAGATTTGGCAGTGTAAGAGGGTTTATGATTGACGGTACAAGAGATGGGCGTTACAATGAATATAGAGACTATCGGTTAGAATAAGGAAATTAATGATTTTGTTCATTATATTGGATCTGGGGAAGAAAAGTATATGCCCCGGCCAAGGGAAGAAAAAGAATAGCAGGCTGCGATATGGCGTATGGATGGGATTACTCGTCTATACGCCATAAAATTTACTTTAAAATCCTTCTATTATCTTAAAAGAGTGCCCTTTAGAAATGCTGGAAGAAAATATATAATTAATAATATTTATGTGGATAGAATCGGAGAAATCCTGCATAACAAAGGAAAGGAGAAAGTGTTTATGAAATTAAAGAAATTGCGCGGCATGGCAAGCTTGCTGTTAGCGGGGGCGTTATTATTTACCTCGGTTTCAGTGCCGCAGGCGCCGTCAGTGGTAATGGCGGCAGAAGAAGGTGAAATTTTAGGGACAGCGGACAGATGGCAAACGGTTGACGAACCAACGCTCCGCGATTATGCGACACCATCGGTAAATTATGTTGGATATGGGATGGGACCGGATAATTTTGCTGATGCGAACGACGGTGGCCAGTCGTTTTGGAATGCTCATGGCGATCCGCTGATAGCTTCACGTGCACAATGGATGAAGTATGATTTTGGCGCGCGTAAAGCTACCATTACGGGAATGATTATCAAATTCTATGATGATGGCGGCGGCGTTTTTACACCAACCGATATCAAAGCGGAATATAAAGATGATGCCGGGAATTGGAAGGAAATTTCCAGGAAGGATACCTGGGTAATGCAGGGGAATACTCCGAAGACTTACGAATTTGCTACGGCAGTTACCACTTCGGCTATCCGTGTAACGATGGTGCATGCAAATAACCAGCCGGTTGCAGTATACGACTGGAAGCTGCTGGGTGAAGTGCCGGCTGACTTTCCCAAGCCGGAAGTAGTGCCGCCCGAAGATCCAAGTCCAGATTTAAGCCTGCCGGATGTGGCAGTTTATGCAGTGCCGAGCGCGCATGAAAATCATACCTCATCCTGGGAGAAGTTAGACGGTATCAATAATGAGAATTTCGAGCCGGTTCGCTCCGATGGCGGGAACGGTCAGGGCTGGGGCAACTGGGGCTGCGGTCATGCTGCCGGCCAGGAATGCTGGCTTCAATATGACTGGGATGAGGAAATTACGACCAAGACATTCCAGGTATATTGGTATGGCAGTGATGCAGGAATGAAGATTCCCTCGAATGTCAGATTCCAGTATCAGGATGCGAATGGTGCATGGAAGGATGCTGTGATTTTATCTCATAAGAAGAATTATTCTAAGTATGACAAGTACAATCAGATTACGATTGAACAGATTACCACCAAGGCTATTCGTATGTATATGACAATTGCAGGTGATTCCGTTGGAGTATATCGCTGGAAAGTCCATGCGAATGCCAATGATGAGTTTGTTGTGTCAGCAGCGGCAAATTCGTTAGAGATTCCTGAGGTCAAAAAGGGAAGAGTTGCAAGTCGTATCTGCAAAAAATTGACGCTTCCAGCTACAGCCATGAATAACAGAGTGAATGTTACCTGGAAGAGCAAGAATCCAGACGTAATTACGGATGATGGCACAGTCAAGTCTCCGGCGCAAGATACGAAAGTAACGTTGACTGCTACTTGCACGAAGGCAGATCAGTCGAGTATTAAGAAGAATAGAGACATAGAGATTATGGTGCTGTCCGATAAAACGACCGAGTATGCGATGACAATTGACCGCACGAAGAAAGGTGTGGATATCAGCCAGGAATTGTACGGTGTATTTTATGAGGACATCAATAGCTCCGCAGACGGCGGACTTTCCGCAGAGCTGGTGAAGAATAATTCTTTTGAGAATTATCAAAATCTGCACGCAACAACGTCTCCGGCCGTAAAAGGAGACCAGAGATCTTGGAAACTTCACTGGAATAGCAGCAATGCGGCTAATTTTGTAGTAGAACGGACAGATGGATTAAATAATAATAATAAGAACTATGCAAAGATAACAGGTAATCAGACATTGTCCAACCATGGTTTTGTAGGAAGAGCAACGTTGGATAAGTCGGCAATGGCAATCCGTAAGGATATGAAATATGATTTCTCCATGTATATGAAAGCAGCCAGCAATTATGCGGGAACGGTAAAGGTGAAGGTTGTGGATGATGCGGGAGCAGCACTCACTAACGAGGCAACTGTGAACCTGAAGAAAGATGGCACCTGGCAGAAGGTTTCGGCATCGTTGACGGGAAATGCGCAGAGGCTTGGCACATTAGTCTTGACTTTTGAAGGCGCTGGCGCGGCGGATGCAATGTACATTGATATGGTGTCTCTGATTCCGACGGATGGCTATGGTTATGGAGATAAGAATTATTCTTATGGCGCAGGGCTTCGCAAAGATTTAGTTGAGAAATTGCAGCAGTTGGGGCCAGACTTTATCCGTTTCCCGGGCGGCTGTGTGGTTGAGGGAAGTTATGGATTGGACGGTTACTACAACTGGGAAGATTCCGTAGGACCGTTGGAAGAGAGAAGAGCCATCGGAAGTTACTGGGGAAGCCCATGGAAATCCGTAAATTATGGCACAGGGCAGGATAATTATGGCTATATGATGTCCTATCAGTTCGGTTACCATGAGATTCTTACACTTTGTGAGGATTTGGGCGCGCAGCCATTCCCGATTTTGAGCGCGGGTATTTTCTGTCAGTTTACAGAGGACGCCTCAGCGTCGGTTAGTGGGGAACAGTTAAAACCGTTTGCGGATCATGCAACTCATTTGATTGATTATTGCTGGGGAGATCCGAACAGTTCCGATGCAACACAAGCGCAATGGGCAAAGAAACGTGTAGCGAATGGGCATGAGGAGCCGTTTGACCTCAATTATCTTGGTATCGGTAACGAGAATTGGGAGCAGCCTGAATTGGGCGTTTCTTATTATGCAAACTTTAAGTGGATCAAAGATTATGTAGAGAAATATGTGAAGGAACATTATACGAATCGGAAGATTACCTTAATTTCCTCCACAGGACCATACTATCAGGGTGGACAGAATACTTCGGCGTGGAATTGGATTAACCGGGATATGCCGGGAGAAACGCTGGTAGACGAACATTATTATATCAATTATACGAGTGATGGAGACAACACGCTACTGAATTCCGATTATATTTATGACAATTACAAACGGCTGAACGAGGGTGGTAGCAATGTGTTTGTTGGCGAGTATGCAGGTCATCTTACCACCACTAAGGAAAATGTGCTTGATACGGCAATCAGTGAGGCGGCTTACATGACCGGACTTGAGCGGAACGGAGATATTGTTCGTCATGCTTCTTACGCGCCGCTCTTTGAGCGGGAAGGCTGCCGTGACTGGGATTATAACTTGATTAAGTTTGACGCCTTTGACAGCTATGGTACGCCGAGTTACTACGTGCAGACAATGTATTCTAACAACTATGGCAAACATATCATTGATACGACGTTAGAGGAGTACAATGACAAGACGTCCGCTTATGATAAGAAACCGGGACATCAGACCGACTTGTATTATGTGACATCTGAGGATGACAATTACCTTTACACTAAGTTAGCAAATCATGCAGATTATTCTAAGGAAATTACTTTAAATTATCCGGGTATCAAGGATGGTGCGGAAGTAGAGCTGATTTGCCTGTCCGGTAAAGCAAGCGATATGAATACAATGGAGAATCCGACCAAGATCGCTCCGATTACAACAAAGAAGACGCTTACTGGTGAGCGTATGACCTATGAAGTGCCGGCAATGTCGCTTACAGTTGTAAAAGTAACCCATACACAGAAATCGGAAGAGAAGCCTCCGGTAGTGGAACCTCCGGTAGATGTGGATAAGAAGGCGCTCAACACCGCTATTACGACAGCAAAGACAAAGAAACAGATTGACTATACGACTTCATCTTGGAACAAGTTTACGGTATCCTTGACAGCAGCGCAGAATGTTGCGAGAAATACGCAAGCAACACAGGCTCAGGTTGATACAGCTAAGAAAAATCTCGACGCCGCAGTGAAGGGCCTTGTAAAACTGGGCGCTTCCTCAACTAAGAAAGTGAGTTTAGGCGTGGGAGAGACGTACTCCGTGAAGACGAAGAATTGTACGTATCTAAGTTCTAATACAAAGCTTGCTACTGTGAGCACAAAAGGAGTTGTGAAAGCGAAGAAGACAGGTTCCGTTACCATTAAGGCAATTCCGAGGACTGGAACCAAGGCGAAAGTATTTAAGATTACAGTGAAGAAAGCGCCAAATAAGATTTCTAAGGTTACCTTTAGTAAGAAAGCAGTAAAGAAGAAAAAGGTGACGTTGAAGAAAGGGAAGTCCGGAACTTTCAAGGTTACGTTGCCCAAGGGTACAGCAAGTAAGATTACCTATACTTCATCCAAGAAGAAGATTGCTACCGTATCTTCTACTGGTAAAGTGAAAGCAAAGAAGAAAGGAACAACAACGATTACCATTAAAACATTTAATAAGAAGAGCGTAAAAATCAAGCTTACTGTCAAATAAGATGCAATAATAATTTGTTAAAGTTATTTATAATTTTCGCCTCCGGCCGGGTGCCGGGGGCGGTTTTTATCTATGAGATAAAAACAATTATGAGAATATGCAATGGCGGGGCAACAGTGCTCAAAAAATATAAAAAAGGAACGCTTTTGGAACTCAAATGGCAATTTCTGGGAACACTTACTGATATATAATACCAACAACAAGCGGCGCTTAGCCGTTGAAAAAAATGATTGGAGGCATTTATTATGTACTTTGACGCTATTGCAAGAATTGTATCGGAACGTACTGGCTGTGATGTGGCAACTGTTAAGCCGGAGAGTAAGTTCTCAGATTTAGGAATTGACTCGCTCGACACCGTAGAACTTTTGATGGAGTTGGAAGACGAAATTGGCATTGAGATTGAATTGGATGAGAAGATTGAGACCATCCATGATTTGGATGAATTCATCCAGAAAAAACAGGGTTAAATTATGATTAAGTCGGAAATTTGTGGAATGCTAGGCATTCAATACCCGGTATTTCAGGGCGGTATGGCTTGGATTGCTGACGGCAAATTGGCCGCTGCTGCATCAGAGGGCGGCGGTCTGGGCATTATCGCGGCGGGAAATGCGTCAGGCGATTATGTCAGAGAGCAGATAAGGATTGCCAAGTCGCTTACGGAAAAGCCCATAGGGGTGAATATCATGCTGCTGAGCCCTTTTGCGGACGAGATTGCACAAGTTGTCATAGAAGAGGGGGTAAAAGTTGTCACGACTGGCGCGGGAAATCCCTCAAAATATATGGAATCATGGAAAGATGCCGGTATTAAGGTGATTCCGGTTGTGGCGTCCGTCGCACTGGCAAAATTAATGACGCGCCTGGGCGCGTCAGCGCTAATAGCCGAAGGCGGAGAGAGCGGTGGGCATGTGGGAGAATTAACGACCATGGTGCTGGTTCCTCAAATCTGTGATGCCACGAACTTGCCGGTTATCGCAGCCGGCGGCATTGCCGATGGCAGAGGCGTTGCAGCGGCTTTTATGCTGGGCGCATGCGGCGTGCAGATGGGAACGCGTTTTTTGAGCGCTGAGGAGTGTTCTATCCATCCGGTATATAAGGAAAAGATTATCAAAGCTAAAGATCTTTGCACCATGGTAACGGGCAAGCGGTTGGGGCATCCCGTGCGCAGCCTGCGTACACAATTTGCAAGAGATTATTCCAAGGCAGAATACGGCGGGATGTCTGATGAAGAGTTAGAAGCGCTTGGAGGAGGCGCGCTGCGCCTTGCGGTACAGGAGGGAGATAACAAAAAGGGATGTTTTCTTTCTGGACAGATTGCTGCATTGGTGAAAAAAGAACAGCCGGCGGCAGATATCATTAAGGAAGTTATGGAGGAGGCAGAGCCGATCCTTCTGAGGGCGTCACAATGGGTAAAATAGCATTTGTATTTTCGGGACAGGGAGACCAAGCTCCTGGGATGGGCAGAGAAATGGCAGAAAAATACCCTGCTGCGACATCGGTATATGAGATGTGTGACCGTCTGCGTCCCGGTACATCTTCCCGGTGCTTTGAAGGTACGGAAGAGGAATTAAAAGAAACGAAGAATACACAACCTTGCCTATTTGCTTATGAATTAGCGGCGGCAAAGGTTTTAGCAGATAAAGAAGTCCGCCCTTGTGCTGTTGCGGGTTTTTCCCTTGGGGAAGTGGCAGCGGCTGTGGCGGCAGGTATATTTGATGATGAGACGGGATTTCGGTTGGTGTGTAGGCGCGGAGAGCTTATGCAACGTGAAGCTGAGAAATTTGACACGTCGATGGCGGCAGTTGTCAAGCTGCCAGCAAAACAGGTACAGGACATTTGTAGCCAATTCTCAGACATTTATCCAGTGAATTTCAATGCTCCCGGACAGGTCAGTGTTTCTGGGCTGTCGTCTCAAATGGCAGAATTTTCCGCAAAAGTAAGAGAGGAAAAAGGCAGAGCGATACCGCTCAAAGTAAAAGGAGCGTTTCATTCTCCTTTTATGGAGGGGGCGGCGCAAGCATTCGCTGAGGAACTCGCCAGGGTAGAAAAGAATGCGCCGCAAGTGACGCTTTATTCTAATATGACTGCCGAACCGTATGCGGGCGATATTGTGGAGTTGCTGTCGAAACAGATTTGCAGTCCAGTGCAGTGGGAAAAGATTATAGATAATATGATAGCAGAAGGAATAGATACGTTTGTGGAGATTGGTCCTGGCAAAACGTTGACCAATATTATCAAGAAAATTAATCCTCAGGTGACGGCAGTGACCGTTGCAGAATATTTAGCGGAGGCGGAATCATGTTAAAAGGAAAAACGGCAATCATCACAGGCGCATCGCGCGGAATTGGTGAGGCAATTGCCCAAAAATTTGCGTCGCTTGGCGCGAACATTGCTGTGATTTATGCGGGCAATCAAAGTGCCGCGCAGAAAGTGTGTGAATGTTGCCAGGAACATTATGGTGTAAAGGCAATTCCCTACCAATGTGATGTAGCTAATTTTGAAGCTGTCAAGCAGACCGTGACCTGCGTCAAGGCTGATTTTGGCACGGTGCATATCTTAGTAAACAATGCTGGTATTACCAGAGATGGATTGTGTGCTATGATGAAAGAAGATGACTTTACAACAGTAATTGACACAAATCTTAAAGGTGCATTTAATTTTATTAGGCATTGTTCTGGAATGTTTCTTAAAAACCGTGAAGGTTCTATTATCAACATTTCCTCAGTTGTCGGACTGACCGGGAATGCAGGACAGAGCAATTATGCGGCTTCCAAAGCGGGACTGATTGGCCTTACCAAATCAGTGGCAAAGGAGTTGGCATCGCGCGGCATTCGTTGTAATGCAATTGCACCCGGTTTTATAAAGACCGATATGACGGAGTCGCAGGCGGACAATCCGCTGTTGGCGGCAGTGCCGCTTGGCAGGATGGGCGAGGTTTCGGATATAGCGGAGGCGGCAGCTTATCTGGCAACGGCAAATTATGTAACCGGAGAGATATTGCGCGTCGATGGCGGCATTGCGATGTAAGCGATAGAAGGAGAAAGTAATATGAGTGAAAATAGAAGAGTAGTTGTTACTGGCATCGGTGCGGTTACTCCTGTGGGAAATAATGCGAAAGATACATGGGAAAGCCTGAAAAATGGTAAGAACGGCATAGCCCCCATCACGCTTTTTGATACAGAGAAGTTCAAAGCAAAGCTTGGCGCGGAGGTCAAAGGATTTGAGCCGGGAGAATACCTGGCGGTAAATGATATACTGCGCACAGACCGCTATGCACAGTTTGCGGTAGCGGCTGCACAGCAGGCGGTAGACGAGAGCGGTGTGGAAGGGATGGTGGAACCGGAGCGTTTTTCTGTGATGTTTGGCACGGGCATCGGAGGAATCGGTACTTTTGAAAAAGAACATACCAAATTGATGGAGAGAGGGCCCCGCCGTGTATCTTCCTTATTTGTACCTATGATGATTGCTAATATGGCAGCAGGTATGATTGCTATCCGGCATGATTGCCGCGGCTCAGCGATGCCGGCGGTTACCGCCTGTGCTTCTGGTTCCAATGCGATTGGCGAGGCTATGCGAATGATCCGCCATGGTTATGCGGACGCTGCGATTACCGGCGGTGCAGAGGCGGCAATTAACGCATCTGCTGTAGCTGGATTTGCCAATATGCTTGCGCTCTCCACTTCGCAGAATCCTGATGAGGCGTCATTGCCCTTTGATAAGCGTAGAGGCGGTTTTGTTATTGGCGAGGGTGCAGTTGCGCTTGTTTTGGAAGAATATGAGCACGCGAAGAGGCGGGGTGCGAAAATATATGGAGAAGTATGTGGGTATGGTTCTACGTGCGACGCTTACCATATTACAGCGCCTCACCCAGAGGCAAGAGGCGGTGCGCAGGCAATGCTTGACGCTATGGAGGAAGCCGGATATGGTGAGGATGATATTGTATATATCAATGCACATGGCACGGGAACGCCGATGAATGACATGATTGAGACAGTGGCCATAAAGAAAGCGCTTGGTGAAGATAATGCGCGCAAGGCATATGTAAGTTCCACCAAATCAATGACTGGACATATGCTAGGAGCAGCGGGAGCGCTGGAGGCGTTGGCTTGTTTGCAGGCTTTGAACGAGGGCATTATTCCGCCAACGATTAATTTGCTAGAGCAGGATGAAGCGTGCGACTTGAACTGTGTACCAAATACTGCGGTAAAGGCAGACATCACATTGGCCTTATCCAATTCCCTTGGTTTTGGCGGCCACAATGCTTGTCTTGCTTTTAGAAAGGTGTAGTCAGATTATGAATGAGACAGATATCCGTAAATATGCGGGGCTGATGCAGGAGCTTGGGCTAACCGGGCTGGAAGTTACGGAGGGAGAAAAGGTCGTGCGCCTTGAGCGCGCGGTTCCTACTGTGGCAAAAGAGGTTGTGACGCTTAATGCAGCTTCGGCATCAACAGTTACGCCAGATGAAATAGAGAGAGACTATATTAGCATAACATCCCCCCTGGTGGGTGTATTTTATGCTGCTCCGGCAGAAAATGCCGAGCCTTATGTGGCAATTGGCGATCGCGTAAAGAAAGGGCAGACGCTTTGTATTGTAGAAGCAATGAAGCTAATGAATGAGATTACCGCCGAGGAGGATGGTGTCATCTCAGAAATATGCGTGACGAATGACCAGGTTGTAGAATATGGCACAGAATTATTTCGTATGAAGAGGTAGGACAATGGATAGAGAAGAAATTAAGAAAATACTGCCCCACAGAGATCACATGCTCCTGTTGGACGAAGTGACAAAGGAGGAGGGAGTTGCCATCGGTCAATACACAGTGCGAGGCGATGAGTTTTTCTTAAAAGGGCATTTTCCCGGCAATCCGATTGTTCCTGGTGTAATTCTCTGTGAAATTTTAGCGCAGTCGGCTTGTGTTCTCATGGAAGACGCCATGAGTGAAGGGAAGCTTCCAGTGTATACGGGACTAAATAATGTGAAATTTCGTTCTCCGGTGAAGCCTGGCGACACAATCGAGACAGAATGCAGAATAAAAAGGGCAAAGCATCCCTTCTTTTTTGCAGAAGGTATCGTCCGTGTAGAGGGGAAAGTGTGTGTATCGGCCGACTTTTCTTTCGCAATTATGGGAGAGTAATTATGTTTTCAAAAATATTGATTGCCAATCGCGGCGAGATTGCCGTGCGCATCATTCGGGCATGTAAAGAAATGGGTGTAGCAACGGTGGCAGTATATTCTGAGGCGGATAAAAATGCCCTTCATGTGGCGTTGGCAGACCAAAGTTATTGTATTGGCGGTCCAGAAGCTTCCGAAAGCTACCTCAATGAAAATCAGATTATCAGCACGGCAATTTTGGCAGGTGCACAGGCAATCCATCCGGGATACGGATTCCTGTCTGAAAATGCTCATTTTGCCAGGCTTTGTCGCAAAAACGGTTTGGTATTTATCGGTCCCGATGCTGAGAGCATGGAGCGTCTCAGTGATAAGGCGGTCTTGAAAGAGCTGATTCAGAAAACAGAGCTCACCGTTATTCCTGGGACGAAAGCCGTGGCTTCTATGGAAGAGGCGAAGCAGGCTGCCCAAAGGATTGGTTATCCGGTTATGCTCAAGGCATGTGCCGGTGGAGGTGGACGGGGAATCCGCCTGATTCGTGCTGAGGAAGATTTGGAGGAAGCGTATCTTCAAGCGACTAGCGAGGCTTTGAGTGCATTTGGCGATGGCAGTGTGTATCTGGAGAAATATATTTTTCCGGCTAGACATGTGGAATTACAGATGTTAGCAGATGAGCAGGGAAATGCCGTCTGCCTTGGTGATCGGGATTGTTCTTTGCAGCGGCGAAATCAAAAGTTGATTGAGGAAACGCCATCTCCTGCGATAGATGACAAACAGAGGAAAAAGATGATTGTGCTTGCGACACAAGCGGTTCAGAAAATCGGCTATGTCGGTGCAGGAACATTGGAATTTTTGGTGGACAGGGACGGCAATTTCTGGTTCATGGAAATGAATGTCCGATTACAGGTAGAACATTCTGTTACAGAAATGCTTACCGGCATTGACCTTGTGAAATGGCAGATTCGTATTGCCGCTGGAATTGCGCTTAATTTTACCCAACAAGAAATCCGTATGAAAGGTTCGGCGATTGAGTGCCGGATTAATGCCGGAAGCTGTGGTACGCTTAAAATGCTACATATTCCCGGCGGTCCATCTGTGAGATTTGACACCCACCTGATCGCAGGTACTGTCGTATCGCCCTATTACGATTCGCTGCTCGGTAAGCTGGTTGTGTTTGCCAAGACGCGGGAGGAGACATTGCGGAAAATGCGTGCATCTCTCTGTGAACTCGTGATTGACGGTATCTCCACCAATATTGAAGAACAGTTAAGTATCGTAGAGGACGATAGATTTACCAGTGGAAATTACGATTTAACTTTTATGGGAAATAGATAAAAATTAAATTTAAAATTAATAGCATAAATATAATTTATTATTAAAAGGTGACGAAATGGCATTAATCAATTTTTTAAAACCAAAAAATCAGTTGGAAGAGGGTGGGCGTTCGGCTGCGCTTGTGCAGAGAGACGAGGGAGAACCCGAAAAAAAATGCCCGAACTGCCATAAGGACATACCGTTGAGCCGTCTGTGGGCAAATCGTTTAGTTTGTCCCTGTGGCTATCATTTTCGTATGAAAGCGCGGCAGCGCATGAAAATGCTGGTGGATAAAGACAGTTTTCAGGAACTGTTTGCCAGAATGAAAGCAGAGAATCCTCTGAACTTTCCAGGTTATAGAGATAAAGCAGAAAATGTTCGCGCTGCCAGTGGTGAGGAAGAGGCGGTTATCTGCGGTACGGCTGAAATTGGTAAACAAAGCTGTTGTCTGTTTGTGATGGAACCTTATTTTATGATGGGCAGTATGGGCAGTGCAGTGGGAGAAAAGATTACGTCCCTGTTTGAGTATGCGCTGAAACACCGCCTGCCAGTTGTCGGTTTTACCGTTTCTGGCGGTGCAAGGATGCAGGAAGGTCTGCTTTCGCTCATGCAGATGGCAAAAACAAGTGCAGCGGTTAAGCGGCACAGCGACGCGGGCCTGTTGTACATTGCAATATTGACAGATCCAACAACAGGCGGCGTCACGGCGAGTTTTGCTATGGAGGCTGATATTATATTGGCGGAACCGGGAGCGACGGTAGGGTTTGCCGGGGCGAGAGTGATTGAGCAGACGACCAAGAAATCGCTTCCTAAGGGATTTCAGAAATCGGAATTTGTACTGGAACATGGATTTGTAGATGCTATTGTCAACCGTTTGAACCAGAGGAAAGTGTTGGCGGAACTTCTCAAGATGCATAACGGAGGTTGATACTTTGAGCCTGATACCTTATAACAGAGTAAAACTTGCCCGAGATAGTGAGCGACCGACCGGGCTTGATTATATCAGAAATATTTTTAAAGGATTTATGGAATTTCACGGTGACCGCCGCTTTGCGGACGATCATGCAGTTGTCGGGGGAATTGCAAGATTAAACGGGAATCCTGTGACTGTGATTGCTATAGAAAAGGGACATACGGCTAAGGAGCGCACTTACCGCAATTTTGGCGCGGCACACCCCGAAGGCTACCGCAAAGCGCTGCGGCTTATGAAGCAGGCGGAGAAATTCGGCAGGCCGATTGTTTGTTTCGTTGATACCTCCGGCGCATACTGCGGTATTGGTGCAGAAGAGCGCGGGCAGGGGCAGGCAATTGCTGAGAACTTGATGGAGATGTCGACCTTGTGCGTGCCGGTTATTTCTATTCTTATTGGTGAGGGTGGCAGCGGCGGTGCGCTGGGGTTAGCGGTCTCGGATCGCGTGTGGATGTTGCAAAATGCTGTCTATTCTGTAATTTCTCCAGAGGGTTGCGCTAGCATTCTCTGGAAGGATGCATCGAAAGCAGAGGCGGCAGCGGCAAGGCTCAAGCTTACAGCGGAAGACGCCAAGAGTTTGGGTGTGATTGAGCGCATTTTATCAGAAGAGGATATTGGCAAAAAGGAGTTTTATGAGCGCATTCGCACACTATTAGCGGAAGAACTCAGTGAACTGTCAAGCGACCTAGATCTGGTCGGTAAACGCTATGAACGTTTTCGTCAAATTGGCGCAGATGTAGTAAATAAGGAGTAATTATGAGTATATATCATAGATTCTGTACGGAAGTAATGGATGAACAGGGTGAATTGAAAAAATTAACGCTCGATTTTCCTGATAATTTTAACTTTGGTTATGATGTTGTCGACGTGATTGCGCAGGAAACGCCGGATAAAAGAGCCCTTGTCTGGTGCAATACCGAAGAAGAGGAACATATTTTCACATTCTCAGATATCAGAAAATACAGCAACCAAATGGCGAACGTATTTCAGGATGCGGGCATTGTCCGGGGCGACAGGGTAATGTTGGTGCTCAAGCGTCATTATGAGTATTGGTTTGCCGCAGTTGCGCTTCACAAGCTGGGCGCAGTAATGATTCCAGCTACCCATATGTTGACGGAGAATGATTTCGTATATCGTCTCAAGGCATCCAAGGCAAAGGCAATTGTCTGTACTGTACAGGACGAAGTACCAAATAAAATTAAATCTGCACTTAAAAAAATAAATATGACTGTAAAATTATGGTGTGTACAGGATAATGTAGACGGCTTTGAGAATCTTACAGAGCGTATGCGAGAATTTGGCAGCGATTTTGACCGCGTGGAAACTGCTGCCTCAGACCCGATGATCATTTATTTCACATCAGGGACAACGGGCTATCCCAAAGGAGTGATCCATGATTTTACATATCCGCTGGCGCATATTGTCACGGCAAAGTATTGGCAGCAGGCGGAGGATAACGGATTGCATTTCACTGTGGCGGAGACCGGCTGGGCCAAAGCATCCTGGGGGAAAATTTACGGGCAATGGTTAATTGGCAGCGCAGTTATGGTTTATGACTTTGATAATTTTGAGCCTAAGCAGCTCACCGCAGTCATCAACCGTTACGGTGTTACGTCTTTTTGTGCACCGCCTACGGTGTATCGCTATCTTGTGCGCAAAGGGATTCCTGATATGCCCACTTTAAAGCATGCTTCCACGGCTGGGGAAATGCTGGCGCCTGAAGTGTTTCATAAGTTTACGGAGTGCACCGGACTGCCTCTTTGTGAAGGCTATGGACAGACGGAGACGACACTGCTGATGGCGAACTTTAAAGGAAAGCAAGCCGTGGAGGGTTCTATGGGAACCGCATCTCCATTTTACAATATTGAACTGCGCAATAAGTTTGGCGAGCCTGTACCCGTCGGCGAAATTGGCGAGGTTGTCATTGTTCCGCCTCCAAATGGCAGGCAGCCCGGCGTGTTTACGGCGTATCTTGATAATGAGGAGCAGTACCGTCATGTGTGGCGCGGCGGCGTATACCACACGGGTGATGCGGCATACATGGATGAAAACGGTCATTGCTGGTTTCACGGACGTTTTGATGATATTATCAAAACAGGCGGCTTCCGCGTAGGTCCTTATGAAGTGGAAAATGTCTTGATGGAGCATCCCGCCGTTGTGGAATGCAGCGTCATTGGCGTTCCTGATAAGCTCAGAGGGCAGGCGATTAAGGCTGTGATTGTACCTGGGGAGGGACATCAGCCGAACAAGGAACTTGAGCTGGAAATCAAAGAGTTCTGCAACCGCAAACTTGCAGAGTACAAATGGGTGCGTCTGGTAGAATTTGTGCAGGAAATGCCAAAGACCATCAGTGGAAAAATCCAAAAAAGCGTGCAGCGGAATACCTGACACGAGAATGATTGTTACTGTGTGAAAAGTAACGAATAATTTACAAGTGATGGTATTTTTCTTGGATATATGCTAAAATTTGTTCAGATAGTTGGTGCATAATGCAAGGAGATGCCATGGAAAACAAATTAGAACATGTAGAGGACATCCTCAGCCGGAGTATCAGTGGATTTCACGCGTATCGTTTGGATGAGCCGGTTCATCTGCAATATGTTAGCCGTAATTTTTGTGAAATGACAGGTTATAAGCAGACAGAGTTGCTCAGCGAAAGGGAAGATTTGTATAGGTCCCTGGTGCACCCGGCGGATAGGGATGTTTATGGTAAATTTATAGAAAATCTTATATCAAAAGAGCAGACGCTTACATGTGAATACCGCTTGATAAAAAAGAACGGGGGTGTTCTTTATGTAAGTGATGCTGTCACGTCCAGGAAATTGGAAGATGGCGTTTATGCTGGCTATTCTGTGCTCACGGATATCACGGAGGCAAAGAAGGAAGACACCAATCTACAATTTCTCAAAGAAACAATTCCCTGTGGATTTATGCGATGTACCTGTGGAAAGCAGCCGCGAATTACATATATCAACAAGCAGATGATGGATTTTCTGCGTCTGCCTCAAACCCGAGATGGTGAGCTTGATTACTTGGATCTTTATAAGGAAAATATTTATATGATGATTCCCATGGAAGAGCGGGGACGTTTTGCCCGCTACTTAGAGCGTGTGTATGCCGCTGCTGCTCCCATTGCAGGTGAGCTGGAGCTTTTGCGCTGCGACGGGACAAGGGCTTATATGTTTGGCTGGGTGACGAAATGTTCTAACGAGCAGGGGGAAGAGGAGTTTCAGTGTGTTTGTATGGATATCACAGAGAGACACCATGTCAAAAAAGCAGATGAAGAGAAGCGTTATCTTAAAGCCCTTACCGATATCTATGACAAGATTTTTGCATATGATTTGGGTAAAAATACGGTAAAATGTCTCTATAGCAACAATTCTCCTATGTTCAAATGGTTAGAGGACGTTCCCATGCAGATGGAGGATGCCACGGAGCGCTGGATTGCGGGCACAGTAGACGCGAAAGACGGTGACAGGGTTCGCCAGTTTTTCCAGGACTTTTTTCAGAAAAAATTATTTGAAGCGGATGATAAACCGCCGCAGATCACCTATAAATCACAGTCCTCAAGCGGTGACATGAAACAGTACAGCGGCATTTTTCTGAAAATGGATGAATTTGTCAGTCTATATTGTTGCCGTTGTGTACCGGATATGAAAGACACTGCCGCTCTAAGAGATGAAAATGCTTTTCTCAAAGAAAATGTGCAAGAGTTGGCGACACATTTTACGGATGGTGTGGCGGCATTTGCGGTGACAGAGAAATATGTGAGCCCTTTGTATGCCAGCGATAATATATGTGAATTTTTTGGCTTTGCCAAAGAAGAGTGGCTTTCTATGGTGAAAAGAGAGACGCCAATCAAAGAATTTATAGCGTGCAGTCATACAGATTTTGAAGATTTTGAGAAACTTTTGCGTGCCGGTGAGTCGGAGTTTACTTATATTGATTTAAAGAGTGGGAACGAACGGCGGGTGAAGGCGGTGTGTTCCCAGAAATCTCCCGGCGGTTCTGCGCCAAGGTATGTGATGCTTTACCATATGGATGGCGCGCAGCCCCAGAAAGATGAAAGCCGGCCTACAAATCCTGCCGTGTTTATCCGCATGTTTGGATATTTCGATGTTTTTGTGGGAGAAAAACCGATTGCTTTTCGCAATAAGAAAGCAAAAGAATTATTTGCACTGTTGGCGGATCGCCGCGGAGGTTACGTTACCTCGGAAGAGGCAATCAGCTTTTTATGGGAGGATGAGCCCGTAAATCCGGTGACACTCTCTCGTTACCGTAAGGTTGCGCTGAGGCTGAAAAATACGCTGGCAGAATATGGAATTTCGGACGTTATGGAGACCGTGGACGGCAAACGCCGCATTGTTGCGGAGAACGTGCAATGTGATCTATATAATTACCTTTCCGGTGAGGAAGCGTACGCACAGCTCTTTAAGGGGAGCTATTTGAATAATTATAGCTGGGGAGAGAATACTCTGGCAGAACTTACCGGGGATATTTTATAACGTGGGTTTAGCGAGGTGTAAGATGCATATTTATATTCACAGAGTAAATTATTATGAAACGGATAAGATGGGGATCACGCATCATTCCAACTATATCCGTTGGATGGAGGAGGCGCGCGCAGATTATCTGAAAAGTCTCGGCTATGGACTGCGCAGGTTAGAGGCGAACGGCATTACTTCTCCGGTGGTGTCTGTCGAGTGCCGTTACAAACAAACGACGACGTTTGATGATGAAATTAAAATTGAAGTTGCTATAGAGAAATATAACAGCGTTAAGCTGGAATTAAGTTATATTATGACAGAGCTTGCAACAGGGACGGTAGTACTGACTGCAAAATCGGCACATTGCTTTGTTGATGAAAAGGGAAGGCCGATAATTGTCAAGAAACTTTTCCCTGAGTTCGATGAAATTCTTAGAGCAGAAAAAGATAAAAGATAAATGGAGAATGTTTATGCAGTTTGAAGATAAATTTTTTGAGGCAGAAGAACGCTGCGGCTATCATGTTTCCGCAAAGATGAAAAAGGTCTGGGCAGTTGAGCTTAATCTTCTTGATTATTTTGACAAATTGTGCCAAGAGTATAACCTGCGTTATTTCATCGGCTTTGGTTCATTGCTAGGCGCGGTCCGCCACCAAGGGTTTATACCTTGGGATGACGATATTGATGTTGTGATGTTTCGTGATGAGTATGAAAAATTAAAAGAAATTGCAGGGGAGAAAGTTGGGTTTCCATATTTTTTCCAGAACAGCTATACAGATACAATGATATGGGCATTTGCAAAACTGAGAGATAGCCGGACAACAGCGATTGAGTTCCCTGATTTTCCGCCAGAGTTTCATCAGGGCATTTTTATTGACATTTTTCCTATAGATGATGTTCCAGACGGTATTACCATGAAGCCGATCATAGGGCAGATGCAACGTGAAATATGGCTGTCTATTGTGGAGCCGGAGCGTTTAAAAGCATTGATTGACAGTGGGCGAAGATTCGCTTTGGAAGCCAATCTTCTCCTGGAGCTTTTGCGTATGCCAGTACGGGAACGCATGAAAATGTTTGAAGATTTCAATGTTTCGCGGTTTGAAACATCCTCCAGGGTTAATTTCCTAACCGATCATTTTATGGGCTTTCCGAGTATGCTGCGGGAATGGTTTACAGATACGGTGTATCTTCCATTTGAGAATACAATGGTGCCCGCCCCGGCAGCATATGAGAGCCTACTATCATGCCTTTACGGTGATTATATGACGCCGTCACAGATTCCCAATATGCATGAAGGAATATTTCTTGATCCAGACGCTCCGTATACGCAGTATATAAATAAGGAAGGAGTATAAAATGAACCGTACCAGAAAACAGGTAGTAGAACAAAACGAAGTTTCTGAAGTATTTACATTTTCGCTGGGGAAGATTCCGCAGAAAGTGCTTATAGAGGGGAAACGTAAGAATCTTCCTCTTGTCATAACGCTTCATGGCGGGCCGGGTTCACCAATTCCTTTTTCGGTAGGGTGCCGTGGGATGTTTCCGGAATTTGCGGAGCGTTTTCTCATGGTATATTGGGATCAATTGGGCTGCGGTATCAACAATTGTCAATTGGACAGCCGCTTTACTGTTGATTCTTTTGTGGAAATGGCGGCAGATTTGATTGTGGAGGTTAAGAAAATGTTTCCGGGCAATCCGCTTATTCTCTTTGGCATGTCCTGGGGCAGCGTGCTTGCACTTAAAGTCTTGCGGAAAACGCAGGGGAACGTCGACGGTGTAGTAACCTGGGGGCAGGTGCTGAGGAAGCTTTTTTTAAACGAGGAAGTGTATCAGTCATTGGAGAAAGGCGGATGCCCAGCAGGGAAGATGCAGAAAATCCGGGCAATTACCGCTGATGATTTTGAGGATAAAGATATGAAGCTTCTGGCAGGAAGCGTTCGCAAATATACGGACGGCTACTTCAATAAAAAGGGAGAACAGGCGCCGTTATTTCCCATTATAAAGGGACTGCTTACAAGCCCGGATTATCGGTTAAGAGATTTTAAAGCTATCATGATAAATGGGGTTTCCTCCGCGAAATGGTTATGGAATGAATTGTTAGCGATTGATTTATCAGAAGAACTGGCAGAGATAAATGTACCGTATTATATATTACAGGGGGATACGGATATTGTGACGTCTACAACTGTTATCAAAAAAGAAGTAGAAGCGTCCCATAATGCATGTCTGCGTTGTCGCGTGATTAAAAATTCCGGGCATATGCCTGGTAAGGCGGGGATGGCAGCCGTGTTGGAGACATTGCAAGAGGCTGTGGAAGATGTTCAGTAATAAAATAAGTCTGAACGACAATTCTATTTTGCTGTGTTAGCAAGAGGCGGGTACTTTACGGCCAGTCAAACAACATCTTCTGTTTTCTTGCGTAATAAGAAAGCCCAATAATATCTGCCAAAATCCAGCCAATAGGCACCGACCACCAAATTCCGACCACGCCGATTGCTGGGATTGCCGAGAGTATATATGCCAATGCCACGCGCGTTCCCAGCGAGAAAATGGTAAGGACGACCGACATGCCGGGCCGCCCCAATGCCCGATAGAGCCCATAAAGCAGAAACAGACAGCCGATTCCGCAGTAAAATGTCCCTTCGATTCTCAGATAGCGAACACCTTCTGCCACAATCGCAGTTTCATCGGCGTTAATAAATAATAACATCAGTGGGCGGGCGAATAAACATACAACCATAGAAATAACAATACAGAAAATTGCTGATGCAGCAACAGCGCCGCGAAGTCCCGCACGGATACGTTCTTCCTTTTTTGCGCCATAATTTTGGGCAATGAAGGTAGAGAAAGCGTTGCCGAAGTCTTGCACAGGCATATAGGCGAAAGCGTCAATTTTGACTGCGGCGGCAAAAGCGGCCATGACTACAGGTCCAAAACTGTTGACAACGCCTTGTACCATAAGAATACCCAAATTCATCACAGATTGCTGCACACATGTCAACAAGGAAAAATTGGATATTTCTTTCAGACAGCCAGGACGAACGTGCAGTTCGTCCTTTTTCAGTCTCATGCAAGGAACACGTAGTAAACTGTAGAGCGCGATACCGATGCCAGAAACATACTGCGCAACCACAGTCGCCCCTGCTGCGCCGGCCGTTCCCCATTTTAAGCCGATGACAAACCATAAATCCAGCGCAATATTTAGTATGGCAGAGCTTGCGAGAAATACAAGTGGAACCATAGAATTGCCCAAGGCACGCAACAGTGAGGCAAAATAATTGTAGAGGAACGTGGCAATAATCCCACAAAAAATAAGGATGAGATAACTGCGCATGAGAAGCCATACCTCATCGGGCACTTGCAAAAAGAACTTTATGTTGTCGAGCAATAAGAAGATTAGGAAATTGAGGAAAATCGTGAGCGAGGCTATTAGTGTAAAAGAAGCGCAAATTCCTTCCTTGAGACCTTTTTCATCCCCCTCACCAAAACGCATGGAGATAAAAGTTCCACTGCCCATACACAATCCTAGCAGGATGGAGGTGAGGAATGTCATCAGTGTGAAAGAAGAGCCTACTGCTGCCAAAGCATCTCTGCCAAGAAATCTGCCGACGATCAGGGTATCAGCGATATTGTAGCATTGCTGCAAGAGGTTGCCCAATATCATCGGCAGGGAAAAACGTAACATGGATTTCATAGCAGGGCCTTGTGTCATGTCTATGTTCATTTATTATAAACCAGCCATCATCATAATCATAAGTTGATCCCTGCGCACGGCGTCTTCCGCCCCTTTTACTCCAGATATCTTGCCGTCAAGATCTGCTTTGCTTGCCGCAGCGCGCATCAGTTTTTCCTTAAATTCCTTCTCTTTCTGTTCAGCATTTGCAGAACGTCTCTCGGCATCTGCCTGAATCCGCAGCCTTAACGCGTTTTCCATAGAATCCAATACTTGCCTCATATCTGTTGCCATGATTACCTCCTGTGAAAAAGATAAAAAGTAGTTCTGAAACCAATAATTCTCTACTGTGTGAATAATGATATATCTTATATCGGTTTTCTTTGCCGTTTATTATACAGATTTTTTATAGAAGTTTTGTAATTTTTGGATATGTATGCTATATTCATTATTAACTATAAAGGTTTTGCGCCGATATATAGTATATCAAATATTATATTTAACATTGGGATAGGGAAATCCGATATTTTATTCAAAGGAGTGATAAGTATGAGTCAAAATTATTCACAGATGTTCCAAGGGCTTTCATCATCCGGCTCAGGGGGCAACAATTTTCTGGCAGATTATGCCAGCCTTAAAAGCGGCAGCTATGGCAGGCTTATGAAAGCTTATTATGGGTCAAGTTCAAGTTCTAGTTCCGTATCATCTGGATCAAAAGCCCAGACAAATAACGTTCTCGAGAGAATTCTCGAAGAGAGGCGCAATCCTAAGGTTTCCGAGGATGTGAAAGAGGCGAATGCCAATCTGACAGCAGGAATTCCTACACTGAAGAATGCTGTTTCAGCTTTACAGAATGAGAATACTTATACAGATACGCCGGGGCAGAATGGGCAGAATGGGCAGAGCGCAACAGACAAGGTAGCTTCTGCGCTGAAGAATTTTGTGTCACAGTATAATGATGTTGTGAATGCTGCAAAGCAATCGACGTTGTCTAACAAAACGGCTTATATCGCCAATATGATGAAAACTACGAAGGCTAATGCAGATAAGCTTTCAGAAATTGGCGTTTCCATCAATGCAAATGGTACGCTCCAATTTAATGAAGGCACGATGAAGTCTGCGGGTGTCTCCAAAGTGCAGGAGATGTTTTCTAGCAAAAATGCTATGAGCTATGGTTCTACGGTGATGTCTCGCCTTCAGTTTGCCGGTATTGCCACGGGTACTACAGAGGAAACAGATAAAGATAACACCGCAGGTTCCAGCGCAGCTTCCCTCAAGGCAGACGGCGAAGCTCTTGCTTCTGACAAGTTATATCAAAAGATCAAGGACAAAGACGGCAAAGAGACATATGATATTGATAAAATCCTTTCCACGGCGAAGAGTTTTGTAAGCAACTATAATGGAATGTTTGATGCAGCAGAATCCAGCACAAACTCCGGTGTATTAGCGAATTTAGCTAAAATCAAGGAAAAAACCGCGCAGAATGCGGATGCATTGAAGCAGTTTGGATTTAGTGTAGACGAGAAGGGCAGAATGAAGCTTGACGAAGACACATTTAAAAAGGCGGATATGTCCAAAGTACAGAAATTCTTCAAAGATTATGGTTCTTCCATCGCAACCAATGCGTCGCTGGTAGATTATTATACGACCACGAAGGCCAATAGTGCCAGCGGTTACACGGCTGCCGGAGCATATAGTGTACAGGGCAGTTCCCGTTTTGCAGACTCGATCTAATTGAGTGTAAGAACATAAGGAAATAGCGTGTGCGGGCCAACCAGAATTACTCTGGCGGGTCCGCATTTGTTTGCGTTAGCATTCAATTTTCACGGTTGGAACAGTTGCAGTTTTTCGCTGTATCGTTGTCTCCACTTTTGGCGAGTAAAAGGACAATCAAAAAGGGAACAAACCATTTCTGGTTCATTCCCTTAGTCTTCAAAATTCATTAAAATCAGGCGTTTTGATTAGCCGAAATATCTCTTCAACAGGCCCTCAAATGCCTTGCCATGTCTAGCCTCATCACGAGCCATTTCATGTACGGTATCATGAATAGCGTCTAAGTTCTGAGCTTTTGCGCGCTTTGCAAGGTCAAATTTACCAGCAGTAGCGCCGTTCTCAGCTTCTACACGCATTTCCAGGTTCTTCTTGGTGCTGTCAGTAACAACTTCGCCTAACAGCTCAGCAAATTTTGCAGCATGTTCAGCCTCTTCGTAAGCAGCTTTCTCCCAGTATAAACCGATTTCTGGATAGCCTTCTCTGTGGGCAACCCTAGCCATTGCAAGGTACATGCCGACTTCGGTACATTCTCCGTTGAAGTTAGCTCTGAGGTCAGCCATGATGTCCTCGGAAACACCCTGTGCCACGCCTACTACATGTTCAGCAGCCCATGTCTTCTCGCCGCTCTGCTCTGTGAACTTGGAAGCTGGAGCATTACACTGTGGACACTTCTCTGGTGCTGCATCTCCTTCATGAACATAACCACATACACTACATACAAATTTTTTCATAATAATTCGTCCTTTCTCTTTATATTAAATTTTTTGTGCATTCAATAACAGTAATCGTTACTGTTATTATAAAATATCATACATGCTATCACATGTCAACAGAAATTTTTATTTTTCCAGGCAGTTTCGGCATTTCCCA
The DNA here is from genome assembly GCA_947565425.1 of uncultured Lachnospiraceae bacterium. GTDB lineage: Bacteria > Bacillota > Clostridia > Lachnospirales > Lachnospiraceae > Petralouisia. The sequence goes on from CANOFW010000021.1 coordinate 51,296, forward strand.
AAAAAGTAAGTAACATGTCCCTCTATCTCTCCGTCAAACCCAGATTTGGCAAGCGTATTAATATGGTCGATATTCTCGATTTCCAAGTCCAGAACGTTGCCACATTTGGTACAGAGTAAATGGTAGTGAGGCGATATGTTTCCGTCAAAACGGTCTGGTCCAATACCTGTTGAAAGTTTGCGGATTTCGCCTAATTTTGTCAGGAGAGATAAGTTCCGGTATACCGTTCCCAGACTGATGTTGGGAAATTCCTTCCTCACATTCAAGTAAACAGTCTCGGCAGTAGGATGGTCATAGCGGTTTGCCAGAAAATCTTTGATACATTCTCTCTGACGGCTGTGCTTGATCAATGTTTCATCCTCCATAAAAATAATAGTAATTATTATTGTTTACAAAATAAATATAATCCCGCTGCACCAAAATGTCAAGTACAGCGGGATATTTTTGTCTTCCAAATTATGTTAAAGAATTATTTAAACTCCGAGCGCTCTGCTTTGAATCTACGCCATGGACGTTACTTCTACAGTTAGCTCAATCCAGGCACCCTCACGGCACATGAAAGGTTCTGCTTAGTGCTGCTTTGTTCCCAACCTGACACGGTTCACAGAGTTCCATTGCGTGAGACCCAGACATCATCACCACTTATAAAAGGCAGCCCCACAGCTATAAACCCGGGGCAGAGCATCACCCCAACTGTAGCGGGTTGTTGGTATAGGGCACCGCTAACGCCCCGGCTGCTCGGAGATTTAAGTATATCGTGTTTTGCAGAAAAAGTCAACCGCCGGAAGAAAATTATGTAAGAACCACGAAACAGTTCAGTCTTAATTTTTATATAACAGCCTTATTCCATAGAACTTTTCATACTGTTGTGAAAAAATACTTATGGGAACCCTTTGTTTCCGACAAATTCCCTATCCATACTGCCACCGGGAAACGTGACTGGATTTCTGGCATCCCTAGCTCCGGGGATGGACGAAATCCATCAAATGTTCCCCTTATGGCAGTATGGAGGGGAATCTGTAAAAAACATATATTTTTCCCATAAGTATTTTTTATACATTTTATAAAAGTTCTATGGAATAGGGCTATACAAGAAATTAAGGCTAAATAGTACATCAAAAAATAAATAACTAGCCTAATTTGTGTATGTGTGTTATAATCAAATCATCAGATAAAAAGGAGTGTTGATTATGGCACACGCAAGTATATTAGATATTGAACAGAAAGATTATGAATATCTCCAATCTTTGTGTAGACGCAGAACAATACAGGCCCAGATTGTTGACCGTGCAAAAATACTGATATACAAAGCACAAGGTGAATCAAATGCCGCAATAGCAGAACGCATAGATGTTAACGTAAATACCGTTAAGCTATGCCTTAAAAAGTTTAAAGAAGGCGGCGTTGAGCTTGCTTTATACGATAAACCGCGTCCCGGCCATCCGGTTGAAATTACAGATGATGCTGTGGCATGGATAGTGGATCTGGCCTGCCAGCGTCC
>CANOFW010000022.1 GCA_947565425.1 uncultured Lachnospiraceae bacterium
CTCACCCGTCCGCCACTCAGTCACATGCTCTTTCCCCCGAAGGGGTCCAACCATGCGCTTCGTTCGACTTGCATGTGTTAGGCACGCCGCCAGCGTTCATCCTGAGCCAGGATCAAACTCTCATTATAAGTTCTGTCCTGCCAGTTCTTCTGGCTTACTGTCTTCTTAGGTTGCATTCTTGCCTGAATGCCGTTCTTGAAATCCCGCCGATTTCTCGGCTTCGTCTGCTTTTTGAGCAGATACTCTTTTGAATCTTTCAAGGTCATTCCACTGTTCAGTTGTCAAGGTTGGGTGCTGTTCGTTTATTGCGACAGCTCATATATCCTATCATATCTATTTGTTATTGTCAAGCACTTTTTTTATTTTTTTAATTCATAAGTGCTGTTCTCAACAACGAACATTATATTATCACGTTTATTTCCCGTTGTCAACAATTAATGACAAAAAAATAAAAAAAAGAAACTATTGACAATTTCACTTTAATATGATTTAATTTTCATATGAACAATCATTCATGTGTAAAACCTATTTTTCTAGTTATGATAAGAAAAACATGATTTATCTTAAATTACTATCGAACTATACGAGGGAGGAATATTATGAACGAAATAGAAAACAAAAAAATTATTGAAAAACATCAACATCAGCACGATCACCAGCATGAAGAAAAATGTTGCTGTGGACATGAACACCATGAGCATCAGCACGATCACCAGCATGAAGAAAACTGTTGCTGTGGACATGAACACCATGAGCATCAGCACGATCACTCGCAGCACCCAGATGCTTTTGAATCTGACGGTGTAAAATTAATTTGTATTGTTGAAAACTTAGGATGCGCCAACTGTGCAGCCAAAATGGAAAGCCGCATCAACGAATTGCCCGAGGTAAATGCCGCTACCCTTACCTTTGCTACCAAGCAATTGCGGGTTTCTATTACTCCAAAAGCTGCCAAAAAAGAAACTGAATTAATTGCCAAATTTCAGGAAATTTGCTCCTCCATTGAATCTGAAGTAATTGTGACAAAACAGCAGTACGGACAAAAAGGAAAAAAAGCTCTGCAAAACACCACGTATACAGAAAAGAGACGCTGGTTAAACGAGCAGAGGGCCGATCTCATTTCCATTATAATCGGTGCATTACTTTTTGCATTTGGAGAAATTTCAGAGTACGCTGCTCTCGGCAGTCCTTGGATTGCTTCCTCCGCTTTCATCATTGCCTATGTTATCCTTGGAGGAAAAATTGTCCTCACAGCTCTGAAAAATCTTTTCAAAGGACAAATATTTGATGAAAATTTCCTCATGAGCCTCGCTACCTTGGGAGCCTTTGCTATCGGAGATTTTGCAGAAGCCGTGGGCGTTATGCTATTTTATCGGATTGGAGAATACTTTGAAGAGGTTGCTGTCTCCCGCAGCCGTTCTCAGATTATGGATGCTGTTGATTTGCGCCCGGAAGTCGTAAATCTTCTTGTAGAGGATGCTGTAAAAGTAATTCCGGCAGAAGACGCACAGTTAGACGATATATTACTTGTACGCCCCGGTGACCGTATTCCTTTGGACGGTATCATTATAGAAGGGGAAAGCAGACTGGACACCTCCCCCATAACAGGAGAACCCGTTCCTGTGAAAGCCACTGTCGGAGATACTGTAACCTCTGGATGTATCAATACCTCTGGCAAATTAAAAGTGCAAGTACAAAAAACACTAGAAAATTCCATGGTCACAAGAATCCTAGATTCCGTAGAAAATGCTGCCGCAAGTAAACCACAAATTGACCGTTTTATTACAAGGTTTTCCAGAATATATACACCTTTTGTCGTAGCTGCTGCGCTTGCCACCGCTATTTTTCCCTCCCTGATTACCGGAGAATGGGAACATTGGATCTATACGGCATTAACCTTCCTTGTTATCAGTTGCCCCTGCGCTTTGGTACTCAGCGTGCCACTTGCCTTTTTTTCCGGCATCGGCGCTGGCTCTAAGAAAGGAATTTTGTTTAAAGGCGGCGTATCTATTGAAGCATTGAAAGACGTCACTACTGTCGTTATGGACAAAACTGGAACCGTTACAAAAGGTGACTTTGCGGTTCAAGAAATTGTACCTGCAAATCACACCGCCAACTACAGCCAACAACAATTACTAGCGCTGTGTGCAAGCTGCGAACAATATTCCACTCACCCCATCGCCGCCAGCATAACTATGGCAGCAAAAGAACAAGCACTTGCACTTGAATCTCCGCTCACATTAAATGAAATTGCCGGGCACGGTATCCAGGCAGAACTCTCTGTGGGGACGATACTTGCTGGAAACAGTAAACTTATGAAAAAATTTAAAATAGATGTTCCAAAAAATACGCAGACATCCTATGGAACACAAGTCCTGATCGCTGTAAATGGCAGTTTTGCCGGATATTTACTGATTTCTGACACGCTCAAACCAGAGTCCGCAAACGCGATAAATGCCTTGAAGCGACTCAACATCAGAACCGCCATGCTGACAGGGGATTCTGATGAAAATGCCCAGGCTGTGGCAAAAGAGACTGGCATTGATGAGGTGCACGCCCGCCTATTGCCAGAAGAAAAACTATCAGAATTACAACAAATTCGCAACCGAAACGGTTCCGTTATGTTCGTCGGCGATGGCATCAATGATGCCCCGGTACTTGCCGGAGCCGACGTGGGGGCAGCCATGGGCAGCGGTGCAGATGCCGCCATCGAAGCCGCGGACGTCGTGTTTATGACTTCCAATATGCAGGCTGTACCTCAATCCATTTCCATAGCAAGAGTGACTACGCGCATTGCCTGGCAGAATGTCATATTTGCGCTTGCCATCAAAGCCCTCGTCATGGTGCTGGGACTGAGCGGCCACGCGTCTATGTGGATGGCAGTCTTTGCTGACAGCGGTGTTGCCATGCTTTGCGTACTTAATTCCATTCGCGCACTTTACAAAAAATAAGACCAGAAATACCTACTATTCTCCATTCATTTCACTCTTCGCCAATTTCACAAGCCGGCTGGTTCCCAGCCGGTCCGCTCCCAGGCGGATAAATTCCTCGGCATCTTCAAAACTGGAAATTCCTCCTGCTGCCTTTATTTTCACATTCGCTCCCACATGTTTTGCAAAAAGCGCTACATCTGCAAAGGTAGCGCCAGATGTAGAAAATCCCGTGGAGGTTTTGATAAAATCTGCGCCTGCATTTATCACAATTTCACACATCTTAATCTTCTCTTCCTCTGTCAGCAAACATGTCTCAATGATTACTTTTAAAATTTTATTTCCACAGACGTTTTTTAAGAGACGTATTTCTCCCTCTATTTTATCAAATCTGTTTTCTTTGACCCATCCTAAATTAATTACCATATCAATCTCCTCGGCGCCATTAACAATAGCGTCCATTGTCTCAAATTCCTTTACGGCTGTCGTATGGTAACCATTGGGAAAACCAATCACCGTACAGACCTTTACTTTGCCTGCAAGGTACTCCGCTGCCTGTTTTACATAGGAAGGAGGAATACATACGGATGCCGCCGCATAGGTTACCGCATCGTCACAAATTTGTCTGATTTCCTCCCAAGTCGCCGTCTGTGCCAACAGCGTATGGTCTACTTTTGCAAAAATCTCTTTTCTATCCATGGTATTACCTCCTAGTCTTTCACTCCATCATCCATTTGATTGCTTCTCGAATATTTTCTACTCCAATGATTTTAATGCCTTTACCATCGGTCAGCCCCGGAATACTGACCTTGGGTAAAATGCAAGATGTGAATCCGAGCTTTTTCGCCTCAGACACACGCTGCTGCGCCATATTTACTGCACGCACTTCCCCACTGAGCCCCACTTCGCCAAAACAGATTGTTTTCTCGTCAATGGCCTGATCTTTATAACTAGAAGCAAGCGCCATGACAATACCCAAATCAATTGCTGGCTCATGCATGCGGATTCCACCAGCAATATTCACATAGGCATCACTGCCAGACAAAGAAAGGCCCCCTCTTTTTTCCAGCACTGCCATTAACAGATTGACCCTGTTTAAATCTGTTCCTGCCGCCGTTCTTCTCGGTATTCCAAAATTACTATGACAAACCAATGCTTGAATTTCCACGAGAATCGGCCGTGTGCCCTCCATAGAACAGGCGACAATCGAACCCGACGCACCCCGCGGCTTTCCATTGAGCATAAACTCAGAAGGATTTTCCACCTCCAACAATCCCGCTTCCTGCATTTCAAACACGCCAATCTCATTAGTGGAACCGAAACGATTTTTCACTCCCCGTAAGATCCGGTAGGTTGCATGACGGTCACCTTCAAAATAGAGCACAGTATCTACCATATGTTCCAGAACCCTCGGACCTGCCACCACGCCCTCTTTCGTCACATGTCCAACAATGAAAACGGTAATATCCGTGCCCTTGGCAATCTGTAAGAGACGTGCTGTCGTCTCCCGCACCTGAGACACACTCCCCGGCGCTGAACCAACATCCTCACTGTACATCGTCTGGATGGAATCAATTACCACAACCTGGGGCTTTTCCCGCTCAATGACCTGCTCAATGCGCTCTAAGCTAGTGTCGCAAAACAATTTAAGATGATCGGTAAACTGCCCGATGCGCTGCGCCCGCATTTTAATCTGCTGCAACGATTCCTCCCCAGAAATATATAAAATCTCTTTCGTTTCCGCCAGATTCCTGCACACCTGCAAAAGCAACGTTGACTTGCCGATGCCCGGATCTCCTCCTACCAATACAAGAGAGCCTGGTACAATACCGCCACCAAGCACGCGATCCAACTCTTGAAATCCTGTCTGCAACCGCTCCTTCGCCTGCATATCAATCTCCGAAATCTTTGCAGGTCTTAACTCCTCGTTTCCGCCAGGCGCACTTTTCACCTTCCCCGCGGATTTCTTTTCCACAAGTTCTTCCACAAAGGTATTCCATTCCCGGCACCCCGGGCACTGGCCCATCCATTTTGAAGATTCATATCCGCAAGATTGACAAAAATACACGTTTACTTTTTTGCCTTTCGCCATAATTGCTCCTTTACTTTTCTTACGCAGCCAGACACTTGCTGTCTGGTTGCGTAAGAAAATGATTCAATAAGTGATTTTTGCTTCGCGAAGCGAATTTTCATGCAAAAATCACCAGTTACTGGTCACGGAGTGAATAGTAGCGATAAAAAAGGGCATCCCGCAAGCCTGCCTGTTCCCGGCTCTTGGGATACCCTTTCTTCGACTTCATATTGTCACTATCCGATTTTCTCTATTTTGACTGCAACTGGACTTCCCTCACTTAATTCTACAGAGAGGCTTAACTTCCCTCCCAGATTCGTCTTCATCTGCCCGGCGTCTACATTGTCCACCAGCACTTTATACTCCGTCTGTTCCTCCAGTTCCAGCGTAATCTGCGCATCTTCCGGTCCCTCTACCTGAAAGGTTACGCCGCTATCTGTCACCATAAGCTGGCTCACTGCGGTTCCCGGTACGGATTCATACACAAACATACCATTGCGCTCCAGTTTGGTGATCTCTTTAAAAGTCTTGACCTTATACAAGTCCCCGCCAAATTCAAAATTATCCAGCTTCGACTTAGAATCCAGCTTATAGTTTCCAAAACTAAGTGTCTCATTATTATCCGTACGAATCAATTCTTCTACTACAGCCATTTTACTTTCCTCCTGTTGCTATCTGTACTCCTCATGCTATTATAACATACTCACCCGATACAAAGCATCAGGGCTCCTCCCAGCTTTGCTGGGTCCCTCCTCATGCTATATTATAACATACCCCTCCACTTTCGGCTAGTCCAATCTTTGCCTTATTTCCATTTAATTGTAGTATCTTTTTCAATCTTGGTCGTAAAATCAAAATCCCAGTCACCAGATTTATCCGGCATTAGCACAGGTCTCTTGGCACATTCACCGCTTTTTACTGTCTGTGTCGCAAACACCTTACCATCATAGATAAATGTTACCTTATACAGATTGGGCTTTATGTCCTCCGAATCGTTGCCTGGCGTATTTCCCGGCGTATCCAACGGTTTATTTGTAGGGTTATTGTCCGGCGTGTTTCCTGGATTATTGCCTGGCGTTGTACCTGGCTTCTTTGCAGGATGATTACTCGGCTTATTTCCAAAACCATCCCCTTCTGTTGCACCGGAATTACTGCCTGGCGTCGTACTCGGATTATTGCCTGGCGTTGTACCTGGATTACTGTTCGGTGTCGTACTCGGGTTATTGCTTGGCGTCGTACTTGGATTACTGCTCGGTGTTGTACCCGTATTTCCCTGGTACCTTGTGCCACCGGATGTTCCTGTACTTGCCGAATTATAACTTCCCGTTGAGGATGAATTGTTATCCTGGCTGCTTGTATCATCTACATCGTCTGTATCATCTTCTTCCCAAGATTCTACATCGTCTGTATCATTTTCGGTATCATCTTCGGTATCGTCCACATCTTCTTCATAATCGCTATCGTCTTCTTCCCAGGATTCTGCTTCCTCCACGAATCCGCTCAAATCTTCCTGGGTCGCCCCGGTAATTGGCGCATTATTTTTTGCGAGATCCAACAGGAAATTTAATGCCTGCAAGGGAAGCGACTGATAATCAATTTCCGCCGGTTCTGACAAAAGCGCTCCGGTGGGGGCGCTGCCTGTACAATCTGCCTCTTCTCCTGCGTTAATTAAAATTTCCTCTCCCACGGAGCCGTCTGCAAGAAGCGCTCCCATCGAAACTTTTCCGTCAAAGACAGACACTTTCGTATAGTTTTCGCCATCCTCATCTGTTTCCGTTTCCACACGGAAAATCGTACCGCGCACTGCCATGACGGAATTCGGTGAATTGACTTCGTAAGTGGAATCTGTACTCAAAGGATTCTGAATTTCACTTGTGATGGCGCCCTGTTCCAATTGAATCTTGGTTTTAGAGTCCTCCTCATTTCCAGCGGCTTCAATCGCAAGAACACTGTTTTCCTCTACCATTACATATTTATCATCATCCAATTTTAAACGCATAGAACTGCCATCAGCAACAGTCAGCCTATCGCCAGACTCCAGATAAAGGTCTTCTGCGGCTTTGATGTTGCCAGCGCCTTCACGCTCTATATTCGCGCTTCCCTGCAACTCATAGATGAGTATCGAGCGATAAAATTCCTGCCCTTTTAGAAAATGTGTTGCCGCCAGCGCAATTCCTGCAATAGCCACGGTTGCTCCGCAAAGGAGTGCAGCTATCTTTATTCCTTTTGATTTCTGCATGATAATCCCCCTGTCCTATTGTTTGCGAAAATCATAGTCTTTGCTTTCCGGCACATAAATTACCGTTCCGCCTGTGTAAACAGTCTCATCGCCTATGATTTTCCATGTGCCTTGGCCTAAGTGATAAGCAGTTCCCGTTTTTAATGCATAAACTCCGCTCTTCTCAATTCCATCACGTACCCAAGTCTCATAAACGGTTATCGCAAAAGAAACTTTGTTTCCCGCCAAATCAGCGGCCACGATGCTGTGAGACGCATTGTCCGGCAAGACCGTATAAACACCATTATTTGGCTCTGCCTTCTTGCCATCTATGGTTACAAAATCGAGATAAGCATCTTCTACCGTAAACTCTACTGCTCCATAACACTCCTGTTTGTCCTCCACGCCAGAGATTACCGGAGCTGTCATATCAATAACAATTCCCTGAGAATTTGCATAAGAAGTATTTCCTACCTTGTCGCTTGCCTTTACATATAACACATATTTACCGTCTGAATTTACCTCCACCGTATCGGTCAAGTCTTTCCAGTTATCCCCGATTGCGGCTTCAATTTCCTCCAGCGTATAGTTTTTATCTTCCGGAAAAAGATTTTTCTCCGCTAAGTGATATTTTATCGTGCCAAAATCTACATCATTATCCACATCTGACACGACTATTCTGAAGCGCTCTGCTTTATTGGAAATAGCATCAAAGGCAACTTTTCCTGTAAAAGAACTCCAGACATAATTCGTTCCATCCATCCTAATCTCAATCTTCGGAGGCTGCGACGGCTTTACCTCGGATGAGTCTTTCTGAAAACTAACTTCTATCGTCACATCATATTCCGGCATGACAAAACAACCATTTCCATCACCGCCCATCGGCACGATCACTTTTTCCCCGGAGGCATCGTCTGTTTTACGGTATGTAATGACTTGCGTCTTATAACCCGTGGATGGATAAGTTTCTATTGTAACGGTCTGCCCCGGTGACGCCTTATCTACCTTTACGCCATTAATTTTAGCGGCATAAGAACCGTTCTCTGCCTCCGTATAATGAATCGCAAATTCCTTAGGTTGATTCCCACCCGATTCATTCTTCTTAATCGTGACAGAATTGGTCAAAAATGAAATCATACTGCCATTTCTAACGTAACTGATTTTACAGCAATAACTGCCATCCTCCCCACTATAAGTCTTTGAGCCTACTGCTCCGTCTTCGTTCTCATCACGGCTTACTGTCACGGCCGCCTGCAAATTATATGGCTCCAGATTGTTCTGCATATGCAAAATACAATCACCACCAGACAAGGCTGTCACATAAAACACATCATTATTCTTGTCATAGGTCTCCAAACAGGACGAACCATTCGGCGTCTTGAGATAGCCACTAAAATACTGCTGCGCATTTGCACCGCCGCTAATGTTCTTTATGGCTACTATATCGCCTCTTTGTAGAGAAAGCCTCACTTCCATGTAGGGCTGCTCTGTGCCAGCTATCCATTTTTTAACTTCACTATTATAGACTGCATTGCTGCCGTCTCCTTTTATTTGCTCATGTTCATCGTAATAATTCCCTATATCCACTACCTTACGCTCATGAAGCCATTGGTAATAAAAATCTCCTCTGTCCTGTGCACTGCCATCTCCAATCACTACCGTAGGATTCTCCGCTGTGATGGGTTCCGCAGAATATTCCGTTACCCAATTCGGCGCAAGCATCACAGTTTCCGGTGAAAAAAAACCTGTCAACTGTGCCGCCCATTCATTCTCATTATCGCTTACCCATCTGCTGGCAACCGTGTAACCTGACTCGTTCAGTCTCCACACCTTGTAGCCGTCTCTTCTGTAACCGATCGGACAGTTCTCATTTACATCCTCTGCATATGTCCCGGTATCAGCAGAGACATACATATCCGACGTTACTCTGGCGGAGCCTGTATACAGCTTTAAATTCGCATACTCACCGTCTGCATTTACTGCTGCCGGCAAAATGATAAAGCTGAGTACAAATGCCAGGCAAAGAGAAAGCCATCCTTTCCAATTCTTTTTCATTGAACTCATACCTCCTTCTTTAATGCCTCGGAAAGCCAGTCGACAATCCTGCCATCCACCTTTCCTTCCTCTGCCATGTTTTTCAGCATAGTGATGGATTCATGATCCGGAATTGCATTTTTATAGGGGCGAATCGCCGTCAAAGCATCGTAAATATCTGCTACCGTGAGAATTCGTGTCTCCAAATCCAGCTCTTCGGCCGTCAACTGCTTGGGATAACCGGTTCCATTGAGAAATTCATGATGGGACGCCGCCCATTTCGGTACAATTGCAAAGTTCTTATTAAAGCGTACTTTGCTGAGAATCTTTTCCGTCACAACTACATGGTTCTTCATTACCTCGCGCTCTTCTACTGTCAGCGTTCCCTGACGTATGCTCAGGCAATCTTTTTCCTTATCTGTTATATATTTCGTCACTTTTCCATTTTCTTTTATATGTTTTTTCAAGGAAAGACGGCAAACACGTTTATAACTTGCACTATCGAGGTAACCTACCCCATCAATTTTATGTATAAAATCTAAATCCGATCTCAAGTCGTCAATTTGCTTCTTATATTCTTCTTCTGTAATTCTTCCCCGAAGCATATCAACTTCATAAAGAGTTTCTAACAATTCAAAGCGCTCTTCTACTTTTGCCAAGTCATCGCCAAGGCGGGTAGCCTTGTCCATAACGCCAAGAGGCACCACTAGTTTACCGATATCATGCAACAGCGCGGCAAGCAGTAATTGTTCTTTTCTGCCCTGATCAAAATATTCCTCACACTGTCCCTTTTCATGCAATTCGGTAATATAGTCTGCCAGAATCTGGGAATATCTCGCAACATTGCGCGTGTGGGAGGCATTATAGGGCGAACGTTCATCCAGTACTGTCGTCAATGCTTCCACAAATGAATAGAGCTGCGCTTTCAACTCTTCCATATAGGTAAGGTTTGTCAGTTCAATCGCCGCCATTGACCCCAGAGAACGGATGATAATGTCAAACTGCTTGTCAAAAGGAATCACATTCCCTTCTTTGTCCATAGCATTGATAAGTTGCAATACACCAATCAAATCATTTTCATTATTCTCAAGCGGAATTACAAGCTGTGATTTCGTATGGTAGCCCGTCAATGAATCATACTGCTTGGGACCGGAAAAATCGAAACGGTCGCTGTCATAAACATCCGGTATATTGACAATTTCCCTGTGGATTGCTGTATAGGCACAGACATTCTCCTCTTTCATGGCAACCGGCGGCATATCTATCACTTCTCCACCTACACCTCGGCTGATTCCCATGGAAAGTGTCTTCATAATTTTAAATGTCAGCTTATCATTCTCATACAAATACAATGTGCTGGCATCGCAATTCGTGACCTCCATCCCGCTCTCGAGAATAGACGCCAGGATCTTATTCCTGTCCCTGCCGGTAGACAGATTGATGCCAATATTCAATATTTTTTTAAAATCTTCATATTCCAGACGCATCTAATCTCTCCTTATCTCTGCTGATGAAATGGATATATTTTCTGCTTCTTCAAATATTCCAGCGACTTTTGCTGCCCCTCACAACCACTCACTTCCACCAGTACACTGGCCCCTATACCATACTCCTCAATTAATCCTTTGTATTCTTTCCAGTCAATCTTACCCTCCCCGACCGGCTGATGCAAGTCATTTTTCAAATTATTGTCATTTAAATGGATATGCCTGATATAAGGTGCCAGCGTCCGCACCCACTCCTGCTGTGAACAATCAGTCAACGCCGCATGCGCATAATCCAGACAGATACCGAAATTTTCTGTCCCTTTCATTGCCTCGGCAAGCTGTGCCATCACATCCGGGGCTTCATCAAACATATTTTCCATATAGATCTGCTGCCTGGGGTAAGTCTCGGCAAGCTCCGAGAAAAAGCGCAGATTCGTCTCATGCCAAAGCTTTAAATAATTTTCGGCACGAAATCCGCCCAACCTTCCAGTGTGAAATACCACGCCCCTAAGCCCCATGCGGCTGGCTATCTCCATAGACTGACGCAAACGCAGTATAGACGCATCTCGAATAAGCGGGTCGCTGCTGTGAATTGTCACATCCAGAAACGCCCCGTGCATCGTATCCTGTGAAAAGTCACTGCGGTATTTGGCATAAAACTCAATAATTTCTTCCTGTTTTACAGGATCATCTAAAACTTCTGGTTTAAAAAAATCGTTATATTCAAATGCACATCCATATTCTTCGGCAAGACGGAGTGAACGATCTAGATCCGTCCGTTCAGGAATGATGTATCTTCTGCTCATTTATTTCTTCACCTCATCCAATTGATATACAAATACTCCATTGCTCTTTCCCTTCAATGGAATCTCGCCAATCGGCGTTACGCTTACTCGGTCTTTCACCGCTTCGTATACATCCTCACTAATTAAAATCTGTCCCCGCTTCGCATTACTCTCCAAGCGCGCAGCCGTGTTGACGGTGTCCCCAATTGCCGTGTAATCCATACGGAACTCACAGCCGATATTACCAACGACTGCATTTCCGCAGTTGACACCAATGCCAAAAGCAACGCTCTTGCCGAATCGTTTTTCAAATTTATCTGCCAGCGCATCTGCACCCGCCCTCATATCCCATGCCGTACAAACGGCACGGAAAATATAATCATCCAACTCAAACGGCGCGTTAAACACCGCCATCGTAGCGTCTCCCACAAACTTATCAAGTGTGCCGCCATTGTCAAAAATAGATTTGGTGGTAAGGCTCAAATACTCATTTAAGATTTCCACAACCTCTTCCGGCCGCATACTTTCCGACATCGTTGTGAAGCCGCGGATATCTACAAACAATACGGCAATATGGCGGTTTTCCCCGCCAAGCACCAGTTCAAAATCCTTATCTTTGCTAATCTTATCGACAACCTGCGGCGCTACATACTGTTTAAACACATTGACTACCCGCCGTCTGCGCATAAGCTCTGTGAGATACCCCTGGATCACACGTGCAAGAAAAATCAGTACCAGTACAAGCGGAAGCAATACCATGGGCACAATACTGCCCTGTAGATACATAAATCTAGTAAAAACAATATCAAGTACCATCAGTACCAGCAACAATATGCCAGAAGGCAGCATTCCCAGCTTGTGCGCCGCCAAAAAAAACAGCCCGCAGAGAATACCGGCAATCATGGCATAGATAAATGGAGAGAACGGCGTCTGTGTCTTCCCCTCTAAAAGAGCTTCGATGATGTTGGCATGGATTTCCACTCCATACATCTGGCTATTATGCGAAATTGCCGGCGTGTAGGAGTCCTGCATCCCCACAGCATAAGCGCCTACCAGCACGATCGCTCCCTGAAAAATATTAACATCGACACTGCCATCCAGCACATCTGCCATAGATACTACATTGTAACCGCCCGGTTTGCCGGAATATGTAAAATAAAAGCGATTGCTTCTGCCATAAGTAGCCGGGAAAGTCGCATCTTTCCCCTGGCTTTCCTGATACATTTTATAGACCTGGGAGGAAAGGCTATACGCCCGCTCCCCCTCATAATCAATGTATGCCATGGCCTGGCGTACATAACCGTCTGCATCCACAGTCGTATTGGCATACCCACTGACCGCGCTATCGCGAAGTCGCTGATAAGGCTCAATCACATAATCTACATGGTATGGATTATACGTAACTTTACCATTCTCATCTCTCTCCGGCATCTCCTTGAAAGAAAAACTTCGCGCCACCACAACATTACTGGCCGCCTTACAAACCTCAGCAAAGTGACCGTCTGCGCCCGCCTCCGCCTCCTCACTGTAGATCACATCGAAGCCGATAACTGCCGGCTTCGCCGACGCGTTTGCATTCAGCGTTTCCACCAACAGCGCCGGAATGTCCCTGCTCCATGTATTGACCGGACCATATTGTTCCAGCGTTTTATCATCAATGCCTACGATATAAATCTTCTTGTTGGTCACAGATTCTCGTTGATTCAGCCGATCGCAAATGCCCATATCCCAAAAACCTGCCGCGCCAAAGTATTGGAAAATCGCCGACGCCAAAATGATTGCCAGTGTGATTGCCGCAATTTTTACTTTGCCTGAATTTTTCATACCAACTCTCTCCACATTCACTTCTTTAATAGAACCGTAAATTGTACTTCTTTCTTGCTCATCGTAACTTCCACCTGATCTCCGCGTTTGACTCTGCCTGCTAAAACCTCCTCGGCAAGTCCGTCTTCTAACTCATTCTGAATCTTCCTGCGCAGAGGACGTGCACCGTACTTAGGCTCATACGCAGACTCCACAATATGGCTCTTTACACTGCCGTTAATTCGCAACGTAATTCCCATCTGCTCCTTACAGCGCGTAATCAGTGTTTTCGTCATCAGCGTGACAATCTTCTTCATGTCTTCCTTCGTCAATGCGTGGAAAACAAGCGTCTCATCAATACGGTTTAAAAACTCCGGCTTAAATATCCGGCGTACTTCTTCCATAACGCCGCCTTTCATGCGCTCATAATCATGCTTTGCGTCTTCCACGGAGGCAAAGCCAAGCGCCTTAGGCTCAATAATCGACTGAGCCCCTGCGTTAGAAGTCATAATAATAATTGTATTTTTAAAATCTACTTTCCTGCCCTGAGCATCCGTAATATGCCCATCATCCAACACTTGCAGTAAAATGTTAAATACATCCGGGTGCGCTTTTTCAATCTCATCAAACAAAATCACAGAATACGGGTTGCGCCTTACTTTTTCGCTGAGCTGCCCGCCTTCGTCATAACCCACATAGCCGGGAGGCGAACCAATCATCTTCGACACGCTGTGCTTCTCCATATATTCCGACATATCGACACGGATCATCGACTCTTCACTGCCAAATATTGCCTCCGCCAACGCCTTGGAAATCTCTGTCTTACCGACACCTGTCGGCCCTAAAAACAAAAACGAACCGATGGGACGGTCAGGATCTTTGAGCCCAACCCTACCGCGGCGAACCGCCTTTGCCACAGCGCTGACTGCCTCTTCCTGCCCGATGACGCGTTTATGAAGCTCGCTTTCCAGTCTACGCAACTTTACGCCCTCTTCCTCAGTAAGTCTTTTTACGGGAATTTTCGTCCACTGCGCGATCACTTCCGCAATATCATTCTCCTGCACTTGCGCCCTCTTCTGTTTTAATGATTTCTTATTCTTCTTTTGTAACTTCTGCGATTCACTCTGCAATTCTTCTTTTTCTCTGCGCAGTTTTGATGCCAACTCCAAATCCATATTGCGGATTGCCTCTTCCTGCTCCTCGGTAATACGGTTGATTTCCGTGGAAATTTCCTGCATCCGCTCGGAGGATTTCAAGCTCTGTAAGCGCACACGCGCCGCTGCTTCATCCATCAGGTCGATTGCCTTATCCGGCAAAAAACGGTCTGAAATGTAGCGTTCCGACAGTCTTGCCGCCGCCTCTAAGCTTTCATCCGTAATCTCAACCTGATGGTGCTTTTCATAGAACCTACGCAGTCCTTTTAAAATCTCAATCGTTTCTTGTACAGACGGTTCTTCCACCAGCACCGGCTGAAAGCGCCGCTCTAATGCGGCATCTCTCTCAATATATTTGCGATACTCTTCTACTGTCGTTGCGCCAATCATTTGCAGTTCACCCCGGGCGAGATAAGGCTTTAAAATATTAGAGGCGTCCATAGCCCCCTCTGCGCCTCCCGCGCCAATGATTGTATGCAATTCATCCATAAACAATAAAATATTTCCGGCTCCAATTACCTCCCGAATTACCTTCTTAATGCGCTCCTCAAATTCTCCACGATATTTAGAACCAGCTATCATACTCGATAAATCCAACGTTATCACACGCTTATCTGCCACTGAGTCTGGCACAAGCCCTAAAGAGATCTGTTGTGCCAACCCTTCTGCAATTGCCGTTTTGCCCACACCCGGTTCTCCAATCAGGCAAGGATTATTCTTGCCCCGTCGACTCAAAATTTGAATTACACGGCGGATTTCCTCTTTCCTGCCAATCACAGGGTCCAACCGTCCCTCCTGTGCCTGCCGGGTCAAATCTCTGGAATATTGGTCCAATACCGGAGTAGCCTGTAAATTCTTCTTCCTGACCTTGGCCGATTTCAGCTCTTCTTTTGAAAAACTACCTTCCTGGCCCATTGCCACCAAAAGTTCAATATAAAGCTTTTGCAGATTGACTCCCATTGTATTCAAGAGCCGCACGGACGCGGATTCATTTTCTTTTAAAAGTGCCAACAGAAGATGCTCTGTGCCAACCCGCTCACTGTCAAAACGAGCAGCTTCCTTTTCTGCGGTATCGAGCACATGCTGCGTTCTTGGCGAATATCCATCTCTATCTAACAGCACGGCTCCTTCCCCCAGTGCAATTAGCTCCTCAATCATCTCTAAAAGCTTCTCTTCCTCCACCTGGTTATCCAACAAAACCTGCGCTGCTACGCCGTGTCTTTCCTGAATCAGTCCTGCCAGGATATGCTCTGTTCCAATGTAATTATGTCCAAGCTTCTTGGAAAGCTTGCCTGCAAGCTCCAACGCTTTTTTTGCCTGACCTGTATACTGTCTACGCATTGATTCCTCCTGTCAATCTATTGCTTTCCTTCATTATAAATCTTCTAAGTCTATTACCTCAAAATCATCGTCCAGCGTCACTCTTACCTCCGGTTGCCTCCTGCTCGTCATCGGCTCTGCGCCCGGCTGCTTCCTGCTCGTCATCGGTTCTGTACCTGGCTGTTTCCTCCCAGCCATCACCTCTGTGTCCGGCTGTTTTCTGCCCGTTAAATGCTCTGCACCTGGCTGCTTTCTGCCCGTCAAATGCTCTGTACCTGACTGCTTTCTGTCCGCTTTCTGCTCTGACTTTATCTGCTTGCGTTCCGCATTCTTCTCTACCTTAGCAACATCTTTTACGCCGAGATTCTTTTTCTGTCTTATATCTGAACCAAGTTCCGGTAACGATTTTTCTTCTCTATGATGAGATTTCTTCTCATTTTTCATCTGGCTCCTGAACTTCTTAGCCAAATCATCGTATTCCATGTCCTCTGTATCTTCGTCCTCGCCTCTTCTGCCGCGCAAGAGCAAATTTACTACCACTACCAGCAATACTGCGATAATAAATATCAATACAGCAGTTGTCTTTCTGGACGTATCTTTCTGGCTGTTATATTGCTCTTCCATATCAGTATACGCTTTCTGCAAGCTCTGCATCTCCGCGCTGGGCTCTAGCTCATCTTCCGGCTGTATACTCGGCGCAGACTGCTGTACTGCCAGTTCTACCGGATTATATCGCTGAAGCGTAGATTCCTTGGTATCATACTGATACCATCCCTTCGTTCCATAACTGCTGGCGCCATAGATTAAGAAAAATCCCTCGCTGTTAGAATCTTCCCCCGCTTCTGCGCCCTCGTCCGCCTGTGGCTCTTCTGTTTGCAAGGCACCTCCTGCCCTGACAAATGCCGGCACATGCGCAAAATCCCCTACCGTCTGTTCAGTCTGCGTAAACTCCTGCGAAAGACCGGTCTCTTGCGGCGGATTCAATATAATAATATAATTTGCTTCGTCAAGCAAAACCTTACGAAACGGATATACGCTGCCTTCATTCTCATACACAGCAAGCGTATTCTTAACCTCCGTACTTGGCGTCGTTAAATAAACCAGCGTCAATTCTGCTTTATCAAATGTAAGTCCTTCCACCTGTTGTCCCTGACAGGTAACCGTCGTCTTTGTAAAATCCTGCGGCACGACCTCATCTGGAATCGCAGGCGCTAAATTAAACGGATGCCCATCTAACGTAATTCCACCTTCCGTACCCTCTGTCTGCGGCTCTTGCGCCGGCGCATCTTGCGTATCCTGCGCAGTATCTTCCTGCGTTCCCTCACGGGTCACCACAATCTTATAGGTAGCAGTCACGCCATTTTGTGCTTTCACCACAACACTGACAAGATTCTCCCCAGCCTGCAAATCCGTGTTGCCAGAAACCGACTCAATCGTCGCCGTGTCATTGGACGGCGTAGCGCTTACTTCCACACTGGTTACATCAGCTCCTACTGACGCCGTATAATCGACAACATTATACTGAAATGCCGGTGATAGCGTCCCCGGCGATATACTTAGCGATGATAAACTATTGTCGCCAGATTGTATCGTTTCCGCAAACACCTGGGCTCCCTCTAAATGAACCGGCGCTAACTGGAAAATTCCCATTAATAATATCCATGATAACAGTATACCCATAAACTGCTTTCTTCTTCTCATATGTATCACCTTTCTCTTTATGCGATTCTCACCATTTCTATTATAATTTTCCAGCTCCCCGCTTGTCAAGCCTCACCGTCCCGTCACCACTTCAAAATATCTGCCGATTTCGCGCCATGCCCGCTTTGATTCCGGCATCATCATCATCCCCATCTGGAACACATGGAACATCCCCTCATAAATGCTCAGGCGCACTTTCACACCCTGCCGTTTTGCCTTGTGTGCAACGCCAATGGAATCGCTCAACAGCATTTCTATGGAACCCGCCTGAATCAACATGGGCGGAAAGCCCCAATAATTCCCAAACATCGGAGAAATATATGGGTCTTTTAGATCGTGCATTCCCACATAATCCCGGTTATAAATCAGACTATCCGTTGTTTTTCCAAACAGTGGGTCATTCTCATAATTGTCCAGATAAGATGGACCGCTGGCCGTTAAATCTGCCCAAGGCGACATCAATACCAGTCCACCCGGCAGCCTTTTATTATGATCTTTTAAATACATGCAAAGTGCAAGCGCAAGCCCTCCACCTGCCGAATCGCCCGCCACAATAATCTGTCGGCTGCGCCAGCCTGCATTTTGCAGCCAATTGTACGCCTCGACAGCATCCTCTAGCGCCGCCGGATAAGGATCTTCAGGGGCTACTCGGTAATCAATCGTCAGCACATCCATGCCTTTACTGACCTCACAATACAATCCTGCAAAGGAACGATAAGCGTTGCGCATGGCGCCGATATAGCCGCCGCCGTGAAGTTGCAAAATCACATAATCTGTCCGTGGTTTTTCCCTGCGGCAAAGATATTCCATCTGAAACTCAGGCATCGCAATCTCCGTCAAGCGAAAACATTCCGGACATCTCCACTTGGGCTCTACCAACTTCTTACGCAGCTCCCCCGTTTTAATCTTCCTGCCTATGAGGTTATCATTCGTCACATGTGCAATCATGTCCCGAATGACTCTTCCGCGTACGCTGACTTCCTGCATGTCTTTCTCCTTTCGTATCTCTTCATACTTTTTCGTAATTGCAGCCTCTTTATACATGAAAACGCCGCTTCAACTCCGCTTTCGCCCTACGTTCCCCAAAAATCAAAGTTCCAAGGAGCATACACAGGGAGACGGCAAGCGCCGTCAGTGTAAGGATTGGACTTGTAATTACTTCCAATTTCCACAACAACACGCAACCAGCGGACAAAAGAACGGTAAGAATCTGCAAAAGGATATAGCTTTGCCAGTTGGACATATTGACAAGCATCAGTATGCCAATCGTGGCGTTCAACAGCAATATCGCGCTTGGCAATACATAATTGATTGACCAGCCCTGGTAACCGACAATAACATCCGCAGCAATCACTAAAATCACCGCTCCGATGAGCTGCACAAGAATCACCGCCTTATAACCGTTATTTCTCTGAAGTGAATATTTCAAGGTTATAAAAAAATAAAGTATCGTTATTCCGCTGATTGCTGACCACCAAATTCCGCGGTAAGTAAGATAATTGATGATAATTAGGGACGCTTCAATAATAATTGCCAGGAAACTATAAAGCCGCACCACAAAACTCAATTTCTTGGAGACTGCTTTCACATCAGGGTAACCGTTATGCCATTCTTCTTCCCCTGATAGTTCCAGCACACTATTGCAAAGGGGACATACACTGGTATCATCTAATATTTCCACCTGGCATTTCTTACATACTCTCATTCGTCATACACTCCATTCGTTTCAATCCGCACGGGGATGCCATCTTGGGAAAGCCGTCGGAAAAATCCCCGCTGTACAGACACATCCGCAAGATTGCTGCTTATTGTAAACACCATCGTATCCCTATAAGAACAAATGGTGCCTTTGATATTCTGCCCCTCGGACATGGACAACATCGCGCTGAAATCTCGGATATAATCCTGATACTCCTCTTTCACCTGAATATTGCCAATATTGGTAACCGTCGTCGTATTCGCAAGCGCGCTGGTCCTGTATATCGAACGGATGGCAATGTTTTTTATAAAAAGCGGCACCGCACGCAATATAAAATTTTTCTCATTTGACACATTATACGCAAATAGATTCTCCAAATGCTCTCTGTTAATCTGACTGCGAAGGCTTTCCGCCACAATCTGTACCACTTGGGCAAACGTATAATTCTCCTCTTTGGGATGGAATACCGCAGACACGATTACAAAGAAATTTTTCATGGTAATAGAATTAAAATAAGGGCGCAGATTCACCGGCACACAAGAACTAATCGGACGTTTGGAAGGCGCCCCCTGTAAACACTCCTGGTAAATGCTCCACAGAAATGACGCTGCTAGATATTCATTAATAGAAACATCGTATTTCTGACATGCCTTTTTTAAGTCCGAAATCGGCATATAACCATGCATCACGCCAAGCTCTAACGGCCGCAGTTTTTCCCCTTTCACCTGGAAAGCCCGCGCCGTTTTATAGCCCTTTTTGTGGCTCTTTTTGTAATTTTTTAAGTAACTGTCCTCACGGTTTAGGGATGTGTCGCTGCACAGACCGTCGCCCAACTTTTCCCGCAGTTCGGGATGCGCAAGGCGTAAATACTGGTAAGTGAGTTCCCGCAAAAAAGTAATGCCTCCCATGCCATCCGTCAGCGCATGGAAGACCTCTAAATTAATCCGATTTTTATAATAATTCACCCGAAACAAATAATTACGATTCCGGTTGGGCGAGATAAACTGGCAGGGATAACGGTATTCCTGTTTCACTTCCGGCGCCGGCTTCTGATTCGTCTCAAAATAATACCAGAACACACCATAACGAATGCGCACGCGAAATACGTCAAACCAAGGCAATACGCGCTGTAGCGCCTCTTGTAAAAGTTCCTTTTGTACTTCTTCCTGCAAAGTTACAGAGATTCGGTCAACATTTGTCATACTTTCGCCGGCAATCACCGGAAAGACATTTGCCGTGTTATCCAGTTTATCCCATTTTATCTCTTTCCTTCGATTTCTTTCTGTCATTTTATTACCTCATAGATGGAACATCCTTTATCCACCAGACACACAATCCAGCCTTCCAGACAGGAAGGCGGCACCGGAATCAAGGGAAACATATGGCGCAAAATAATGTTGCGCTCGCGTCTGCTCAGCGTAAAATCTGCATCCGCATTCCTTAATGCCGTAAATGGATGGCGAAATCCGTGAAGGTTATGGGTTCTGTCCTTCTCATGCCAATCGTACAGGAAATAATCGTGCAGCAACGCACCGCGCACTAATTCCCGTCTGTTCCTGCGCAAATGCAAAAAATCTGCCATACTCAAACTGTAGTATGCCACGCGAATGCTGTGCGCATACACAGAAGTACTCCCATGCTGTATGAAATTGCGGGAGCATTGCATCCTCCCGTCGCGGGAAAATTCCCGCACATATTTTGCAATCAGGCGTTTCTTGTCTGATGGAGTCATAAATGCCCCCTTATGCCAATTTACTTCTTTGGCTGTTCCAAGAGGCCTAAGGCATCCTCCCAGCTTCGCTGGGTCCCTCCTTAGGCCAATTGCGTCTCAACAAAGATATCATAGATGGCGCGGATTGCCGTCTCGAAGTCACAGCTTTTAACGCCAATAATAATATTCAGCTCGCTAGAGCCCTGATCAATCATCTTCACATTGACATTCGCATGGGCAAGCGCAGAGAAAATCCGTCCGGCTGTCCCTCGCGTAGAGCGCATACCGCGCCCCACTACTGCAACCAAGGCAATATCACTTTCCAGTTCTATGCTGTCCGGCTTCGCAAGACGATGGATGGCAGATAGTACCTGCTGTTCTTTGCCCTCAAATTCTTCCTGGTGCACAAACACAGTCATCGTGTCAATGCCGGAGGGCAAATGTTCAAAGGAAATACCATATTTCTCAAATGCCTCCAAAACCTTACGTCCGAACCCAACCTCAGAATTCATCATGTCTTTGTCGACATTTACCGCCACAAATCCTTTTTTTCCTGCAATTCCAGTAATGGTATAATCCGGCATACGGCAAGTACTTTCTACAATCAGTGTACCCTCATCTTCCGGCGCGTTGGTATTACGGATGTTAATCGGTATACCTGCCTTGCGTACCGGAAATACTGCATCTTCATGTAAAACAGTAGCTCCCATATAAGAAAGCTCGCGAAGCTCCCGATAGGTAATCACTTTAATTCCTTTGGGGTTGTCAATAATCCGTGGATCTGCAATCAAAAATCCTGACACATCCGTCCAGTTCTCATAGATATCCGCCTGAACTGCTTTTGCCACAATTGAGCCTGTGATATCAGAGCCGCCTCTGGAAAATGTCTTCACCGTGCCGTCCGCCTTCGCCCCATAAAATCCGGGAATTACGGCACGCTCACAGCTATTAAGACGTGCAGCCAAAATCTCGTTTGTCTTCTCGGCGTCAAATTCTCCCTTATCATCAAAGCGAATGACTTTGGCCGCGTCAATAAACTCATAGCCCAAATACTCCGCCATGATGATTCCATTCAAATATTCTCCGCGAGAAGCGGCGTAATCCTCTCCCGCCTTATTCTTAAAGTTCTCAGCGATCTCCTCAAATTCCTTGACTAAGGATAACTTGAGATGAAGACCATTGATAATCGCCTCGTAGCGCTCCCTAATTTTTCGCAAAGCAGTAGAAAAATTCTCCTCTGCCTCCGCTTGCGCATAACACTGATACAACATATCCGTCACTTTCGTATCTTTGGCATTGCGTTTCCCAGGCGCGCTGGGCACCACATATCTGCGGCTTTCCTCTGCACGAATAATCTTTCCTACCTTTGAAAACTGCCCGGCGCTTGCCAGGGAGCTTCCGCCAAACTTTACTACTTTTATCATATCCTCCATTACTATAAGGCAGATTCTGCCTTATATACCTTCCTTTCTTACAGTCTTCTTCTCCTGCCGAAATCCGGCACTTATGGGCCTTTCCATGTACGAAACAGCCTAAAAACCTATAATCAGATGGTATTTTACCACAAAATCTGCCTTATTGGAACTAAATCTTGAAACTTTTTTTATTTACGAACAATTCAGCCAGCCGAATAAATCGGGGAAAATCGTGCTAAGTGCCCTGTGGGTATGCACGAATTTTACACGATTCATTTCGGCTGAGGGAACGCCATTTTATGAGCAAAGTTAGCATTTAACCTGAGGGGGGACCCAACGAAGTTGGGGAGAGTCCTGAGGTCTCCTACCGTTTCCCGATAAGATAAAGCAGCGTGAAAGTGCCGTAGGTTGCTAAGTGCCGGTGGCACTTGTTAAGCAACGACCGAAGCAAAGCGTAGAACTTTGCGAATGGCGTGGGCTGAACTTTAAGCATACCAGTTCCTATTTTACTGTTGTCTTCTTTCCTGCACCGCGCAAGCGCAAAATGCTGCGATAAGATTTCAGCTTACTCCTTGGTACTTTAAACGTTGCTTTGGTATAAATTCCTTTGAAAGCGTTGCTGCCAATGGAAGATTTCTTCAGCTTTGTCGTTTTAATTGTGATCGTTTTCAGCTTTTTGCAGCCGGCAAAGGACTGTTTGCCAACCTTCTTCACACCGGCGGGAATTGTGAGCTTTGTCAGCGCCGTACATTTTCCAAAAGCATTATTGCCAATGGTCTCTACTTTCTTGCCCAACGTAACTGTTTTTAGCTTCTTACAATTATAAAATACGCTGCTGCCGATTGTCCTGACATTGTTTCCAACAGTAATTTTCGTCACATTCTTATTGTTGCGGAAAGCTTTATCAGCAATAGCAGTTACCGTATAAGCTCCCCCATTCACTATAATCTTTGCCGGAATTGTCACATTCTTTGCCGATTGATTCTGCGACTTCACATACGAAACAGTTCCAGTTACTTTTCCCCCAGAAACTTTTACCGATAGTACTTTATATTCTGCTTTGGAAGTAGCGTCTTTCAGTTTGCTACCCTTCTTAGGGACTTTGAGCTTTGCCACTGCCTCCGTCTTCGTTGTCTTGCAGACGCTACAGGTAAAAGTCTTAACACCCGCTTTGCTGACCGTCGACTGACTCGTAATCACTCCGCTGTTCCAGCGATGCCCTGACGCAGAGATTACCTTTCCCTGAGAAATTTTCACGCCGCAATTCAAGCAGTAAGTATCGCCGCTATAGCCCGTTTTTGTACAGTCTGCCGCTACCTTATTCCAGAGCTCCGTATGCTGATGACTACAATTCTCTTCGCCGCTGGATACTGTAATCTTATCTGCTACCACACAGCAATCAGAAGCTGCGGCGTTTTTGTTCCCAGTTACCCGCACTTTCAACGTATGGGAACCGGGCGTTAAACCACTCGCTTCATACACGAGCTGCTGGTCTGCTTTGTCCGCCTGGTACATATCAACCAATTGTTCCTCTCCGTCGTCAATAGAAAATGCGGCTATCCCAATATTTCCTGCCTTTGTACTATAATATTTCACGGACGTACCCGTAAACTTAAACGTCAGGTAAGCGTCTTTTTCGTTAGACCAATAATTATCTCCCTGATAACAGGCTGCGTCCATACTGGAAGCCCAAGTACCGGAATATTCAAACTGAAACGCTCCATTTCCTTGTGTATGGTCGTTCACCACATTCTGATCGCCTCCCGCAGACACTTCAATCTTATCTGCATTCAGATAATAATCTGAGGATGCGGCGTTCTTTTCCCCAGTTACCCGCACTTCTAACACATGCGCCCCATATGATAAGGTTCCTGTATCAAAAAGCAGCGCATTTGCATCTCTGTTGGCCGCATAGCAGTCCACTTTCGTTTCGGCGCCTCCATCGACAGAAAATGCCGCCACTCCGTGGTTATTAGCTTTCGCTCCATAATATTTGAGATTTGTTCCCACAAACCGAATGCGCACGCTATCGCCCGCCTGCTTGGAATAATGATTATCGCTCTGGTGTGCCGTCTTTTCGCCGGCGTATACCCAACCGCTTCCCTGGTAAGCGAATTCAGAAAGCCCGTTCCCTCTCCTGCTGTCATTGACAGCGTATGCATTCGCGAATTTCAATGGCGCCGTACCAGTCGTCTGTACAACCGGAACGATGTTATCCGCATGAAACGGATGAATGGTAATATCTACAGAAGCCGGCTCCAATCCTTCCGAAGTAATGCTAAACTGCGCATTGCCCACAGCATCACGTTTCGACTGCACCAAAAAAGCAACTTTTCCGTTCTCCAGTTCCACATTCCGCTCTGTAATTAAAGTTGTTTCTGTGCCGCCTGTCTGCACAACATTTATCTTATTCGCCGCAAAAGGCACATGCTTCCCTTCTTCATCCACTGCGGTAACCGATATGCTCGTCATATCCGTTCCGTCTGCCACAAGCGTGCTGTAATCCGCTTCAGCAATAAGACGCACTGCTACTCCCGGTGTTTTGCGCACATAATCCCCTGCCTGCTTGCCGTCAAGATAACCGACTGCTTTCAATTCGCCCTCCTCATAAGAGATATTCTTAAATTCATACAGAGGATGTGGTAAGTTAAGATATTTATTCGGTTTTATTTTCCCTTTGGAAGCGCCATTGACAAACAATTCCACTTCGTCACAATTGCTCATAACATAAACGGAATTCGCGTTCGTGCCTTCCTTTGTCCAACTGTTGGCAATATAAATTAATGGATCACCTCCCGGCTCTTTCTGAGAGCGATAGAGATAAGCAACTGCCTTCTCATGGCGGAAAATATCGTAAAGCCCGCTGTAAAACACATGCCCCGTTTTGGTGTAATTGACCTCATTGTCGTAGTCAAACATACTCCAACCAAAACCGCCTGCTACCTTATCATTGCGATAGAAATAATCGAGCGGTTCCGCAAATGAATCAATAAATTTGATAACCTCCGCGTCTTTTGCCCAGGAATAACCGTCTCCCCACCAGTCATTGGAATGTTCGGTAACCATATAGGGGATATGGGGCGGATTCTCAGGATAACGGTAATTGACCGTCAAAAGGTCATTCACAACCACATCATTATCCGGCGTATCGCTGTCCGATGCCCCCGGCATACCAAATTCCCAGCGCACTCCGTGCGTTACTCTCGTTGGGTCCAACTCCTTGGAAATCGCCTCGCACTCCTGGTTAAATGCAAGATTTCCCTTAGAGGAGGATTCATTCGGTCTTGCACTCCAACTAATAATAGAAGGATGGTTCCGATCACGCAATATCATTTCTTCCAAGTTCTTCTTAAAATTATTTTTCCACTCATCATTTCCCACATGCTGCCATCCTGGTGGTTCTTCAAACACAAGCAGTCCAATCTCATCACAGCGGTCCAGAAAAGACGGTTCCTGTGGATAATGAGAACAGCGTACGGCGTTGATACCGTCCGCCTTAATCAAGTCTGCATCCCGCTCCTGCAATTTATTGGGCACAGCGCGACCAATCCAGGGCCACTGTTCATGACGGTTAATACCGATAATCTCCATCTTCTCCCCATTGAGATAAAAACTTCCGTCCTCCGGCCCCGTCTTAAACTCCATAAAACGCATACCGAACCTGGTCTTATATATATCAATTAGGGTATTTCCATCCTTAATCTTTGTGACAGCCGTATAGAGATATGGGTCGTCTACATCCCACAGATGTGGAGCGGAAATTGCACTGGTCGTCATCTGCACGTTTGTCAATTGTCCTGCTGGGATATCTGCTTTTTCCGAGGCAGAAACAACTGTTTTGCCATCCTTGTCAAGCACCGTTGTCTCCACCGTATAGGCTTTCCCCTGTTTGGAATTATTCTGAATATCCACGCTGTTTGTTACCACGCCATGCTCCCTGGTGAGATTGGGCGTAGTGACAAATACCCGTTCTACATGAACAGGCTCAGTGATTGTCATGGTAACGTCCCTGACAATGCCGCCAAACAGTAATCCACATTTCCACCTTCCGGTGGAAGCTGGGGCTGCCGCTTGGAATCCACTCGAACCGCAAGTATATTTTCTCTGCCGTCCGTATATACCTTATCTGTGATATCTACTGAAAATCCGGTATACGCGCCCTTATGGTTCGCCAACAGTTCACCATTCAGATATACGTCCGCGATTGTCGCCACACCTTCAAAATCCACCGTGATATTTCTCCCTGTATACTGCTGCGGCAAAGCAAAATGCCTGCGATACCAGGAAACAAAACGGTAAGAGGCGATCTCATTAGGAAAATCGTTCCCCTTATGCGTCTCCAAAACTGTATTGGCATGGGGCACCGACACCTTCTGGAAGCCAGAGTCATCCAACCTTACCGCCTCCCCATTTTCGTAATCCATACTGCTGTAGAGCCAGTCTGTGTTAAAATTGAGGGTCTCCCGCCCTCCTGCACCTACGCTGTTTTGTGCTTGCACTTGGAATGCTTCCTGTACATAGATACTCGTACCAAGCAACAACAAACTCAACATGATACAGATTATTTTTCTCCATTTCATAGTACTTATCCTTCCTTTCATCAGCATTATACAATCATTGTATATCTTTCTCAGTAAGACGTGTTGGCATTATTGATAAAATCTTTCTCATTTTTGAGCTTATTACCAACAACGAAAGGTGGTAAGGTTTGCTATTTTAAAAATATCTTAACTAAATGACTTTGGCAGTTAAGCTTTGGCACTTTTCTTTGTTCTTATTCTATCATATACATAGTTGTATCCTCTCACCATGATCTCCGTCACCAATATTGACAGCAGCGCGAGAAGCCAGCATTGATAACTCTGAAAACTTTCATAGCCGTTAAATCCAAGAACAATAAAATATACCGTTATATGCAGTGCATAATACTTAGATATATGCGTACTGTAATATAGTATCTGCCTTGCAACAGGATTCTTTGGCTCACAAAGTTTGCCATCCTTACTGTGGGATTTATCAATAAAAAAGAAGACTGCGGCAGATAGGAATATATGCGCTAAGCTTGCTACCACATGCCAGAGATTTGGATGGGTATATGTATAACTAAGCGCGGCAAACGTTTCTGACAAATCCAATTGATACGTGTTGCACGTCAGCCCCCACCAAACGATAACTACCACAATACTCGGTATCAACAGCATCTTGTAAAACCCCGCTTTATCTTTTACATGCCGCAGAATTTTGCCAAAAACAATTCCGAACAATGCATAAGACAGAAAATAGAGCGGCGTGAACGAAACAAAGTCTGCCTCTCCAATCAGAAGTTTGACAATATACCCCAGTACCGGCACATCCACAGGAATTCCACAAAGGAATGGCGCCGCTATGCCGACTGCTGCACCGATTAGCGCATACCAGGCAATGTTCAGTTCCAGTTTCTTTAGTAATGCCAGTATAAGATATATAATTCCAGTAATAAAAAAGATATTCGTATATTGAATGTAAATCTCTATTAACAACTGAAAACTCTCCAGCCCGGTCTCTGACAATTTTCCAGAGACGAACGGATAAGGGAGCACCAATGCCAGCACATAAGCAATATTATCCAGATATTGATAGAACACCATGCGAACGCCGCTCTTAACAAATTCCCTCGGCGATGCATTCCTGCTGTAAACCGTCCCCACGCCCATAACAAAAATGAAAATGGCCGCGCCAGACATTGTTGCAAATATATAAATTGCTTGAATGAAGGGATCCTCTGGGGACATGGTTGCCTGAAACGCATGGATCAGGTAAATAAACAACAGGAACAGTCCCTTCAAATAATCGAATTCCCTTTGCCTTCCTGTATTTATCTCTTCCTTTGAAAAAACGTTCTTCATTTTCTTCATCCTCTCCGTAATCTCTTTGTATTTAAGTAGTTCCATTATAAACGATGTCCGTTACAAAGTCCACTCTCTCACTCCTCATTGCCAAAAGGATTTTTTCATCGTAGCATAACAATAAAAACAACAGCTCCCCAACACGCAATACGTGTGGAGAGCTGTTCAAACTTTCATTATTCAAGTGTTCTTTTTTACTAGCAGTCTGCCTTCCAAAGCCCGTGCAGGTTGCAGTACTCATACACAGCCACAGCCTTATCGCCATCCGCTAAGAGGAACTCTGCTTCCGGCTTATCGCCAGGAGAAAGCTTTCGCAAATAGCCGCCCTGTTCTGTCTCCAGGTAAATCCACATAATGTAATGTTCCGGCAGCATCGGATGTTCCAATTCGCCTACTTTCACGGATATCTTACCGCTTTTGTTAGCGACAACCGGAACGTGCTTCTCCCCGGAAGCATCCGTAGTATTTGCTTTTAGCTCCTGAAAAACCTTGCCGCACGCAGTTTCCCCCGCTACAATTTCCATTGCTATGCTCTGACATTCACTGCACTTATAAAAATTCATGTTTTTCCTCCTTCATATATATCGCTGTTTCCATTGATAGCTTCCTTAAAAAGTATTCCCCATAAGCTGGAAGAAAATCACAAATTCATAGAAAAAAATACTTTCCATTAAACTGCCAGATACCCATCCTTTACCATTGGCGCCACCACCTTTGTAGGAATTTCAAAGGTAACAACTCCCATATACCCGGGAGCAACTTCATATTCGTCAAAAACAATTACCAGCTTGCCGGATTGGTTCACGTAAAAGTCCACATCCTCGGATATCTTTTGGAAATTCCATTCTTCGACATCGGAATTTAGATTATAGCTTTTGGAATCGTCCTGTTCCATCTGCGTTTTCATCTGCTCCTTGATATTTTCCGAAATCGGCGTGATATAGTCGGCTCCTTCCGCAAACAAATCCTTCAGCGTAATCATATTTCCCGTTTTCTTATCAATATGATATATTTTCTCGGACTGAGCGGCTCCTGCCATCGTCACAGTCTGATGAAATTGTAAAGAAAACAGGCTGTCATTGTCCGTTACTACTTCATAATCCAAATCCACTGCCTGCACGCCCTCGCCACCGGAAGCTTTGACATCCGCCTCATACGCAGCGATAATTTCATCTGTATATGCCTTTATGGTGTCGTTCAAAGCATGAGACGCTTCTTCCATTACCTCGCCATCCTGATTCTCGATTCTGGTCTCTGGAATCTCAACATTTACCTCCATTTGCTTATCCTTAGACAAATATACCCGAGACGTAACGACTCTTACCACCGTGCCCAGCACTGGTATCTGCTCCATAGCATAGGCAATCGGCGCACTGGTACTGACAAGAAGCGTAAGCAAAAGACCGGCCGCCGCCACGCCGACACATCCCTTGGCAAACCAGGAAAAGATCACTGCGCGTTTGCTTTTTTCACCGCCAAATCCTCTTGGTATTTTCTCCCGCTCTGAATCAAGCTTTGCCTGGCTAATGGAAGATTCTACCCGCTGTTTTAAGGCTTCAGGTACTTTTATGTTCTGGTAATCTTGTTTGATCTGCTCTAAATTACGATTCATAACAAAGTTCTCCTTCCGTCAATTCGATTTTCAGTTTCTTCAGACTTCGGTATAAAATACTTTTCGTTGTGCTTAAATTCTCTTCCAGGATATCGGCAACCTCCTGGAGTTTCCTGTCTTCAAAGTAACGCAGGACAACGGCGACGCGCTCTTTCTCACTTAAAATTTCCAAAGCATCAATCGTGTCAAAGTCACAATAGACGTCTTCTCTCCCATCCTCCTGCAAAACCTCCTGGGACATTTCCCGCTGTTTATGCCGTAACAGCTCCAATGAAGTGTTAATCACAATGCGGCATAGCCATGTTTTGACATACTCCTTGCCCTTTAATGAGCCGGCGTTTTTCATCGCTTTGTATGCGCTCTCCTGTACGACGTCCATAGCGTCCGCCTCATTTTTCACATAGGTGAATGCCAGGCGGTACAAAGAATCATAAGATGCCAGCAATTCCTGCTCCACCAGTTGTTGTTTCTTTGGTGAATTCATAATATTTTCTCCTTTCCGCTTTCTATAGGTTAGACGCGCCAGGCACATAAAAAGTTTCACTCTGTCAAATAATATTTACTTTTACCAAAACGAACCCATACTTGTATCTTATTGGGAGCGAAAAACTATGGTTGACATTAGTATGAAATCATACTATACTGTTATGGTATGATTTCATACCAACAGGAGGATGCGCCATGAAAAATACTATATCAAAAGAATTGAAACGCTACAATTATCTATTTAGCGAAACAGGAGCCGCATATCACGAAATGTATTTAAAATTAGGGATGTCAGACAGTGCAATTTCCATTCTCTATGCTGTTTTGGAACAGGGAGACAGCCGGCCGCTGCAACAAATCCGTCACTGCACTGGCCTCAGCAAACAGACGATTAACTCCGCTATCCGCAAATTGGAGGTGGAAGGTATCATCTATTTACAAATGGCAGGCTCAAAAAATAAAACCGTTTACCTCACAGAAAAAGGCAAACTTCTTGCCGAACAAACTGCCGGGAAGGTGCTGGCAGCAGAAAATGAAATCTTTGCTTCCTGGCCGCAGGAAGACGTAGATAAATATCTGGAATTGACGGAAGCTTATCTGCTTGCCTTAAAAGAAAAGATCCAGAGGCTGTCGCACTAACATAAATTACAACCTTTTGAACGAATAAATATATTAATGCGATAGCCCCAAAGGAGGACATTATGGCAAAGAATACCATTCAATTATCGGACCACTTTCATTATCGGCGACTATTGCGCTTTACCATGCCAGCTATACTGATGCTTATTTTTACATCTGTCTACAGTATCGTAGACGGCTTTTTTGTCTCAAATTTCACCGGGAAAACGCCCTTTGCCGCCGTCAATTTTATTATGCCCCTTTTAATGATTCTGGGGTGCGCAGGCTTCATGTTCGGAACAGGCGGCGGCGCGCTGATTGCCAAGACAATGGGCGTCGGAGACCGAAAAGGGGCAAACAAATTGTTTTCTCTGGTTGTCTACGCGGCTGCTCTTAGCGGCGTTATTCTGGCGATATTTGGCATCGTGTTCCTGCGCCTGCTGGCCTTGCTGATGGGCGCTGACGGGCAGCTTTTAGAAGACAGCATCGTATACGGACGTATCATTTTGCTGGCGCTGCCATTTTACGTCCTGCAATATGAGTTCCAATGCCTGTTTGCCGCCGCCGAAAAACCAAAGCTAGGATTATACGTAACCGTTGCCGCAGGTATCATCAACATGGTTTTAGACGCCCTGTTTGTCGCCATACTGCACTGGGGACTGGCTGGCGCGGCGGCAGCGACCGCTATCAGCCAGTTTGCCGGCGGTATTGTGCCCATAATCTATTTCACACGCAGAAATGACAGCCCTCTGCGGCTCGGAAAATGCAGATTTGACGGTTTTGCGCTGGTGAAAACCTGTACCAACGGCTCCTCTGAGCTGATGAGCAATATTTCCATGTCTGTCGTATCCATGCTTTTTAATATACAGCTTATGAAGTACGCAGGTGAAAACGGTATCGCCGCCTACGGTGTATTGATGTATGTGAGCATGATCTTCCAGGCAGTCTTCATTGGTTATTCTGTGGGCGCAGCCCCGGTCATCAGCTATAACTATGGCGCGCAAAACTGTGAGGAATTAAAAAGCCTGCGACAAAAAAGCATGCTGTTAATCGCTGTATTCTCCGTGGCCATGCTCGCCGCAGGGCAGCTATTGGCACAGCCTCTTTCCCTACTGTTTGTCGGTTACGATGAGGCGCTTATGGAACTGACCGTGCATGCCTTTACGATTTTTTCTTTCTCCTTTTTGCTGTCTGGTTTCTCTATCTGGGGCGCGTCCTTTTTCACAGCGCTCAACGATGGGCTGATTTCCGCGCTCATCTCCTTTTTGCGAACCTTCTTATTCCAGTGCGCGGCTGTTTTAATCTTCCCCTTATTTTGGGGACTTGACGGAATCTGGTACGCAGTGGTGGCAGCGGAATTGTTGGCGGCCGCAATGACTGCGCTGTTTTTGCTTGCAAAAAAGAAAAAGTATCGTTACTAACACTGCCGAACTTCATGGAAACATGCCACTTTCCGACTAGAAATTCTAGCGCACAATGGCATATATCACATCAGCAATATAAAGCAAAATGAGGACAATGCCTTCTGTGCGCTTGATTGATTTTTGACTCAAAGCAAAAACATATGTGACAATACTGATAACTGCCAATATCATCATATCATAAACAGACGCCATATTAACCGCAATCGGATGAATTGCCGAAGACGTCCCTAAAATAAACAGAAGATTGAAAAGATTCGAACCCACGACATTGCCCACGGCAAGCCCTGTCTCTCCTTTTTTTGCCGCAACGACGGACGTGACAAGTTCCGGCAGCGAAGTGCCAACTGCAACGACGGTCAGCCCAATCAACGTCTCACTCATTCCCAACGTCCTTGCAATTTCTTTGGCACTGTAAACCACTGCCTGCCCCCCGCCAATGATGAGTGCCAGTCCGACAATGATCAGTAAAAAACATTTCCAGAGCGGAATCATTTCTTCTGCTTCTTCTTTTTCCGGATGCTTCCTTGCATCATATATCAGATAAGCAATATATACTACAAAAATAACAAGAAGCGCCATGCCCGTTACCCTGCTGACATTTCCGGCAATGCCATCCATTCTTTCCCGCAGAAAAGCGCCTGAGCTTATGCTTTTAAAGCTTGTCATCAACAAGACCATGACTGTCACTGCAATTGACAGCGGAAAATCCCTTTTCAAGATGGCCTGGTCTACCGGAACTACATGGATAAACGCGCATATACCAAGCACACACAGCAAATTAAAAAGATTCGAGCCCACAACATTGCTCAGGGCAATTTCATTTGACCCCTGCACAGCCGCGGAAATGCTGACAGCCAGCTCCGGTGCGCTTGTGCCCAACGCAACAATCGTCAGGCCGATAATCACTCCCGGAACTTTAAAATTTTTGGCAAGCGCAGAGCTTCCGTCTACAAACCAATCCGCTCCCTTAATAAGAGCAGCAAATCCTATGAATAGCAGCAATACATTAAGTAGAATCATTTTACATTCCTCCTTTATACTGACATCAAGCTTATCATTTCTGGAAAAAGATAACAAGAAATAAACTGTATTTTTTACGCAGATTTTACATATATCTAAAATATGTTTGTTTTTACTATACTGCTGGGTTCCTCTATTTTTTACATGGATTTTACATATACCTCTCTCTGATTTCACAAGCGCGTGATACAGTGATCCTACATTATTGAAAGCGAGGTACGGAACATGGATTTACTCAGCATATTTACGATGATCGGCGGGCTCGCCCTCTTCCTGTATGGAATGCATCTTTTGGGGGAAGGGCTCGCAAAAGTCTCCGGCGGCAAAATGGAAGCGATTCTTTCTAAATTGACGGACAGCCCCTTAAAAGGCGTGCTGCTCGGCGCAGGCGCTACCGCTGTCATACAATCTTCCTCTGCAACTACCGTGATGGTCGTCGGTTTTGTCAATTCAGGCATCATGCAGCTTAGGCAAGCCGTGGGCATTATCATGGGCGCCAATATCGGAACGACGATTACTTCCTGGATATTAAGTCTCTCCGGCATTGAGAGCGATAATCTTTTTGTCAAGCTCCTAAAACCCGATGCGTTCTCGCCCATCCTGGCAATGATCGGCATCATTTTACTAATGTTTTGTAAATCTGAGCGCAAAAAGGACGTGGGAACCATTCTCATAGGATTTGCCATTCTCATGTTCGGCATGGACACCATGAGTTCCGCAGTGGAGCCATTAAGAAATATCCCCGCATTTACCGAATTATTTGTGGCCTTTTCCAACCCGATTGTCGGCATGATTGCCGGAACGATCCTCACTGCCATCATACAGAGCTCCTCGGCGTCGGTCGGCATTCTCCAGGCGCTCTGCATTACCGGAGCGATCCCCTATTCTGCCGTGCTGCCAATCATTGCCGGCCAGAATATCGGCACCTGTATCACGGCTCTCCTGTCATCCATCGGGGCAAGCACCAATGCCAAGCGTGCGGCATTTATCCATTTGTATTTCAATGTAATTGGCACGGCTGTATTTATGATTGGCTTTTACATCATCCATTATATCTCGCCCTTTGATTTCTTAGAGCAGATTGCCACGCCGTCGGGAATCGCCGTGACACATTCCTTTTTTAATATTTTTGCCACCATTATTTTACTGCCGTTTTCCTATAAATTGGTAACGCTGGCAAGCATCTCCGTACGCGATAAGGAAGAAAATATTGAACCTGAGCTCCCCGCTAAGCTGGCTCCCTTGGCAAACATGGATAAACGCTTTTTAGACAATCCGCCTTTTGCACTCACACAATGTAAAAAAACCACGGGCGCCATGCTTGCATTGGCAAATGAATCCGCAGAGGAGGCAATTGCGCTGATTACCAATTACAGCGGAAAAAAGGCTTCTTATGTAGAAGATTTGGAAAATTACGTCGATTGTTATGAAGATGAAATCAATGACTATATATTTAAAATAGATTTGGCTCCATTATCTGAAGCCGATTCCCGGGAGTTGTCCGCCATGCAAAACTGTGTCGGCAATATCGAACGCGTGGCCGACTACGCATTGTCTATCGCGCTCAGCGCGAAAAAAATGGAAAAGAAGAAGCTTGATTTCTCGAAAGAGGCGAAAGAAGACCTTAAATTATATGGCAGCACCGTCCTGTCTTTGATTCAGCATACGGCAGAGTATTGGGAAGCTCCTGACCCTGTGATCGCCAACGATGCCAGTCAGTTAGAAAATGAGCTGAACCGCATTGAGAAAAGAATTATCAAAGGTGAGAAAAAGCGTCTCAAAAAAGATAAATACGGCGTAGATATGGGATTCATCCTCTCAGATATTTTACTGGGCATGAAAAAGGTG
Organism: uncultured Lachnospiraceae bacterium; assembly: GCA_947565425.1. Taxonomy (GTDB): domain Bacteria; phylum Bacillota; class Clostridia; order Lachnospirales; family Lachnospiraceae; genus Petralouisia. Next base: position 35,222 of record CANOFW010000022.1, read on the forward strand.
ACAGAACACAGTGTGCAAGTCATAGAGGCTGTGCAGTCTGTACAGTCGGAGTAACCGCAGCGTTATCCGCAAATACTACGCGAATGGTCGTACCGATGCCCACATCGCTGTCTAGTGAAATATCTGCATGATGAACTTCCGCAATATGCTTGACAATTGCCAGTCCAAGGCCGGTGCCCCCGGTCTTTCTGGAACGGCTTTTGTCCACACGGAAAAATCGCTCAAATACACGTTTCTGGTATTTGGGGGAAATGCCGATGCCGTCATCCTGCACAATCAGTTGATTTGTGACTGTCACCCACACATGGCCGCCCGCGCGGTTATAGCGGATGGCATTGTCGCACAAATTATAAAGCAATTCTTCCATCAATCTTTTGTCGGCATGAATGACAAGCGGCGTGCCTTTCAGAGAAAGCGTAACGCCGTGCCGCTCGGCAATTGGCTGCACCATCTCCATACAACGCGCGGCAAGCTCATATACATCCACCGGCTCAAAGGAAAGGCTGTCATCCGGCGCGTCGTCCAGCTCTGACAATTGCAAAATATCATTAATTAACGCCAGTAACCGCTGGGCGTTTCCATGAATTTCTTCTGCAAAGTGCCGCCCTTCCTTTTTGGAAGCCATGCCGGTGGCAATCAGTTCCGCGTAGCCGGAAATGGAGGTCAGCGGCGTTTTCAGTTCATGGCTTACGTTGGCGGTAAATTCCTGGCGGATTCTGGCATTTTGCAACGCCTCCTCATGCCGGGAACGTATCAACTCAATAAACGGCATCAGTTCTTTGTAGGTACTGACGTTTTGCAGATGTTCCATATCGGAGGCCATCTGTTCGATTGGCGAAACAAACGCCTTTGTAAGCTGCCTGGCGATCCACACAGATATGAAAAATGATAAAACGGCAACTAACAGGGTGATGGGCAGCGTATTGCGATAAACATTCCAGATACTGCCCGCTTCCTTAGCGATTCGCAGAATTGTCCCATCCGCGGTGCGCCTGGCATAGAAAAAAATATTCTGTCCCATCGTTTCAGACCTGCGCACACTCATACCTTCCCCTGTTCGCATGGCCTTAGCGACCTCCGGCCTTCCCTTATGGTTGTCCAAAGCAGTATTTCCCGAATAGCTGTCATAGAGTACTGCGCCATCCTGCGCAATCCAGGTAATCCGCAGCGCATCATGCGGATTTACAACGCCTTTGTCCTCCATGCGCTCCATAAAATCCAGATCCTCCATTATTTCCGCAAAGGAAGAGAGCTCTGCAAAAACCTCTTTTTGAAAGAACCGATACGAGACAATGGTCGTAAACAAGACGCTGAGAAGAATAGATACTGCGATTACCACCATAAAATTGAGATTAATTTTTCTTGCCATTTACATACTCCTTCTTCTGCCAAGGCAATGATTGTCCGATATAAAAGCGTAAACGTTTCACTGTAAGAGATAACCCACATTCCTCACGGTCTTGACATGTTTTCCGGCGTCGCCCAATTTTTTGCGCAGCGTCTTGATATGCACATCTAACGTCCGCGATTCCCCGAGAAAGTCAATGCCCCATATCTTTTCCATCAGGGCGTCCCGCGTCAAGACAATCCCCACATTCTGCATGAGAAGGGATAAAAGTTCAAACTCCTTGTACGTCAGCTCCACTTCTTCTCCTGCCACCAGACAGGAACGCTTGCCCTTAGACAAAACAATGTCCCCTATCGCAAACGCATCTTCTTCCTTCTTAGGCTGTGCCCGCCGAAGAAGCGCTTTGACACGCGATATCAATTCCATGACGCCAAAAGGTTTGGTAATATAATCATCCGCACCCATATCGAGTCCCTTCACTTTATCAATCTCCGTCGTTTTCGCAGTCACCAAAATAATAGGCAGCTCCTGTGTGTCGGGTTGCTCTCGCAGCTTCTTTAAGACGCCAATACCGTCCTCATCCGGCAGCATTATATCCAGCAGGATTAAAGACGGTTTTTGGCTTTGTATGCATGTTAGAAAATCACCGGCACATTCAAACCCTATGGCCTCATAGCCGCTATTTTTCAAGGCAAACATTTCTATCTCACGGATGTTAGCGTCATCCTCGACCACATAAATTGTTTTCATACTGTCACCTTATCCATATTACAAATTTCCGGGAAACTGACGCAGACCTTCAGCCTGTCCCCTTCATATTCCGCAGTAACCGTTCCCCCCATCTGCTCTGTCAACGTGCGCGCAATCGCCAGCCCTAAGCCGGTAGAGTGACTCGCCGTTTCTACTGTATAGAAGCGGTCAAACAATCTGCCCACCTGTACGCTATCCAGCCCGCGCACGGTATTGACAAATAGAATCTCTCCCTTCGCTGTTAATGTGATAAGCAGATCCCCTTCACTGTATTTGACAACATTTTGCAAAAGATTGGAAAATACGCGCGCCAAAGCTGATTGTTCAAGCGTCCGCACCACTTTTTCCTGCGGCATCTGAATCTGCGGCACGATCCCGCGCGCACGAAATGCAGAATAAAATGACGCGATACTCTCCTCAAGCACACGGTTTAATACGACAGGTTGCCTATCTGCGACATTCTCTCCCGAGGTTATTACCGAAAAACGGAACAGCTCTTCCGTCAACTCCGTCAAAAGCTCGGCACGGTTGCGGATCACTCCGATGTATCTTTGTGACGACGCAGAATGTTCTTCCTGCTCTAACAGCTCCAGATAGCCACAAATTGCCGTCAGCGGTGTACGCAAATCATGTGAAATATTTGCCACCGCATGTTTCAGCTCCAAATCCCCTTGACTGTAACGACACCGCTTGGCGCGAAGATTGCGAAGCTGCCGATTCAGCTCATTTGCCAACCTGCGCATATACCGATCGCGCGAAGAAATATCAAGCAAGGTATTGGTATCGGTTATGAGCCGCTCGGCGAAGCCGTCCGCAATCTCCTTAGCAGATTTACGCAACAGATAAATTTTTACCAGCAGAGCCGCCATGATTACAGCCATCATGCCGATAACCGCCCATAACCAAATTTCCATGACTTACTCCTTTATTTGAGATTTTTCCTCCTGAATATCGCAATGCCACAGACTGTCGGCACGATTGTCAGCGCCACGGAAGACAAGATCATGCGCAAATAATTTGCAATCTGCAACTGCCACATCAAGATTCCCTGTCCGGTAGGCAAAAAGTCAAGCATGAATTCGTAAAATACCCGCTTGGCGCCGCTGACATAAGCGGGATTCGGCTGCTGCTCGCCCATTTGCATGCCGCCATCCATCGTCAGTTCTACACTGCTTGCCATTTCCGGCTGTTGCAATCCATTGTACATCATGCTCGCCATAATTAGCAATCCCAAAAACAGAAATATAGAAATGGCGACTGTTACCGTTTTATTGGCGGAAAGCATACTGATAAACGTAAAGATGGAAGAAAACGATGCTACAATGAAAACAGCCGTCAAAAGATACCCCAGTAAGTGTGGAACGCCCATCTCCCAAAAACCAAGCGCTGGCACGCCCACCAAGGCTGCGACAAGCCATACCGCCATCATAAGCAGCGTCGCCACAAACGTAACCACCAGATTGGCAAGGTAAACGCCCGCCCTGGTATGACCGCTAATCAGCTTATTGCGAATTGTGCCGTCGCTGTATTCCGTGCCGAGAAACATGCTGCAAAACAAGGCGGCAAACATACCGATGGCCCATGCAAACTGAAAGTAATAATCATCCAGACTGCGATGGTATTGCGTTAAACTGACTGTCGCCTGCCGGACGCCGTTTAACATATAGACAAGGGCATAAACCAGCATAGCCCCCATACACACCCAAAACGTTTTGTTCTTCCAGAGACGGGAAAAATTAGCGGATAATAGTTTACGCATTTTTACCACCTCCTACCAGGCTGACATAATAGCTCTCCAGGCTTTCATCGCGCTCCTGCATGGAGATCAGCTCACAGTTTTCTTTCTCCAGCAAAGATGCCAATTGAGAAACATTTAATTTCGCATAGGCATCTGCCGTATCTGAAGAAAGAATTTTATATGCAATGTCCAGCCCGTCGAGCACGCGGGCAAGCGCTTTTGTATCGCTCACTTGCATACGCACACACTTGCGGCAAGCGGCTTCTAACTCGGCTGCACTTATTTCTTTGACCATACAACCATTGTCAATAAACCCATAATGGGTTGCCAGCTTCGACAATTCATCAAGAATATGGCTTGATATGAGCACCGTAATCTGCCGCTCACGGTTGAGCCTCAATATCAGTTCGCGAATCTCAATGATGCCTTGTGGGTCTAAGCCGTTGGCCGGCTCGTCAAGAATCAATAAATCCGGGTCGCCGGCAAGCGCGACGGCAATCCCTAATCTCTGCCGCATACCGAGAGAAAAATGCTTTGCTTTCTTTTTTCCCGTATGCGCCAAACCCACCAATTGTAGAAGATCGTCGATCCCCTCAAACGAGGGCAGTCCCAAAATGCGGTACTGCTGTCTCAGGTTTCCCTCCGCCGTCATATCAAGATAAATTGACGGCGTCTCCACGATCGCTCCCATTCTCCTGCGCGCTTTTACAATCTCTTTTTGCGTACTTTTCTTGCCGTACAATGTAAACTCCCCGGATGTCGGTTCCTGCATTCCGCAAATTAAGCGAATCAGCGTCGTCTTACCGGCGCCATTCTTGCCGACAAAACCATAAATCGCTCCTTGGGGAACATTCATAGATACGCCGTTTAACGCTTTAAAGTTTCTGTAACTTTTACTCAGTGCATTTGTTCTCAGAACATATTCCATAAAAATCGAACCTCCTTTTTCTGATACTTCTAGTGTATTGTCTCGTTGATATTTGATAAAATCACGCAGGATATTTGTTCATCTGCAAGGCAAATTTTCGACGGCGTAGCGGTTCCTACGGCTAGAAAATTCAACAAAGCAGATGTGCGAATAGACAAGTGAGTTTAACTAATTATCAATGAGACATTACATTAGTGTACTGAGTAAGCGTAAAGAAAGCGGTAAAGGAAAGCGTAAAGAAAGTGTAAAAATTTTTGTCGTTTTATTCGTCCGCCCGCAAGTGAAAGCCAATCCCCCAGACGGCTTCTATATAATCTTTTCCACTTATCTCTCTGAGCTTTCTGCGCAGATTGCTAACATGCATTTTTAAGGAATTTTCCGTGCAGTCCGGCGTGTCTTCGCTTATCCGCTCTAACAGCAGGGACTTGGTAACCACCTGCGTCTGGTTTTGCATCAGCAGCTTTAATATCGCATGTTCTGTCCTCGTAAGCTTGGTCTGCTTTTCCCCCACAGATGCGATATGCAAATCCGTGTCAAGCGTAAGGTTGTCAAAAGTCAATATTGAGGCAACCGTATCGGCGGCTGCCTTGCGCAATTGTACGGCAATCCGCGCTAAAAGCTCCTTAGTGTGAAAAGGTTTTGTGACGTAATCCGCCGCGCCGCCTAAAAGCAAATCTACCTTATTATCAATATCCGCTTTTGCGCTCACGACAATGACTGGAATCCCTTTGATTCGTGGAAGCACCTCTTCTCCATTCAGCCCCGGCAGCATCAAATCCAGCAGCACAAGATCCGGTCTGGCATTCGCCAACACCAGCAAGGCTTCGGTCCCGGAATACGCACGCAAAACGCGATAACCTTCTCTTGTAAGTAATTCCTCAAGCATATTTCCGATATGCATATCGTCGTCAATAATTAAAATGTTTTTCAAAATTGTCTGTCTCCTGTATGAATATGGTTTTATTATATCACATATCATCAAACATGAAAGAAGAATAGAAACTAACAATTATGACGCTGCCTTTCCTATAGCAGAACAAAATTATCCCAGAGGTTATGAATCAAAAACCTCTGGGATAATTTTCATTTCAAGTTATTAATTAATACTTAAACCAGCGCTGGCATATCCGGCGACTGTATTTACCAAAGACAATCCGCTTGCTGTTGCTGAAAATACCAACATCAGTCTGGTTTGAGCCGTTACCGGAATATTAAGCCCTGTAAGCGCGCCATTTAACAACGTTCCAACAGAGATAATTCCAGAAAGTGAGGGCGCCAGGTTAATCAACGTTCCGGCAATCGGAGTAAATACGTTGTTCGGTGTCGTAGATTGATAGATCTGCGCATTTACTGTAACCGTGGAACCTACTAAGGAAAGCGCCACCGTTGTACTAAAGAATGCGCTAAACGAAGTAATGATTCCGGCACGCGGAACCTGAAATGCAAAGTTAGATAGTGTTCCGCTGGCATTTGTAATATCAATTGTAGACCCCAATAACGTAAGCCCCTGTACACTGCTTCCAAAGCCAACAAAAGCTGGAAGTCCCGCCAATTCTCCGGCAATTGTCGTTAGGGAAACTGGAAGCCCCGATGCAAACGGAATGATCGCTCCCGTGCCCGCAACACCAGTGGCTCCTGTTGCTCCTGTCGCTCCTGTTGCTCCATCGGCTCCCGTTGCTCCTGTCGCTCCTGTCGGGCCTGTCTGACCTTCATCTCCCGGACATCCTTTCGGTCCCTGAATACCAATTGGACCCGTTGCTCCCTGAATACCCTGTGGACCCGTTACACCTTGCGGCCCCATCGGACCTGTGGACCCTGTAGCGCCAGTTGGCCCCGGAATACCTCTGGGACCCGCCGGACCAATGTCTCCCTGAGGACCCGCCGGACCTACTGGTCCCGTCGGGCCAGCCGGACCTTGAGGTCCTATATCTCCTTTGGGACCCTCACATCCCGGATCACCTTTCGGTCCCACATCGCCTCGGACACCCTGGACACCCTGAATACCCTGTGGACCCGCATATCCTCTGGGACCCGCATATCCTCTGGGACCCGTGTTTCCCGTAGGCCCGACCGGACCTGTATTCCCCCTCGGCCCTCTTTCTCCAGGGGCGCCAGGAATCCCTTGTGCACCCATCGGACCGGGATCTCCTCTGTCGCCCTTGGGACCAGGGCAGCCGGTATCCCCCTTGATTCCCTGCGACCCCATAGGTCCCTGATCTCCCTTAGGTCCCGCAGGCCCGCGCTCACAACAGGGCGGAAGACATTGATTCTGACAGTTACTATATGAAATATTTTGACTCACACAAAACACATCCTTTCTATCTTCATCGGAAGGAGCTGCCGCTCAAGATAAATACAGATACATTCTCGTGTTCAAAAGATTTACATAAGTGCGGCAGCTTCCCCCTACAAACACTTTATGAACATACAAAATATTTGTTACTTTCCTCTCAGATATTCTAGGAAATGTCCAGACTGTCAAAATACTTTTTATTATAAAGATATGCTTGGGAATAAGGCTTACAAGCCCCTGCTCTTTCATTGTATTCTTCTGCTTTTTTCCGGTCTCCTAATTTGTCAAAACATACGCATAACTGTAAAAGAGGAACATAATCATAACAATCCGGCAGAACAAACCCAGCGGAATATTCATTTCGAGGCCTATTCAGCGCAGTTTCATACCAGTATACGGCAGTATGGTACTCCCCCTGTTCCAAGAAATGTTTACCAATCTCGCAACACAATTCTGCTCTTGGTAAATCGAAACTCATACTGCGCAAAAGAGTGTTTAACGCGGATTGTTCCTGTCCTAGCCGGTAATAACAGTTGGCACAGATAGAACACGCTTCTATTTTATTTTCAATCCATCCTTCTGGCAAAAGCAGGAACCGTTCTAACACGGAAATAGCCTCTTCGTATTGTTTGTGATAATATAACTCCCGTCCGTAATAATATTGCTGTCGAGCATCTAGCGGCTTTCCCTTTGCAAGCATTTTCCGGTATATCTTCAAATTACGTTCCGGATCACTGGTTCTTGTTTTTTTGTGGCAGATAGCAATATCAGAATAACTAATATTGCCATTTGGAGGAATTACTTCATGTACTTCGCCAATCCAGCGATATTGTGAACAGTTTCTAATCCATCTTTCCCGAAAATAAGAAAAAGAAGGTTTGCCGGCTTCATCAAAAGCAGTGTGATACTTCATCATTATCATATCCACATCCGGCGAGAGCGTGTGCTTTAAATGCAGAAATTTAACTTTTTCCGCCTCTTCGAGAATGTCATCGGCATCCATCCACATACAGTAATCCATCGTCGCTTTGGAAAACGAATAATTTCTGGCATCAGAAAAATCATCTTTCCACGGATAAGAATAAACCTTGGTTGTATAACCGTTCGCTATCTCAACCGTTCGGTCTGTCGAACCGGTATCAACAACAATAATTTCTTCTACTAGTTCCGCTACACTGTCAAGACAACGCGCAAGATACATTTCCTCATTTTTGACAATCATGCAAAGACTTATGGTCGGCATATCGGCTCCTCTCTCTTCTTTCAATTATTGCCTGCCAAGCTTTTCTATGCTCAAATTCATATCAATTTTTGCAACGCCCACTGAAGAATCCCAGGCAAAAAACAACGTGGACGCAGCAGGTATTTCGATTATAAAATATCTTGATATTGTAAGTATTTGCTTGCGTTTTTCCGCTCTGTCATATGTGGCATATACTGTTTGCGCACAGTCGTTTAACACTGGTGTAAGCTGTATAAAACCATGCCTTTTGATCTCTGTGGATATATAATAATAAATCGCATAATATCCTGGCGTCAGCAATATAGAATAATCGTTACAAAGAGAAATATTCTGGGTTATATCGGCTATATCTATTTTTAGTGGAAGGCTGGAATTTTCCGGTAAAATAATTTCCCGCCCCAAAAACGATGAAAACGCACTGTTTTGCGGATAACCGGGAGGTCCTGCCGGACCACGTGCACCGCATTCTCCTCTTGGGCCCTGGGGACCGGTAACGCCCTGAATACCTTGTGGCCCTGTAACCCCCTGGGGACCCGTCTCCCCTCGTTCGCCCGGACAACCCGGCGGGCCTGGCTCTCCTCTTGGACCCTGAGGCCCCGGCTCTCCTCGCTCGCCCGGACAACCCGGCGGGCCTGGCTCTCCTCTTGGACCCTGGGGACCGCGCGCTCCACATTCACAAGAACAGTCTGGCGAACACAATTCTTCTCTTTCTGTCTGGGCACTGCACTCCCAACCTTCGTCTGGAGGGCCTGGCGAACACAACTCCTCCTCTTTCGCAGCGTTTGCCTGCTCAGAAGTGTCCGATACTGCCATGTTTGTATCTGATACAAAATTGGATGAAGAACGAGCCGTGTTTTGCCCATTATTTCTGTTAAAATTCCTTCCCATGCCAAACAGATTTGGCGGATTAAACATCCAATTACCATTAAAATTATTCAATTAAAACCACCTCATTCATATTTGGTATTGAGTGATGATCTACATATCATATCTTATGCAACCGCTTTGCGAACGGTATAATAAATATATATATGCAACATCTAAAAATTTGCTTTTATGTGCATAGTGAGGTTGTCGCACTAACATAAATTACAAGTTATGATTCGTTCAAAAGGTTTGCATTGCTTCGCAATGCAAACCTTTTGGTACTATAAATTTACAAAATGGGGAAACTGATATGGAACAATTCGTTGTTTCCATCTACTATCCATGATAAACTATACATACAAAATTACTGCAACACAAAAGAAGGGAGAAGCGCAAAATGAAATTATTAAAATCCACACTCAGCATATTCATGGCAGCCGCCGTCTGCTGCACTTCCATACCCATGACGGCTCCCCTGGCAGCACAACCGACAGAACGCGCCGCGGCGTACACTGCCCAAACAAAATTGACAGACGGTATCTTTCAAGATTCTCAGGATATCGGAGAAGATTATCTGTTATCTTATGATGTCGAGCGCCTGGCTGTTAGCCTTTTTCGCTATAGCAGCAACCGGGGAAGTGCTCCTATAGATATGAACAATGGCTATGGCGGTTGGGAAGATTCCGGAGAGAACGGTATCGGCGGACATGTATATGGACATTACATGTCGGCATGTGCCGCCATGTACCGTCAGACGGGGAATGAAGAATTGAAAAAAACGGTCGAACGAGGCGTGCAATTGCTGGGAATTGCACAAGATGACGATGGTTTTGTCGGCGGATTTAGCAGGACAAACCTCGATTTCGTATTTGCACATCCCACTGAGTTCTGGTCTGGTGGTCAAAACGACGCTTACCTGCAAGGAATCTGGGCGCCCTGGTACACCTTACATAAACTGATGGCAGGGCTGATTGACGCCTACCGCTATCTGGGCATAAAAGAAGCATTAGATTATGCAGAAAAAATCGCCGCTTATGCCAAAAGCGGCACTGACAAACTTAACGACGCACAGATGGAGAAAATGCTTGTCGGAGAGCATGGAGGCATCAACGAATCTTTCGCCTGGCTCTATGAAATTACCGGCAAAGAAGAATATTTACAGCTAGCCAAACGATTCAGCCATAAAGCCGTGATGGATCCTCTCGCCAGAGGAGAGAATAACCTTCCCGGCCTCCACGCCAATACGCAGATTCCTAAAATCTGCGGCGCAGCCAAAATCTACCAGCTTACCGGAGATGATTATTATCGCAGGGTAGCCGAGAACTTCTGGCAATATGTCAAAGACACCCAGACTTACGCCAATGGCGGGACTTCTAACTATGAATTCTTCACAAAGCTGGACGAAGAACCTTTGTCCAATAAATCAGCAGAGACCTGCTGCGTCTACAATATGCTGAAACTAACGGAATATCTGTATGCCTGGAAGAAAAACCCGCAGTACATGGATTATTACGAAAACGTCCTCTATAACCAAATTCTCGGCTCCCAAAATCACGAGGGGCGCAAGACGTATTCCATTGATCTGCGCATGGGAGCTTCCACGGAATTCTTAACAAGAGAGATGTTTGAATGCTGTATGGGAACCGGAATGGAAAACCCAGGCAATTATACCCGCATGATCTATGCCGCCGAACCGGACGCATTGTATATGAACCTTTATATTAATTCCAGAGTACAATGGCAAGATATGGTATTACTCCAGAAAACGGATTTTCCAAACCAGGACAGCACTACATTCTTCGTAGAAAAAGCTGGAAGCGCGAAATCCGCAATTAATTTGCGCATCCCCGGCTGGACAACGGAAGCCTCTGTCAAAATAAACGGTGAAACAGTCACACAGACTCCTGACAATGGTTACATCCATCTGGAACGTAATTGGAAAGAAGGCGATAAGATTGAATTATCTCTTCCTATGAACTTACAACTATATACGGCTAGAGGCGGCAACCATGTAGTTGCGCTGAAATATGGACCAATCCTCTTAGCCGGCGATTTAGGACTTGCCCCTGTAAAGAGTATTGTCTCACCTTCTCGCAATCCAGAAGACTTTGTGACAAAGGAACCAACCAATACACTGCGCTTTCAGATAAAAGATGCGCTTCAACCCGGCAGTGCTTCCATCACCCTGAAGCCCTTTTATGAGTTTGAAGAAGAACGCCGCATGATTTATTGGAACCTGTACACGCCAGAGGAGTTTGAGGAAATTGGTGGCTCTTCCAACCAGACGTTTGAAGACAAGCTCGCGGACGCTACACTGGATTATGTAATTCCCAGTTGGCTCCAATCGGAAACAGACCACCATATGGTAACCACCGGCAACGTCAGTTCCGGCACCTGGGAACCGGCAGCCCAGCCACCTGCTACCGGACAATGGCGCGCTGTCAAAGGCGGAACCATCAGCTATACCTTAAAAGTAGACCCACAGGCAACGAATTACCTCCTAAGCATGTTCTGGGGCAGCGACGACTTCTCTACGGAAAACCGTACGTTCGATATCCTGGCAGACGGGCAAACGCTTCGCAAAGACTATACCTTAAACCGCAACCGCCCGGACAAAATCGAATATTACTACCTGCGCCTTCCTTCTGCCATGACAAGAGGCAAACATACTATCACCGTGACCTACCGCGCTGATGAGGGCAAAACAGCAGGCGGCATCTTTGGCGTACGCACCACAACAAAAGCGGTTGGACCTTTGGAAAACGGCGTAGAAATGGCAACTGTTGGCAATCTGCAAGATATTGCCAAATCAGAATTAGAGCGCCTTGATCTTGGTGATCTGTCCAGCGTTACTTCGGACTTATCCCTACCCACAGACTTAGGCGACAACATTCGCATTACCTGGAGCAGCAGCAAACCGGAAATTCTTTCCGCCGGGGGACACGTCACAAGAGGTACGAACGAGGTTTCTGTAACTTTGCACGCCATAGCGTCTGTGGGCAACTTTACGGCAGAAAAAGACTTTTTTGTAACCATACGAAAAGCAGAACCTATGCCGCCAGCAAATCCGCTTGCCGGCAAGACACCGCAACTTCATGCTAAGTCAAAGACTGCTTCCCAGACAGTCTACCTGACCTGGACGAAAATAGCAGGAGCCGATGGATATATCTTGTACCGTAAAGATATTACATCTTCGCAGTACAAACCAATCAAAGAATTTGTAGCCACCGCCACCTCCTATTCCCCAAGATACGGCTATGCTGCTAAATATGCATTTCAGTTGCAGGCTTTCCAGAAAACGGCAGACGGCACACGGGTCTACAGCAATCTTAGCCCCAGCGTCCAGGCTGCAACAGCTCCGGCAAAAACAAGCGCCAGCTCTGTGAAGTATAAAAATAAATCCCTCGCTACGCTTTCCTGGAAAAAAGTCAGCGGTGCAGATGGATATCAGATTTACCGCAGCAGTAAGAAAAATGGCAAATATGCCCTCGCCGCAACCATAACAAACGGCAGAGCTGTTTCGCACTCCCTGAAACATAAAAATGGTTCCACCTATTATTATAAGGTACGTGCTTATATCAATGTCGACAACAAAGGAAAAACATATGGCGGATTCAGTAAGGCAGCAACACCCAAAATATCCGCCCCCAAAGTAAAGTCTCGCAGATCATCTACTTCTGGGAACGTAACACTTAAATGGTCAAAACCTGCACGGGCAGCAGGGTACAAAATCTATCGCAGTAAGAAAAAACATGGAACATATAAGCGCGTGAAAACGCTCCGCAAAGCTACCGCCACCAAATTCACAGAAAAACGTCCCACGGGTGTGTGGTACTATAAAGTGTGTGCATATGAAAAACAAAAAGGCAAAACAAAAAACGGAGCTCTCAGCCCCGCTGTAAAAATATCTTTAAAATAGACTGTAATCCGCTCTCATTCAGAGGGGCTGTTTCTGAATTATTTTCTTCAGAACAGCCCCTAAACTTTATTCCCGTGCGTAATATTCTGACAGGCAATTTGCAAAATAATCATGTTTACATCGTAGTAAATTTATTATTTTGAGCATAGACAGCAGCTTCTTGCACGTAAAGCCCGGCATTATAGCGATTATTTTCAATTTCCTCCGGTGTAAGCGCACGCTTTACCCTTGCAGGACTGCCCAGCACTAGAGAATGATCGGGAATCACCGTACGTTCGGTAACCAACGCTCCGGCAGCGACAAGGCAATTCTTACCAATAACCGCCTGATTCATAATAATCGCCCCCATACCGATTAGCGTATTCTCACCAATTGTACAACCATGAACCACCGCATTATGCCCGATTGTCACCCCTTTGCCAATCACAACACTCCCTCCCTTATCTACATGAATGACACAGCCATCCTGTACATTGCTTCCGCTGCCAACGATAATCTCCCCCTCTTCAGCACGGATCACAGCGTGGAACCAGACGCTAACTTCTTCCTGCAAAGTAACATTACCGCAGACGATAGCGCCCGGCGCAAGATAAACCCCTTTGCCAATCACTGGATCTTTCCATGTTTTCATTTAAGAAACTCTCCTTTCTTTTCATCCCCAAATATACAGTTCTTAGAAACTTTATAGTATTATTGCACAAAAATCATTTCTTTTTCCCTAAAACAGAAACTATTTTCTGTGCAAAACTTCCAATTCCTGCCATGTCCAACGTCTCTTGCGGCTTTAAATTTACAAAATACCAAAACTCTTGCCGAATCCATTGACATAATTATAATCTCTCCTTATAATTATGGTTAATCCGCAAGATAATTATAAATAGTTGCAGATGATAATTCAAGTTATTTATGGAAGATAGGAGGCATTTATGGATATCAATTACGAACTATACAAAGTCTTCTATCAGGTGGCTTCTTCTCTAAGTTTTTCCGAAGCCTCCAAAAAATTATTTATTTCCCAGTCGGCCGTTAGCCAGTCGATTAAAACGTTGGAGCGCAAACTTGGGCAGCCTCTATTTATACGCAGCACCAAAAAAGTGCAGCTCTCACCAGCCGGTCAAACTCTGCTCAAACATGTAGAGCCCGCCATTCATTTGCTGGAAAAGGGAGAGACACAACTATTAGACACCAATGCGCTTGGACTTGGGCAGCTTCACATCGGGGCAAGCGACACCATTTGCCGCTATTTCCTGATTCCTTATCTGAAGCAGTTCCATGAACAGTTCCCGGACGTCCCTATCAAAGTGACAAACGCCACGTCCATAAACTGCGTAGATTTATTGGCACAGGGAAAAACAGACTTGATTATTACGAATTATCCAAATTCGCGGATGAACGACATGTATATCCACAAAACCGTAGCCAGCTTCGAGGACGTGTTTATCGCAAATCCTGCTTATCTTGATTTGCAGCAGGAGGAATATTCTCTGGCAGATATTAAAAATTATCCGATACTAATGCTCGAGCGCAAAAGTACCACCAGTGAATTTTTACACCATTTATTCTTACAGCATCAATTAGAACTGATTCCCGAAGTGGAGCTTAACAGCAACGATTTCCTCATGGACCTTGCGCGCATTGGCCTGGGAATCGCTTTCATTCCTGATTACTGTTTATCCGGGGATGATGAATTATGCATCTTGAAGGTGAAAGAGACAATTCCCAAACGACAGATGGTAGCCGCCATCAATCCGGGACTTCCGCTCTCTCCCGCCGCAGATGAGTTCCTAAAACTTCTTCCGCAATTGAAACCTGACTCCCCGCGGCAGGAATGATAGGATTAATTCTCTTATGTGCGACAGCCAATAATTTAAGGGTACTGGTTGGAAGCTGTCATAGACAGACGGCGTCCACTGACCATACATTTAACGCTTTTATAGAAAGGAGATTTGAATTATGAAACTTTTTAACGTAAAAAACACAGAAGAATTCTTCAAAGTTGTAGACCAGTGCAAAGGCACCGTAGAGCTGGTCTCCTCACAAGGCGACCGCCTGAACCTGAAATCCCAGCTCACGAAATATATCACCATCACCAATCTATTCAGTGATGAATCTATGATTAAAGAGCTGGAGTTGGTAGCTTACGATCCGGATGATGTGGAGCGCTTAACACAATACATGTTCGGCACCGATAAATTCCCCGGACCGACGGCACCATAATGGGCGAGATAAGGAGCCGCATTCGTATTTTGATAAAAACGGATGCGGCTCTTTTCTATTGGGGCTGTCATATCAATATAAATTGTTAATCCTTTCATTTGAGGATATTTAATAATTGTTACACCACTTTACAACTTTTCCATAAAAAAATGTCATACAGGACTTTCTGATG
>CANOFW010000023.1 GCA_947565425.1 uncultured Lachnospiraceae bacterium
AATTATGGCAAACAGAAAAAAAGAAGTTTACAAACCAAAACCAATGACAGAGGGGGAAAAGAAACGTCATCCAAGGTCTACTCCGGGAGTATGACAGTCAAACGGCGGAAGACATCCAGGACGCACTGAAAGATCTGCTGTCCGGCACGCTCAATGAGATGCTGGAGGCGGAAATGGACGGCCATCTGGGATATGACCGGTACGAACGTTCCGACGAGCCCAATTACCGCAACGGGACAAAGTCCAAGCGCGTCCGCAGCAAATACGGTGAGTTTGAGGTGGACGTGCCGCAGGACAGGCAGAGTTCCTTCGAGCCGCAGGCGCTGCCAAAGCGCAAGAAAGACATTTCAGCCATTGATGACAAGATTATTTCCATGTATGCCAAGGGGATGACGGTGCGACAGATTTCGGAAACAATCGAGGACATATACGGTTTTGAGGTCAGCGAAGGCATGGTGTCAGACATCACCGACAAGCTGCTGCCGAAGATCGAGGAATGGCAGAACCGCTCCTTGTCAGCGGTTTATCCGGTCGTGTTTATAGACGCCGTGCATTTCTCCGTCAGGGACGACGGAGTCATCCGGAAGCTGGCGGCTTATGTGGTTCTGGGGATCAATGAAGACGGAAAAAAAGAAGTCCTCTCCATAACGGTCGGGGAGAATGAAAGCAGCAAATACTGGCCGAGCGTGCTGAACAGCTTAAAAAACCGCGGCATAAAGGACATACGGATCCTCTGCTCTGACGGCCTGACGGGGATCAAAGAGGCCATCACAGCTGCGTTCCCGTCAACGAAGCAGCAGAGGTGCATCGTCCACATGGTGCGGAACACGCTGAAATATGTGGCAAACAAGGACATGAAGTCATTTGCAAAAGACCTGAAGACAATCTACACTGCGCCGGATGAAGAAACCGCTTCTAAGCATCTGAAAGCCGTGACGGAAAAATGGGAGGGACAGTACCCGAACGCGATGAAGCGCTGGAACGACAACTGGGATGCTGTATCCCCAATCTTCAAGTTTTCCAAAGACGTCAGGACGGCATTCTACACGACAAATGCAATAGAATCACTCAATTCCTCCTACCGCCGCCTAAACCGCCAGAGGAGCGTGTTTCCGAGTTCGCAGGCATTATTAAAAGCCCTGTATCTGGCAACATTTGAGAGCGTGAAAAAATGGACAGTCCCGATCCGGAACTGGGGAAAAATCCGGGGAGAGCTGGCAGTCATGTACCCGGAGAGGATGCCGGAGTAACAAAAAACGCCGGAATGCCAAGAGTAAATACACGCCCGGATAATCCGGACGCTCTTGACATGCCGGCTTATTTTTGATATGTATTAATCAAGGGCTTAACAACAGGATCTGCCGCCAAGCCCTTTCAATTATCATAGAAGATCTAAATTTACAGAAAAAATTTCACACCCTCGTTTTTTATATGGTGGGCGTTTGCCTTAGACCTTATGAAATGAAATAAGCCAATAAACTGTGATTCTATTTCACAAGTTCATCGGCTCTGCATCTAAAGTATCTGGCTCTTTCTAAAAAATACTAGTCAAACAATGTTTTCCAGTTTTCAGACTGATATGCTTCAAAGCACATCTTTATCTGTTCCTCATTATTTTTTTCTGTTGCAAGGATAGGCAACTCATTCATCCCAAAGTAGTTACTCGATATGGTTTCTATATTGGATTTAAACTCGCCCCCTATGACGGAACATAATACAAATATTTTGCACACCTTATAGGCATAAATCGGTAAATTATGCTTTTCCCTGTCCTGTACGGCAATAACCATATCAGCTATTACATCTAAACCCGCTTCTTCTTTTACTTCTTTTATCACATTTTCTTTCACTGAAACATTAACGTCAACCCAACCTCCAGGCAATGACCATGTTCCATTTTTCTCTTGCACAAGCAAAATATTATTATTTTGAAAAACAGCAGCACGACAGTCAATTTTAGGTGTTTGATACCCAATTTCGTTACAAAATAGATTTTTGACCTTATCCATTGAAATATCTGTTTTATACGAAATCATTTCTGCTGCAATTTCTCTAATTCTTTCATAGCGTTCTTTATCAAAAACGTCCTTACCATAGAAAATTCCTGCCTGTGCCAGACTTTGTAATTCTACTGCCCATTGCAGCCATTTTTCATTATTATCCATGTGTCCTCCTTGTCTGCCAGTTAATATCATTCTAATAATTAACCGCTTTGTATGTATGAACATTAGGCTCTATGACAATACTGATTTACATATCTTTTGCTTCAATCAAACTTTTCTGTCTGCATTTGGGACAATAAAGGGGATAATTTATTAAAACCGTATCCTCTCTAAGTTTATTACGTGTCTTGCCACCGCAAACAGGGCATAAAATCCACTTTTCTATATTCAAAAAACCACCTCTTTGCTCAATTATTTTCCCATCATTCCCGATTATTTTATAGTACCTAGTAAATCGTTTGGAGTTTCAATGAAGTAATCGGCTTCCAACTCTCTGGTATGGCTTCCCCACATTGCAAATGCAAAATCAACTTCTGCATTTTTAGCACATAAGCTGTCATATTTGCTATCACCTATGTATAATATTTGCTCGTTGTATGCCCCAGAAATCCAATTTTACAATCGCATTCTCCATCAATATCAAAAACAATATGTTGATATTTCATTATGCTTTTCCTCTTTTCTCTGCAAAACAGCGAATAACTTTACACGGATTCCCAACAGCAACGCAATTTGCGGGAATGGAACGGGACATCAATGGCAATATTTTTCCCAACAGCTCCCAACAATTCTTTCAAAATTTCATTTTTTGTTTTTGTATCATCATAATCCGTAAAATAGTATTCTCTTGTAAGTCTCCTTGCATTGGAAATAATATGCAAAGTTTCCTTATCTGCGGTTTCCAAAAAATCTTTGGCTTCGTAAAACATAGCGTTCTCCTTAAAATGATATAACAAAATCTGCGTCATATATCATTATAACGCAGATTTTGTTATTTATCTATTTTATTTCGGACATAAGATATGACTATCCTGCCATTTCTTCCGATATTCTATGGGAGTGCAGTTTTGGTATTCACGGAAAATCTTGCTAAAATAGCTGCTGTTCCCTAACCCGCAGGCATGTCCAATGTCTGTAATTGTGTCCTGCCCATTTATGAGCATTTCACAAGCTTCCTGCAAACGGTAACTTTGGATGTACTTTGTGGGCCTTGTATGCAAATAGCTTTGAAACAGCCTGAAGCATTCCCTTTCACTTAAACATGCAACTGCGGCAAGTTCTGAAACCGCAATTTTATCCGCAAAGTGTTCGTGTATGTAAATTAGCATCTTCTTAAGTCTCTCGTCATTTTTATTATATGTTCCTTTCCCATCACATGAAGCAGAAAACAGCTCATAAAGCTTTAGCCATATTTGGGACAGAGCTTCCCTTATCTTTATCTCATATCCAATGTCATTCTCGCATAAGGTAAAAGTCTGTTTTATCAAATCCAGTATATCTGCGTGTATAAAATTATCGGGGTGGAAAGCATATATTTCAATCTGGGGATTTGCAGTAATTGGCATAACATACTTTTTCTCAATTTTACTCCCATAGTTTCCAGAAATGAGAGCCGTGTCAAAAATATGCAGCCGCTGTATGTTTTTTTCTGTTCTGGAAACAGCCTTAGTCATGTGAAGGACATTTGAATTGATAAAGCCTCCAGAACCTGCCGAAAAGGACAATTTCTTTTTCGGAGTGTAATATTCTAATGTGCCACTCTCCATATAAAAAAGCTCTATTGCCTTATGCCAATGCCACGGCGCAGAACGCCCAATATATTTGTCAAGTTCTGCATTAGATGCAATATACGGAAATTCAGATTGAAAATCAGGCAATAATTCTTCTTTGCTTCCCGAATGAAATTCAAGTTTATATACATTCTTCATACAAGATTCCTTTTTCACATTGTATCATTCAGTCTGCTTTCAGATTTATTTTTTCACATCAGCAGATTTCTCACTGCCGCTCCAATTCATGCTCATCCCTGCGGTCATTGAGATAGATTTCATCTGCCCACGCTAATGCATCCCTGCTCCGGTCCATGAAGTTCCCCATGCCTTTCTTAATTAATTCTTCAATCAGCTTATTCATTTATGTCTCCTTTCGATGGTTTATTTCACAAATGCACCCGTGTTCTTTTTTTCTGTTGTTCATGGGGAAAATATTTACGGAGAAATCCAAAGAGTGGAAAAAGCAGATTGCCGAATGGCATAAGGTATGCTATAATTTGTTCTAGAGCAGTCGTGATACAAGGTGGCAGCCTCCCTAACTTCACTGAAGAAGGGGGGTGATGTATATGAGTACATACGAAGTTTTAAGCCTGTTGTTTTTTGGCGGTTCGTTTCTCGTTGCATTGCTTTCCTATTTAGATAATAGGGTCAACAAGCGAAAATAAAAAAAGCCTACCTTGTAATCTTAGCCGGATGCAGGTAGGCTTTTAGCACACTTGGGAGACTAACCACTTTGTGGGCGGCTGCTCCTTTTCTATAATATAACATTTCTGAATCTGAAAATCAACCCCTGTATAAACTTTGTTCTTTATTTATGTTCCTTACAAAATCATTTTTTACCAAATATCATTACCATTGAAAGAATATTATGTAATGCAGTAGCAAAAGATAAAAGAAAGAATATATTTGCATTTTTTCCTCTCTGGTAAAAATATCTCCAGTCCTTAAAAGCCAATTTATTTCTTCTCAAACTATCCCAAAAATCAGATTCTTTAAAATCAGGTTCTAATTGTTGCGCTTGCTTTATAGTCAGTTGAAGGATAGCATTTTTTTCATTATCATCTATTTGCATAAATAATTTTTCCAAATCATGTCCCCAAGGGCTATCAAGCATACTTTTTAAAAATAATTCTATAGAAAAAGCAAGATTAACAATAATAGGAATAAATGTATAAGCATCCTCTTCTGTATTTATACTATTCCCATGCTTTAAATATTCCTGTTTACCTAAATTGAAAAAAGCTGTAGCTTCATTCACAATTCTTGGGTCAACTTTCATTTCTATTATCTCCTTTACATTTATAACTACAAAAATAGTACACTATTTATACTGGTTTACGGTATGGCTACAGTTCAGCCGAAAAGCTGAACTGCAACGACTGTCCTCATATCATATTAAAATGCCTAAACGCCGCCATAATCGCTTTCTCTTTCTCCGGCGGGCATTTTGGCACATGACTTTTATTTCCGCCCATATTATAATTGAGACGCTTCTCCAAACCGCATTTGTCCTTTATCTGTGCCACATACAGCGACGATACCTTTAGACCATACTCTGATTTTATCCATTCTTTGATTTCCGTATAGGTCGCACATCCCTTTACTTCTTTCAAAAATTCGTTATCTTTCGGCTCATAATCGTCGTATGCATACACGATATTTTTCGTGTTCCTATTTCTACCCAAAAGGACGCACGTCTCTATATTAGCCGAAAACGGAAACATATCTACACAGCAAATTCGCTCCACCATATAACCTCGCGCCTGCAAAACTTCTAAATCCCTGGCAAGGCTGGTAGGCTTACAAGAAATATAAACCATTTTCTCCACGCCATAACGAATAATGCGCTCCAATGCTTTGGGATGAATCCCATCTCTAGGCGGGTCAAGTACAATGAATCCCGGAACTTCCTCAATGTCATCGAGAACTTTGAATACATCCCCGGCAAGAAATTGGCAATTATGCAATCCATTCAAAGAAGCGTTCTCCTTCGCAGCCTTCACCGCCTCTTCCACAATCTCCACACCAATAACTTTCTGCGCAACAGGAGCAAGAATCTGTGCAATCGTCCCCGTTCCGCTATACAAATCATATATTACCTTGCCATCTCCACTATCGGCAACAAAGTCTCTTGCCGTCTCATATAAGACTTCCGCTCCCAAAGAATTCGTCTGAAAAAAGGAAAAGGGCGTAATCCGAAAACGCAGCCCCAATATTTCTTCATAAAAATAATCCTGTCCATACAAGATATGCGTTCCTTCGTTAATCACCGCATCCGCCAAGCTGTCATTGCGTGTATGTAAAATACCAACAATGTTCCCATCCAGTTCCAACTGCTGTAAACTTTCACAAAATCCCGCCAATAATCCCGCTTCAGCTTCCGCATCTATCTGACCTGTCGTTACCAAATCTACAAGAATTTCTCCTGTTTTTATCGCCTTTCGCACCAGCAAATGGCGCAAATACCCCGTATGACGCATCTTATGATAATAGGATGTATTCTGCTTTTGAAAATAAGACAGCGCCGCCGAGAGAATTCGCGAATAATCCTCATCCACAATCTTACAACCTGTCACCGTCACAATATCATGAAAACTTCCGCGCTTGTGCATCCCTAAGCAGAGCGGACCGTCCTTAAAACTATCTCCAAAAGAGAACTCCATCTTATTGCGGTACGCAAATTTGCGGGGACTGCTCTTTACCCCCTCAAAAATATCAGAAAATTCCCTTCCACCTCGCTGCTCCTGGTAAGGGGCGCATACTGGCTCTAAAAGCTCCCGTACCTGCTCCTCTTTTAAATCCTTCTGCTTTTCATAATCTAAATTCAGAAACGTACATCCTCCGCAAGCGCCGAAATGTTTACACGGAACTTCTGCTAATTCTAAAGGCGATTTCTCCAACACTTCCAAAAGCCTTCCCTCGCCTCTGCCTTTCCTAACCTTATTGACCGCAAAAGAAATCTTCTGGCCTGGAAGGGTATTTTTGACAACAACCTTCTTCCCGTCTTCCAGAATCACTATCCCTTTATTGGGAAAATCTATCCGTTCTACCGTTCCCTCATACACTTGTCCTTTTTTCATGATTACTCTCTCCTTAAAGGCTTCTATAAAATACAGCATAATTATTTTTATCTTATAGGAAAGGCGCTTTCACGCGTTGGTATGACAAGGTCTTTCCTACAAGATAAAAAGACCCCCACAATACTATGCGGGAGCCTCTCTTTACCATATAAGCTCTTCTTATTCTTTCTCATCCTCATCATCAAAGAAGTCTTCTTCTTCAAAATCATCGTCAAAGTCATCCTCAAAATCTTCCAGATAATCAGGTGTAAAGAAACGATAAACTCCATATGCGATAGCCGCAACAGCTACGACTGCGCCTGCAATTGCACAAATCCACAGCAGCTTATTTTTCTTCTTCTCACATTCCTCCTCTTTGTGTAACAGTTCGTTCAGTTTCACTGAACTTAAAAAGTTATCCATCTTTTCTCTATTCATGATTTCCTCCATTCCGTGCATGTTCCAGCACAAATAGGTAACTCGTGAAAAACTAGGGCTTCTACACGCTTACCTTTATTTTCTTTAAAATTCTGGCGAATTATTCCGCCTAATGTTCACTTATATGAAATCTTACACTATTACTGTTCTCTTACAAATTGAATCTATACAGCCAAAAGATAACAGCCAAACTCTTTACGTCATATTATAGCACACCTTTGCACATTATCATACCAATTTTTACAAATTTTATACTTTTTTTAGTTTTGCAAATGAGGCAAACATTTTCTTTGTGCCTACCCGGTCAAAATCTACTGTCACCTCATAATCCCTGCCGCCTTCCACTATCTGTAAAACCGTTCCTTCTCCAAATTTGATATGTTTTACTCTATCCCCGTTGGCATATTCCAGAGAAATCCCGCTAGTTGTATTGCTAGAGAATGAAGTACTTGCGGAAGGCTTTTTGGGATATAACTTACTCTGCGTATTCCCTACGGTAAAAATCGGGTTCACCCTGGAACGCGCTTGCTGGAAAGAACGTGAAGAAGATTCACTTGTCGTTTCTTCTTTGTCCTTGCCAATAGATGCCCCTGCCAACAGATTTCTCGGTATCTCCTTGACAAAGCGAGATACTTTATTATATTGCGTCTCGCCACGAATCATACGTTGTCTGGCACAGGAAATCGTCAGATTCTTCATCGCACGCGTAATCCCTACATAGCACAGCCGTCGCTCCTCTTCTATCTCCATAGGGTCATCCGAGATTATGGTCATATAACTCGGAAACAGGCCGTCCTCCATACCTGCCAGATACACATTGGGAAACTCCAATCCCTTGGCGCTATGTAAAGTCATCAATACCACATAATCGCTGCCCTCCTGCAAATTATCTATATCTGCAACAAGTGCAACTTCTTCCAAGAATCCGCTTAACGTCGGCTCCTCCTCTGCACTTTCCTCATAAGCCACCGCCTTACTGATTAACTCGTCGATATTCTCAATACGCGCCATGGCTTCTTCTGTGTTCTCTGCCTCCAGTTCCTGCACATACCCTGTCTCATCTATGACCTCCTGCAAGAGTTGGGAAACGCTAAGATATTCCATCTTACTGCGCATAGACTGAATCAGCGTCACGAAAGGCTTAACTTTTACCCCGGCACGTCCGATACTTGGAATGTCGTCTGCCATTTTCAATGCATTATAGAAACTCATATCCATATCTGTGGCATATTCCTGCACACGCCCCAGCGTAGTGGCCCCAATCCCACGCTTTGGCACATTAATGATACGCCGTACCGCCAAGTCATCTCTGCCATTATCAATCGTCTTTAAGTAAGCAAGCAAATCCTTAATCTCTTTCCTCGCATAAAAGTTCACGCCGCCCACAACACGGTAAGGCGTGTTGTTCACAACAAACCGTTCCTCAAAAAGACGGGACTGTGCATTGGTTCTGTATAAAATCGCGCAATCACCATAACTGCTTTTCCCTTCTCGCACATTCCTCTGAATATCCTTTACTACGTAATCCGCTTCCTCATAGGCGGAATCAAACTGCTGGAAATTAATCTTCTCGCCCGCCTCATTTTCCGTCCATAAACTCTTGGATTTCCTGCCCACATTATTGGCAATCACGCGGTTTGCCGCATCTAAAATATTCTGTGTGGAACGATAATTCTGCTCTAACTTAATCACTTTTGCATCAGGATAAACTTCCTCAAAGTTGAGAATATTCTTAATATTTGCTCCACGGAACTTGTAAATCGACTGATCGTCATCTCCCACCACACATAAATTCCGATATTTATCTGCCAGCAAGCGGATGAACTCAAACTGCGCCGTATTTGTATCCTGATACTCGTCCACCATAATATATTTAAAACGTTCCTGGTAACTGTTAAGTACTTCTGCGTCATGCCTGAAAAGCTCTACCGTCTTGACAAGCAAATCGTCAAAATCCAGCGCGTTATTCTTATGCAGCATCGCTTGGTATTCTCGATATACCGCCGCCTGCCTTTCTTTAGCAAAATCGCCTGCGGCACGCCGTGTAAATTCCTCCGGTGAAATTAATTCATTCTTGGCCGAGGAAATTACTCCCAAAAACATTCTCTCTTTATAAATCTTCGTATCGACCTGCAAGCGTTTGCAAACTTCCTTCATCAACGATTTCTGGTCATCTGTATCGTAAATAGTAAAATGGTTATCGTAACCGAGACGGTCGATATAACGCCGCAAAATGCGCACGCAGGCAGCATGAAAAGTGGATACCCAAATGCTTTCCGAGCCGAACCCCACAAGCTTATCTATACGCTCACGCATCTCTTGTGCCGCTTTATTGGTAAACGTGATCGCCAGAATATGATAGGGATTAACGCCCCTCTCCTCAATCAGACAGACAGTCCTGTGTGTCAGCACCCTGGTCTTGCCAGAACCTGCCCCCGCCAAAATCAACAGCGGTCCTTCCGTACAAAAGACCGCCTCCTGCTGCATCGCATTCAAGTTCTCGTACATATTTTATTCCTCCCTGGTACACGCTCAAACATATGTTTATTATAGTGTATCTTTTTTCATATTTCAACCAGTTTTCTTCCATTATGTAACTATTCAGCCATAATTTTTATATAACAGCCTTATTCTATAGAACTTTTTTACTTTTGTACAAAAATACTTATGGGCAATATATATTTTCTTACAGATTCCCCCTCCATACTGCCATAAGGGAAACATTTGATGGATTTTGTGCATCCCTTGTCTCCGGGACATGGACGGAATGTATTCCCGGAGCTAGGGATGCTAAAAATCCAGTCACGTTTCCCAGTAGCAGTATGGCGGAGAATCTGTTGGAAACAAATGGTTCCCATAAGTATTTTTATATTCTATAATATAAAAATTCTATGGAATGGGCTGTACAAAAGATTAAGGCTGAATAGTTACTCCATTCTCATGGAAAAGCAACAAACTGCTTGTCATCTGATTTTGAATACTATATAATATTTTTGAGGTGAAAAGAATGACAATTGATGAAAAAGATTTATTGAATCGTATTTTAAACAGCCTGTCACATATTGATTTTATCAGACCGGAAGATTTCCCAAATATTGATTTATATATGGATCAGGTAACAACCTTCATGGACACTCAGCTTTCAGCCTGCAAACGGCATACGGAAGATAAAGTGCTGACCAAAACCATGATTAATAATTATGCCAAGAACAACCTACTTCCTCCCCCTATCAAGAAGAAGTACTCGAAAGAACATATGCTGGCTCTGATCTTCATCTACTACTTTAAAAATATTCTGAGTATCGGAGATATTCAGGCAATCTTAAATCCCATCACCGACAAATACTTTGCTTCCGATTCCAAGTTTTGTCTAGAAGATATTTACGCAGAAATCTTCCGACTAGAAGAAGCAGGAATAGTAAACATGCAAAAAGATCTTACCAGAAAATACCAGACCAGCTTACAAACCTTTACCGATTTACCGCAAGAAGACCAAGCAGAGCTCCAGCATTTTGCATTTATCTGTATGCTATGCTTTGACGTTTATATGAAAAAGCAATTGATTGAGCACATGATTGACGGCAAGATACCAGAAATGGGCAAATCTAAAAAATCTTCTGAAAGAAGCAAAAAGGCCGATGATTAAAACAAGAGCTTCCGCATTAAGTTTGAGACATACTCCAAGTAATTCTATACCGCCAAGCGGTCATATGTTTCATGCCTTTTGCGGCAGCTCTTTTATTCCCAAGCAATGCACCAGAGCGCTTAAGAAAATAGCCGTGTTTACCCCGGCGAGGGGGCAAATCCTCCAAGCTTACTGCGTGGTATTTGATGCTTATTCTTCTCCAATTCCCATTCTTGCGAATACCATATCATATCCGTCATTTCCATAATTCAGAGAACGATTCACCCTACTGATTGTCGCCGTAGATGCTCCCGTCTGTTCTGCAATATCCAGATATGTCTTCTGCATTCGCAGCATCCTCGCCACTTCAAACCTCTGAGAAAGTGATAACAACTCATTGACTGTACATACATCTTCAAAAAACTTATAACATTCCTCTTTATTCTCCAGGCTTAATATCGCTTCAAACAAATGGTCTACGGCTTCCGTCCTCAATTTTTTGCTCATACCCATTCTCCTTTATGTATTTCTTGGGGTTGTCGCACGAACATAAGTTGCTTTGCGCATTCTGTCTTAACTGCATAAGCAGCAAAAGCTTTTAAACAAATGAATATATTTGTGTGACAGTTCCCGCATCTCTATGATTTTATCATATTAAAGTTGTAAAGTAAACAAATATTTGATCACTTACTAACTTATATGTAACAGCTCAACCCACGCCATTCGCAAAATCGCACTTACGTGCTCTTTGTTGCTTCGCAACTCTTTTTGCTCATAATCTGGCGTTCCGCTCATAGCCGACATAATATGCTCATTCATGCCTACCCACAGGGCACTTAGCATGATTCGCCCATTATGCCTGGCTATGACTGGACTGTTACACTTATATCACTTAGTTTTATAGTTGATATACTCATATATAGCCTCACCGCAGGCATTTAAAATCAGTTCTTGTGGAAAGTCCAACGACTCCAGCATTTCCAAAGCATACGCGTGCCCGCCCACCAGATGATCCGCATGTGCATCGGAATTGACAATAACAGGAACACGGTATTTCACGCACAAGTCCAGCATTTGCAGATAATTGTCTCTCGCGCCCATGCGAAAACTTACCGGAGATAGCGAAGTGCTATTTACTTCCAACAACACATGGTACTCTTTCGCCGCTTTCACCAAAGCTTCATAATCAATGGGAAAACGACCGTCATCAGGATGTCCAATGATATTGACATAGGGATTTTTCATAGCTCCAAGATAAGCGGTCGTATTGTCCTCAACCGTACCTGAAACATAACACGGCGGATGGATACTCGCCACAACCACATCCATCTCTTTTAAAATTTCCTCTGGAAGATCAACATGCCCTGCATAGTCCAGAATATTCAGTTCCGCTCCATACAGCACTGTCAATGCTCCATGGCTGCGCGGCAACACCTTATAATTGGAAAAATAAATTTGCTGACAACTCCCCGGCATGGCTGGCGCGTGTTCCGTAATCGCCAATAACTCCAATTCTTTCTCCATGGCTGCCGCTATCATCTCATTCCTGGTATTATAGGCATGTCCACTGGCAATGGTATGTGTGTGCAAATCCATCTTATCCGTTATCATTTCCTCTACCTTCTCTTCTCTTTTTTACCATTTTAGCTGTTTTTCCAGAAAAAAACAAGTTTTAAGTTTCCCCATTTTTTGTAATAATCTATATTTCAGTACCAAAAGGTCTTGCACAAAAGCGTCTGGAAAGCTAGCTCTCCATAGCACTTTTATGTGCAAAGTGGGGATGTCGCACTAACATAAGTTACAAGCTATGATTCATTCAAAAGGTTTACATTGCATAGCAATGTAAACAACATGCACAAAAATTATCTTGGGAATCTAGCTTCCCAGAGTGATTTTGGTGCATTATGTCTTTGCCGCATGAGCGGCAAGACCTTTTGAACGAGGAAATAAATTCGTGCGACACCCCCCTTTTGGTACTATGCATATACAAAATGGGGAAATTCAAACCTTGCCTGCCAATCCTAATAACATATTGGCTTCCTCCTACATACTATAATTACAAATATAAATCAAAAGGACGAAAAAATGAAAAAACATGTACCTCGCTGTCTAACGATGCTTTTATGCATCACAGCTATTCTAAGCACTTCTCTACTGACTGGATGTTCTGCCAAAAAGGACAGTCAAAATCTTACAAAGCTGACCTTAAACGAAGTGGCGCATTCTATTTTCTACGCACCTATGTACGTTGCCATTGAGGAAGGCTACTTCGAGCAGGAGGGCATTGACCTGACGCTTGTCACCGGATTTGGCGCTGACAAGACAATGACTGCTGTTCTATCCGGTGAAGCAGAGATCGGTTTTATGGGACCTGAAACCACCGTCTATACCTACAACGAAGGTGCACAAGATTATGTGGTAAATTTTGCACAACTGACCCAACGCGCCGGAAATTTTCTGGTAGCGCGTAAAGAAATGCCCGACTTTACCTGGGCAGATTTAAAAGGAAGTGAAGTTCTCGGTGGGCGCAAGGGTGGCATGCCGGAAATGATCTTCGAGTATATTCTAAGACAGAATGATATTGATCCAGCTTCTGACCTTTCCATTGACCAAAGTATTGATTTCGGCTCTACCGCCGCTGCTTTTTCCGGTGGCAAAGGTGATTTCTCCGTTGAATTTGAACCGGGCGCAACCTCCCTGGAATTAGAAGGAGAAGGTTATGTCGTCGCATCTTTGGGCGTAGATTCCGGTTATGTGCCCTATACCGCATTCAGCGCCAAGGCAGAATATATGGAAAAAAATCCTCAAATCATTCAGCAATTTACCAATGCCCTGCAAAAAGGTATGGATTATACCAGAAACCACACCCCAGAAGAAATTGCGGCAGTTATCGCTCCACAATTCAAGGAGACCGATGCCAAAACTCTTACTGCTATCGTGACGAGATACCATGAGCAGGACACCTGGAAAGAAGATCTCGTATTTGAAGAGGACAGCTACCAGCTCCTTCTGGATATTCTCTCCGACGCTGGAGAACTCATGGGTACTCCTTCTTATCAGGAACTAGTAAACACTGACTATGCCAAAAAAGCTGCTCAACAATAAACAGAACGGGCTGTTACATTATGATTACATCTTACATTTTGTAACAGCCCTCTGTCCCCCTACTGTCTGCAATGGGCAAATCTACTCAAAAATTTTTGATTTATTTCCTGTCCAAGTTTCCAGTGCCCTTGTCCACCCTCAGTAATCCAATCCTGGACGGCAAGCACATCTTCATGCGTGTATCTCCAGGTCTCTACAGGCGTGTGGTTGCTCAAAATGCTTTTCAGATAGGCAAAATTTTCCGGCTCCCTCCAGGCGGAGTTTTCTTCCAGCGTATGCAAATATTTCTGTGAAATATAGCGAACATAGCGCCTTGGCTCCTCCGCTTTCACGGCATCCTCATCCCATACGATAACCTGCACTGTTTTGTGAGAAGTCTTCTGATAGGCGTCCGTCACCTGATATGTCACTTCAAATTTCGCTTTGGACTCCGTCTGCATCTTCATTGCCTGCGGATCAAAATTTTTGAGTTTTAATTTCCAAGTAACATCGCCGTCTTCCTCATCTTTTGCAGATGCCCGCCGAATGAGCGCTGCGGCTGTAATCTCTCCGCGATTTGCCTCCTCTTTTAAGTAGTAAAATACATTTTCACTGCTTATTTGGGGGTAATTATTGTATTTTATCTTAACTGGTATCTGTTCTTGCGTAGTGTTACCCGTGCTGTCTGTAACAGCAAACGTCACAAGTACCGTCACCACTTCCCCTTTTTCAAGTTTAAGATAATATGTATCGAGAAGAAAACCTTCTGGCACGTCTTCTCCATACACCTTCTCATAAGCCATCTGACTGAGCTGCTTCGTCTGTGGATAAGATACCTGCACAATACGCAATTTATGATTCAAATTCGGATGATTTACAAGATCTTTGTTATCCTCATTATCATGTGCTGTCAATCTGCGTATGAGTTTTTCCTTCGTAACCTTCTCTCCTTCATAGAATTCCATCTTCTCTCCCGGTGTTACCACAATCGTTGGACATGAATCCCATTTTGCACGTAGATTGATATATTCGTTTGCATGAGAGCTTTGAGGCGCAGCATACTTAGATTGTACTTCTCTCACTCCTGGCAGTGTTCCGTTACTCGAAGAAGCATCCATCACACCTGCTCCCGGCAAAATGCAGATTGGGTATGCTTCCTCATAGGTTCCGATATCTTCTGTCGTCCCGGTTGCAATAACTTTTTTCTCACTGGCATTTAAATAAATACTTGCCATTTTACGCTGGTCTTTCGCTGCAAACTGAGATTCATCACTCATCTCCCATCCCTGAAAACAGTATCTCACCTTACACTCATATTTCTTTCCAGCATTCGTGTGTTTTTTTTCCATTTTCTCTTTGGTAAAGGGATTGTCCCGAAACCAATACATATCTTCCAAAGACACGTCATATTCTAAGATATTTTTACCGGAAGTTGCACCATTGCCATTGTATGCCATATTAACATCTTTATAACGATAATACCGCTGCACGTTTCCGGGTCCTTGAATGTTATTAATTCTTGAGCATCCATCGTACCGGTATAAATCATATTCCGTATCATACGTCCCCCAGGCGCTGCCTGCAAGACTGCCTCCGGCTTCCGATTCCTCCGCATCTTTCTCTCCTAACTTTACAAGCGTTCGGAATCGCCCGTCCTGAAAATAGATTAACCTATCGCAGAGAGGCTTTTCCTCTTTCTCTACCTTTAAGCGATATGCTGCCCCCTCCGGAACAGTAAGCAGCAATTTCACACTTCGCGCATTTCCTGTACTTCCTGATGCTGAACCTGCACTCAGAGAAGATTGGAAGTTTCCGATCTTCGTTTGAGACGGCTGCGCCGTAAGGGAAACTTCACACCCCGGCTGCATTGTATGAATCAACACGTTTCGGGCATCACTGTCATATCTGAGCCGCACACCAAAATCTTCCCGAATATCTCCGGCCTCCTTTGTAATGTCACACGGAATATCTGCGTAGTCTTCACACCCAATTTGATAATCATACCAGGCATACCATGTCTCATTTCCTTCAATTCCCTGTCTGTCTAATGCCTCTGCGGTTGGCAAACCATCACTGTCAATCATTTTCTTTATAAAGTGGCTGCCGATCACATCACCAACGCTTTTTTTCATCGTATAATACCCGCGAAACAAATACCCTGCTTTCTCTGGCGTGTCAATTGCCTGCCCTGCTGCAAATTTCTTGCTGCCTGTACGGTCAAAAAACAATCCTCTCTCAAATGTTTTATAAAGTATATCTGTCCCTGTTCTACTTGGATTGGTGAGCCCATGATTTAGTGTAATTGTATAGACATTCGGTTTCCATTGCGCATAGAGAATGATTTCCTGATCTCCATCCTTGAGATTAGGCGCATAATCCAGCATCTCGTATTCAAGTTCCTGGTCGAAAGCTTTGCCCGAGCCGTCAGGTTTTGTATTCCATTCTGCGCCAACCAGCCTCGTATACCCGCTTCTGGACAAGCGTAATGATGAGAAATTTACCAGTTCTTTTTTTGCCGTCTTATAATTCCATCTACTGGTAAACGACTCTATGGTATTAGGACCGCTGCTTTGGTCTATCTGCCCGCCGTTTGCATTGTATCTTACGGTCAACGTATTTATCCTCCACTGTGCATAGAGTGTGATCTCGCCACCGTTTTCTGACGTTAGATTTTTTATTTCTTCTCCTAAATCATACCTTGTTCCCCTGCCATCGCTCTTAGTATTCCATCCCGTCAAGGTATAACCGGCACGTTTATATTTCGCACCAGCCCTCAATGACAATTTTGTATCATAAATAGCATTCTGGCTGCTGACTGTCCCAGAACCCCCGTTGGCATGATACTTTATCTTATATTGGTTGGGAATCGTTTTGTACAACATAAACTTATGATGAAAGTTTGTCGGGTGAAACTCCACCGTGCCCTCATCTCCACCCTTGCATCCCAACCATACATGAGACTCCCCGGCATGGCAGAATCTTCTCTGGTTCGGACAATAAGAATAATATATCTCAAAGTACGCATACGCCGCATATCCGTCCCCACAAACATAAGGACCTGCGAGCAGCGTCTTATTTATCCCCGGCGCTTGCACATTTGCCTCCAAACGTAAATGCGTCACCGTATTATCTTTCCCTCCTTGATCGTCTGCCACTGTTTGCGCTGTAAACTTTTTTCCTTTCAATTTTCCGGTCAGCTCAATGTTATTTAACAGCTCATCTTTCTTCGGATTCAGAGGATTTGCCGCACTTTTGCATTTTATACTTGCATTGATGGTGGAAGGCGTATGTATACAATTGATTTCTCTGCTTGGGACAATGTGATAGCCCTGCTTTTCCATATAGTCGACACTCTCCCCCTTCTCGAATACAATGTTTCCTTCTTCCCCATCCAGCTTTACGTCCTCCGACCGTACTTGTTCCTGCCTTTCTTCGGAAACAGCCTCTAAAATCTCAGCGCCTTCCCCGCTCTCCTGACGGATTGCACGCTCCTGCCCTGGCATAGAAAGAGCCGCCAACAGTAGCAAACCTGACAACCAGATACTTAAAATTATTTTCATGCGCATCCTCCTTTAACTCTTCATTCAAAGACTGCCTCAAATACCACGTCCTCTTCGGCAATCACACCTTCTGACAGCCAGCCGCTTTCTCCTTTCTTTTTCCATCCCTGAAATACACTGCCGCTCTTACGGGGCTCTTGGGGCATGACAATGCGGCTGCCCTTATAAAGAGAATATGTTTCATACACGGCCCCATCCAAGAGAAATTTCACCACACAGTAACCCTTTTCATCCGTATATTCTTCCAAAATCACTGTTTTTCGGCAACTGGCCTGCTTAACTTTATTATTAATCGTTTTATACGTTTCCGTGACTTCCACATCAAGCACGCCCCTTTTGGCGTCTGCTGCAAGAATCTTCACCTCTATGTCTGAGTCCGAAGAGATATGTAA
Source organism: uncultured Lachnospiraceae bacterium (assembly GCA_947565425.1). Classification (GTDB taxonomy): domain Bacteria; phylum Bacillota; class Clostridia; order Lachnospirales; family Lachnospiraceae; genus Petralouisia. The sequence goes on from CANOFW010000023.1 coordinate 17,934, forward strand.
AAGCAGTGCTTGCTGGAAATCCGCAACCAGTTCTTGCTCATTGCCAATTTGATAGCTGCCATATTTCATCAACTGTTCCAATGATTGCTCTACTGCCGTGTTTAAAGCCTTATCCGCTTCATTTCCGCGTACTTCCCCGCCGCTAGCTACCATAACCCCAGCAATCACCATAATTGCAACCGCTAACAGAGAAATGCCATAAATTATATGCTTCACAGTGTCTCCTCCTATCTTTCATCCACAAGAAGAGAAATCATCCCGGTACTTCTTTTCTGATGTCTATCTGTTGCCGACAACAGAAACGTATACACCCCTCTTGCCGAAAATATCGCCTGCCCAGTTTCCTTATTGTAACATTCCATCACACTGGCGCCATTTTGGTCTGTGATATCCAAGACCACAAGCTCTACATGATTTCCCTCTGTATCTGCACCTGCAAATACTTCTGACATCATAATACACTCCCCGACGTCCCAGCGCTTTTTGCCCACACATTTAATAAGCGGCAGTTCTCTTTCACACAACCCCTCTATTGTCTCTGTATCCGCCATACGAGAGAAGTCTTCTCCCCCGGTATCCATGCGTCCGCCTATTCTGGCAAACAACGCAGTTCCTATGAGAATTGACACGACGGCAGCAAATACAATACTTGGCAGAATCATATCCGACATAACCTGATAAACTTTTTTCATGAATCCTCCTAACAAATACTTTGGGAAAATAGTAAAATAGCTTCAAAGACTTGCCCTTTCGTCAAAAATACTGCTGCAAACCCAATCAACAGAATAGAAGCCACTGTTGCAATTATTATCCTGCCATATTCTTCCAATACTTCTCTCATTCTCCTACACCTCCCTACGCTCATTCCATTCCTGCTATCACTTCTATCTTTGTCCCTCACCGTTAGAGCAATAACAACTCCAACAGATATACAAAAATCCCTAACACTCCGCCTCCGGCTATCGCATAAATAATGGCGCCGCCAAATTCTTCCACAATACTTTTCAACTATATCGCCTCCTCACATGGTAGCGGCACGCGACGCTATGCGTCACCTGCCCATCTGGAAATGTCATGCCCGGCTTTGCCGGACCTGACCTGTCGGTCGACGCATTATATATCGTGCTTCGCACGAGGCGTCTCCCTCTCGCTGGAAATGTCATGCCCGGCTTTGCCGGACCTGACCTGTCGGTCGACGCATTATATATCGTGCTTCGCACGAGGCGTCTCCCTCTCGTCGGAAGGCTTTATAAAAATGCTTCGCATTTGCCTTCCTCCTCTTATTTCGCAAATCCCCGTACCTGATGTTCAGTCAACAGATTTAACACCGGAATTGCATATTCGTAATGCAAAATAACTTCCGCAATCTGGACATGCTCCTGCGCATTATAAACCATCTTCTTTACCTCCAGCTTATACCCCGCATCCTGCGCCTGCTGTCTACAGGAGGCTACCACTGCATCATTAAAATTGCTGCATTCAATCTCACTAATCACATCTGCGTGATAATTTCTGGCATTTGCTGACTGGATTCCGGCTGTTATCACGCCAATCCCAACCATCCCTGTCACCAGCAGGAAAAAGATTCCCAGATATGTCTTCATGATCTGTCCCATGGCTTCCTTCCTTTCTCGCTATGTATAGACTTCTGATCTTCTATAATTTCATCTGCCCTAAAAACATCAACATAAACACTACCATATTCGTCACCGTCTGCAAGGAGACTGTCACCTGAGGCAGATAGAATATACCATTGATTCCGGCAAGTCTCTTCTCATTAGATAATTTCTCCGCCTTATCCATCATCTTACTATTACGCTGCACGAGTATGCGAATCTGCGACTGCGCATCGCCATTGCCGGACTCCGAGATCGCATAAAGCATCTTCATAGACGAGAGCACCGCAGATAATTCAAACATTCCCAGAAATCCTAAATACGGCTCTATGGCGTCCGGTGTGCGCTTGAGCTGATCTGACAGACGTTGTAACTCACTTTGCAGTACCACAGGCGCATGTTCTATCGTCTTTTCTATCGAAACCTGGACATTGTTGCCCTGCAAAAGTAATGCCATTTCCATCAGCCATCCCGGAAACACACGATTAATTTCTTGCACTACTTTATCAAACGCAAGGCGGTAACCAATTTTGTGCTGGTTCATCAGAAGAATTCCAACAACAGCAGCCGCGGCTGCTATTATGAAATGCCCCCACAAACCTATCAGAAAGGCGAGCGCCAAAGCCACACACGCGCACATAAAGCTCTTTTTGGCCTCTTTCTTCTCGTCATAATTACATATCATTTGCAGATATCCCAATAGCTTTTCTTCCTCTGCATCAATCGGTACAATCCAGCTCTCTGCAAGCTTCCTGTTGACTTTACAAAAAATGACGATATTCAAAAGTAAATACAATGTCGTCACACCCTGGGTAACCGGATGATAGACAATTGTGTACTGTTCCGGCATGGAACGGTATACCAGATGAAAAACTACAGCGAGCAGCATCGTCACAATCAGCGAAAAAATTGCCCGCAAACGCGCCGCCTTCTTGTCCTCTTGCAGCAACATCACATTATCTGTCCAGATGGCTTTGTCCTGTAACAACAAATCTATTCCTTCATCACAAGCCCCGCCATTACTTTCCACCGTTCTCAGATATTCATGGATTGCACGCAGACGTTGTGCCGGATATGTATGTTCAATGGTTTCCAACGCTTCTTTGTACAATTCATACTGGTAAGCGCCGCGCTCAATATAATGGATTGCTGTTCCAATTGCCTCATACATTGCACCCTCCCGAAACAACGTGCGCGTATCTTTTAGCGAAAGAAGAATTTTCTGATTCAAGCGAAATGAATACAAGATTTGCTCCATGTAATCGGAGACATCCAGAAATTGCTTATGCTCGTACATCTGCTTATAACCATCCAATATGAGAAATGGCAATGATATGGCGCAGGCAATCATTACAATGAGAATCAAATACCAGCGCAGACTGAATACTAACCCACAACCTACCGCTCCCAGAATAGCCGCCAGTAAAAACGCACAATACTTTCCCATAGAAAAGTTATATCCATAACTGTCAATCTTTTTTTGCAGATTTCCCGGATGGAACAGCTCAAAGCTCCCTGTTATCTTGTGACTTTTATGTTTCTCATATCTATCCTTCATACAACCTCCTACGTTAATTCCTGGGATGCTTTCACCAGTGCAATATCAAGCGGCTCATACGCACATGTATGCGGACAATGGAACGGTTCTCTTATTCCAGCTCTTTGCAGCCGCAGTAAAATATCAGCCGGTATCTCGTCGGAAATCTGTCGTCCATCCTTTACCAGCATATAAATTAAATTTTTGCCGTTTGACCTGTCAAAAAAACACATCTGATCAATATAACGTTCGAGCATTCCTTTTTCATTTTGATATTGCCGCAGTAACACTCCTACGCTAATAAATTCATAAATATAATTTTCCAGCCTATCCGCATCACTGGAACGGCCAATCATGTTCATGATACGGTCGGGTAGATTCCGCAGATCGTCCAAATGCAGCGTGGTAAATCCATACACGCCCGTAGACCATTGTTCTAAGAGATACTGAACCTCCGTAGAACGCGCCTCCGACAAAATAATCCACTTGGGATTTTGCCTCAGACAGAGCTTAATGGCATCTGTATAGCTCAATTCTTTGCTAACCTGAAGTTCTACACAATCATTTTGCGGGTTAATCTCATGAAAATGCATTTCTAAATTGTCCTCTATCGTGATGGCGCGCTGGTTGGGAGGGATAAAACGAGAAAAAAATTTCGCGCACTCTGTCTTGCCCACGCCCGGTTCCCCACAAAAAGCAAAATTCATTTTTGCCGTTACACAGTTAATTAGAAGGCTCAAAATCTCCACGCTACAGTAACCGCTGTCTAACATGCTCTCCACCGTCTGTCGCACTTGAGGAAGCGATTTGCGAATACAAATACTGCGGCCCGATATGGCTGCCGATTCGTGGACAATACTGATTCTCAACTCATTCGTCTCCGCCTCCAACACATTATTGGCACGGTTAAAGGGCTTGTTGACACGATTGGCAATCCGGTGGGTAAAACGTTCTACAAACTCTTCCTCTACCGCAACGTCTGCCCGGTATCTCCCTTTCTTTAAGTCTGCGATCCATAAAGATTTGCCATTGTAATCAACATCCGTCACATTTTTATCTTGAATAAAGGGATAAAAAGGTCCAAATTCCTCTTCTGTCAATTCCCAATCATATTTCATTTTTCCTCCAATCTACTCTTATAGAACAAACCTAGCGGTTTTCCAGGCAGCCAGCATGTATGACTGCCTGGATGACACAAGCGCTTAATACTTAAAGCAACAGCAAGACGCTAGGAAAATTTTGCCATCTTAAACAACTTGTCAACCAAATCTACAAACGCCGTGTGTACCGGTCCATTTGTGGCAAGCAACAATCCTGCGACTGCTATCAGTGCAAGGATTGCCACTGCCGTAATAATAATACCGCTATACTCCTCAAAAATAACTTTCATGGCTGTCCTCCTTTCCACAGAATGGAAACAGACCGCCACGGATGACAGCTCCATTCCGTTTATTTTTTAGTTGCCGCCGAGAAAGCAGCGCAACCTTTTCTTTCATTCATGCATTGGTAATCGGCGAAAAGCTCTGCCAACTGATTAAGAATTCCTTGATCATACGGTGTTCCTTGCAGATGATAACAACCGTCATGAAATTCCTATGCAGAAATAAAAAGATGTCTTTGTGCCGGCACAGAGACATGCCAGCGGCTAGATAGTAAATTACCTCATACGGTTTGAGAATGCTTGATTTGAACTCTGCTGAATGGATTCTAGGACTTATACGATGAATCCTTTTAGCTTTCTTCATGAAGTCTTTTGCCAAAAAATCTTGCTGCCTTTGGCAGCAAAGACACCTGTTATGTGCAAAATGGGGATGTCGCATTAACATAAATTACAAGTTTGATTCGTTCAAAAGGCTTGCATTGCAAAGCAATGTAAACACCATGCACAAAAATCATCTTGGAACGCTAGCTTTCCAGAGTGATTCTTGTGCATTTTGTCTTTGCCGCTTATGCGGCAAGACCTTTTGAACGAGTAAATAAATTCATGCGGCAATTCCCTTTTGGCATCTTAGGCCATACTATAAACCCCTTCCTCTCAAATCCGTATGGGTATTGTAAGCCCTTGCTCTTTAAAAATCAATTATGAATTTCTCACAAAATTTTGGACAAAAAAGAAGCCCTACAGAGAGCAAGTTCGCTCCCTGTAAGACTTTGCGATGTCAAAAGACTAAATATTTTCTACCTTATCCACTGCATCTTTGAGATACGGATTGTTGATTTGATGGAACTTCCCTTCATCCGCTAATCTGGCAAATTCTGGGTCTAAGGGCATCTTACCCAGAACCGGCACGCCAAGTTCAGCCGCCACCCTATCAATATGACTGTCCCCAAATAACTTAATCTCTTTGCCACAGTCTGGGCACTTGAGATAACTATAATTCTCCACAAGTCCCAATACTGGAATATCCATCATGGACGCCATATTGATTGCCTTCTTCACAATCAATTGCACCAATTCCTGCGGTGACGTCACAATCACAATTCCATCTACTGGCAAGGACTGGAACACCGTAAGCGGCACATCCCCAGTTCCCGGAGGCATATCTACAAAGAGATAATCCACATCCCCCCAGTAAACGTCATGCCAGAACTGTTTCACCGTGGAGGCAATCACCGGACCACGCCAAATTACAGGCGCTTCCTCATCATCCATCAACAAATTCACGGACATAACCTTTGTGCCATCAGCCGTCAGAACCGGAAACAAACCCAGATCATTTCCCTCTGCGGGTCCATGCAAACCATACATTTTAGGAATAGAAGGACCTGTGATATCCGCATCAAGAATACCTACTTCATATCCTTTTTCTCTCATCGCCATTGCCAGGGAAGACGTCACAAAAGATTTCCCCACGCCTCCCTTTCCACTGACGACGCCAATCACTTTCTTCACACTGGAAAACGGATTCATTTCTTCGATAAGGCTTTGGGATGAACCACCCTTACTCGGGCATCCCTCACAGCTCTCGCGCGAACAGGTGGATGCGCTGCTGCATTTCTCATTCTCCGCCATGTTATTTCCTCCAGTTCTTAATTCTAAAATCTTAGTGACTATTCACATCCCATGCCACAGACATTCCAGCTACGCTGTCATACGCTCTTAACAGGGGTGCTGAATAGTTACAAATCTTATTACTGTCCCAGACCGGACGCTTCATCCAAATCAAACAAAGCATATTCCAAAGCTTCAACATCCTCCTGATTGGGACTGTAAACTTTATCATTCAGCTCTACCCGGACAGTCGTGGACGCCTCTTCCTCATACTCAACATTCTGTGATGCTTCTTTGAGCGCATCCTTCAATATAGTATACACTTTTTCATTAATCTCATCCTCAGACGGATATTCCCCACCATTTTGCACCTGCTCGGAAAGCTCATCCGTATATGCCTGCTGGCCTTCCTGGAATTTCTCCATCGCTGCTGCAAATATCTTCATCTTCTGATACTTTATTTCTACTACATAAGAATTGTCATCCTGTTTGGTTGCTTCTCCCACTGTGTAATTAACACTCTTGTAAATGTCCTGCAATACCGTTGTAAACTCACCTTGAAGTTCTTCCGAAATGTTTACACCGGAAATCAGACTGTCTACTTCCGTCTGAATTCCCTGGTCATACAATTCCTTTGCCTGTTCCTCCGTTCCCACTTTCTGCTCTATAAATGCAGCAGAATCATTTTTGTAAGAGTTGTCAAGCAAAGCCTTTATGTACCCACTAGCATCAAAGCTGCCACACCCTCCTAACATTGTTGTTACCAGCACTGCAACCAGCAGTAAGCTGAGTTTTCTCATTTTTTTCATCATACCATACTCCTTTGTACTATATTTTCACAACATATCTATTATATAATGTCTCTCTCTTTTCCGTCAACATGTTTTGCATAGGTTATGCAAAAATGGTTATATTAATCCCATGAAAAAGAATTTTTTACTATGTGGACTCACCGGATGGTGTATGGAAATCATTTTTACGGCGCTTGACTCCTACCGCAAGCGCGAATTAAAACTTATGGGACAAACATCTCTGTGGATGTTCCCGATTTACGGCATGGCAGCCTTTTTAAAGCCTCTCTGCAAACTTATACGCAACCTCCCGGCAGCAATCCGGGCAATGTTTTACGGCATGTTCATTTTTCTGGGCGAATATGTGAGCGGAAGCATTCTCAAAAAGTACAAACTCTGCCCCTGGGACTACAGCAAAGCGCGGACAAACATAAACGGCGTAATCCGTCTGGACTTTGCCCCTTTTTGGATGGCAGCAGGTCTCATTTTTGAAAATTTACTGATGCATAACCCAAAATCAGCGCGGCAGATTTCAGAGAATTAATTCCTGCTAAGGGATAAGACGTCTCAAACATCACTGACTTGAACGCGAATTACAGTTCTTCGCCCTCAGCCGTACCAATATCCAGCGTATTCATCGTTCGCCTTCTACGCCTTGCTTCCTCCGACGCCTCCAAAATGAATCCCTTGATTTCTCTGGCATTTTTGATATGTGTAAGAGAAATCTGGGGATCTGTGGTGTCTCCGGTATAGCAGATGACAGTAGAAAGCTTAAATATCCGCTCCAACAATGTAGTAGTCATCTTTACATCCTGCACCTTATACATATAACAATCATCCTCTATGGTCTTTAAAAGCCCTTTCTTTACCGTCAACAACTCCTCACCGATAAAATACTTGGTAAAGGTCCAGGGAAGCCCGAAAAACAAAACTCTCTTTTTCTCCTCATACTGTCTTTTTTCATTTTCCATCTGCAAACACCTCGTTCGTTTTTGATTTTTCTACATTGGCTACGGCAGGAGGCTTCTGTAATCCTCCTAAGCATAAATTTTACTATAATTTTAACCATACTGCAAATCTTTTTCCCCTTGAAATTTACACTTGTCTGAGATATGATAAGAAAAATACGACATCGTAGGAGGAATTTATGCAGCATTTAATGAGCCCGCTGGATTTGTCCGTAGAAGAACTGGACAAACTGCTAACCCTGGCAAATGACATTGAAAAAAATCCCCGCAAATATGCACACGCATGTGAGGGGAAAAAGCTTGCAACCTGTTTTTATGAGCCCAGCACACGCACTCGCCTGAGCTTTGAAGCCGCCATGTTGAACTTAGGCGGCAGCGTCCTCGGTTTTTCCAGCGCGGACAGCAGCTCTGCCGCCAAAGGCGAAAGCGTTTCTGACACAATTCGCGTGATTTCCTGTTATGCAGACATCTGCGCTATGCGCCATCCCAAAGAAGGCGCGCCGCTTGTCGCTTCTGAGAAATCTACCATCCCAGTCATCAACGCAGGTGATGGCGGACATCAACATCCCACTCAGACTTTGACGGATCTACTTACCATCCGTTCTCTAAAAGGACGCTTGCATAATCTTAACATTGGCCTTTGCGGAGATTTGAAATTTGGCCGTACCGTTCATTCTCTGATTCATGCGCTCATTCGTTACCCCAACATCAAATTTACACTCATATCCCCCGAGGAATTACGCGTACCCAGTTATATTCGCGAAGATGTGCTGCACAAGAACAACGTGCCCTTCTGCGAAGTGGAGCGTTTAGAAGACGCTATGGCAGACCTGGATATTCTTTACATGACAAGAGTGCAAAAAGAGCGTTTCTTTAATGAAGATGATTATGTGCGAATGAAAGATTTTTATATCCTCAATAAGAAAAAAATGTCTCTCGCCAAAGAGGACATGATTGTCATGCATCCGCTTCCTCGCGTAAATGAAATTTCAGTAGAAGTCGATGATGATCCCAGAGCCGCCTATTTCCAGCAGGCACAATATGGCGTCTATGTGCGAATGGCGCTGATTCTCACATTACTGGAGGTGGAAGTATGTTAAACGTAGGAGCAATTACAGAAGGATTTGTATTAGATCACATCCAGGCAGGAACCAGTCTGTCCCTCTATCACGATTTAAAACTGGATGAACTCGATTGCTGCGTTGCTATCATCAAGAATGCACGCAGCAATAAGATGGGCAAAAAGGACATATTAAAAGTAGAATGTGATATTGACACACTTGATTTGGATGTTCTTGGTTTTATCGACCACAACATTACCGTCAATATCATCAAAGGCGAACAAATTGTAGAAAAACGGGAACTTCATCTGCCGAAGGAAATAAAAAATATTATCCACTGCCGGAACCCACGCTGTATCACCTCCATCGAACAGGAGCTTGACCAGATTTTTCTACTGACAGACGAAGCAACAGAAACTTATCGCTGCAAATACTGTGAGGAGAAATATAAAGGACAAAGAGTCCGCCTCAGAAGCCATTCACGCTAATTTTCTATTGAACAGAACAAAGGACTGCTCATAAACGATACAACATTTATCCGTTATATAACGGTATTTCTTACATATTGTACGTTTTATGCACAGTCCTTTTGCCGTATCTTTTTTAAAAATTATCCAGTAACCACATCTGCGGTTAAAGATTCTCAGGCTCCGGTGTTACACGTGGCAAAATAAACCAAAACTCTACACCTTCGGGAAGATTTTTCACACCGCATTTCCCATTCTGCATCGTAACGACATTCTGTACAATGTACAGACCCAGCCCAACATGAGAAAGTGCATCCGCACTCTTCTGCTTTGTGGTGTAGAATCCGCTCCAAATTTTCTCCATGTCTTCTCTTGGTATCTGCCTGCCCGTATTGTAAACACCCACCCGGATATCTTTCTTCTGTTTCTTTAATGTAACCCTCAGGCTGCCTCCCATACTCATATGCTCAATGGCATTCATCATATAATTATTGACCGCCTGCTCAATATATTCCTGGTCTCCATATACGTAACAGCCTTCCTCCAAAAATGTTTCCATGTGCAAATGTTTCTTTTTCACCAAACCTTCATATTTGAGGAGAATGTATTCCATAATCTCCTTCATATCCAAGGTTTTTTGCATCATATCTTCCATATGATGCTCCATCGCTGTAACATCTAAAAGCCTGCTGACCATAGACGCCACTTTCTGCACTTCCTCATGAATAGAGGATAAATAATACTGTCTCTTCTCCTCCTCCGCATACTCAAGCATCTCCGACTGACTGGAAATTACGGCAAGCGGGGTTTTCAACTCATGTGAGATATTGGCCATCAAATCCTTGCGCGCTTTTTCTACGCGCTCCTGATAAATATTCTGACGAAGCTGCTGCCGTCTGTTTTCCTCGATCTGTTCCTCATTTTGCTGAAGCTGCTCCGCCATACTGTTAATACTGGCAGTGAGTCTTACCGCTTCCTCATATTTTTCACCCCCGGCGGCACGTCTACTTAAATCACCTTCGGCAATCTTTTCTGCCACATCTGCCAACCCCTCCATGGGTGCAGACAAATTCTTGGAAAACTTCCAGATAATTAAACTGCCCAATAAGAATATAGATACGCTGGCAACAACCAGAAACTGCTCCGAAGCCCTGCCTGTTCCCAATTTCTGAACAGCGTCTTTGATGACAATATAATAGTCGATTTCATTTTGAGTAATAATTCCGCGGAGTTTCGTTGTCTCCTTTAACTTACTATTTCGCTTTATAACCCCGGGTTCCCTGGAAAATAACTGCTTTTTCATCTCTATATTTTTGTAAATGAGATATTTTTGGTTCTCCCGTGTCGTATAAATCGCATTCAACTCCTCATCCGCAATCGTAAAACTGAGATTCTCCTGCTCATAATCTGCAAAAACAGAATAATCCTCCTCCCGCAGATTAGCCAAGTCAAGATCCTCAATATCCAAATAAGCCTCATGAATCTGCTTGTTCTTCGTCATATCATAATACAACGGAAAAAAAACTTTATAACATAATACACAACATCCGATAATGATCAGTGCCAATATCCAATATGTCATAAAGATCCATGCGCTAATTTTTCTTTTCATTTCCTTTTACCTCAAAACAATACCCTACGCCATATACCGTTCGTATATAGGAAGTGTCGCCCAGTTTCTTCCTGAGCTGTTTCACCAACGTATCAATCGTACGAACGTCTCCAACATAGTAATCACCCCAAATGGTATCAAGAATATAATCCCTCGTAAGCACTGCTCCCTGATTACGGATTAAGATATGAAGAAGCTCAAATTCCTTGGGTGTTGTCTCTATGAACGTGCCTTTCACATAGACTTTCTTGGCCTTGACTTCGATTTTAATATCCCCGGCATAGAGGAAATCTCTTCCGTAACCATAACGCTTGAGCACTGCTTCAATATGTAATTTTACAATTGATAATGTATACGGTTTTATAATGTAATCATCCGCGCCATAAGAAAAACCTTTTATCTGATCTTCCTCTTCTTCTTTCGCCGTCAATAAAATTACCGGCACATTAGAACATAAACGAATCTGCTTTAGTACCTCATATCCATCGACAAAAGGAAGCATTACGTCCAGCAGCACAATATCTATCTCTGTCTGGTGTGTATTAAATTTCTGTATCGCATCCAATCCATCGGTTGCCTGTATGATATGGAAATGGTTTATCTCGAGAAAATCTGATAAGGTCTCCAACAGTTTGGCTTCATCTTCAACCAGCAATACTGTTGCCCCATCCATAAATACTCCTCCCTATTGTGATGCTTCATTCCATAATATTCTTTTTACTTTACGGTAACCTCTTGTTACCAAGTTACCCTTGTTACCCATACCTGTAATCCCCACTCTCTTCTCCAATTCTTCTATTCTGGCATTTAAGTCCATGATCTCCATCTCATATTTACAGAACATCTCCACTAAAAACGTCATCATATCCCGGTTCATCGTGCTCTCATTTACTTTCCATTTTGGAAGGTTACGAATTGGCTCACGGAACAAAATGCCATCCTTCCTGCCAAGGAATTCCTGCGCCACCCTCCGATTGCTCTCTTCAAACTGCTGCATAAAAGACGTCTGTTCCTCATAGGACAGCATATTCGTCTTCTCAAAATCTTTTTGCGCCGCCTGATGCACACTCGCAGCCACCATTTCATTCCACATAAAGTTATTCAACTCTAAGTATTCCGGCATAGTGTTCATCATCCGCTTCAACTCAATGAAATTACCGCTGAGTCCAAAGTTTGCCTCTTCCTCGCCGTATTCAAAATCATCCGTCAACTCAACGCCAATCGTCCGCAAATAATCGGACAAAAGTGTATTGCCTCCTCCCTCAAACTGACCGCGCTCAAACACCCGCACAAGTAAATTTTCTTTGCCTACGAAATCGGAAATTTTCTTCAGATGTGCATAATAATCAACCGGGAACCACTTATATTTCTTTTCCCCCATCCAAGAGTCAAAGTCATCTGTGATACACGGCATTTTTTTTACACGCTGGTTCCAGAGAGATTGCAGCACCTGATCCTGCCTGCGCAGGTATACTACCACTTTGACTTCACAATTGATTTTCTTAAATTCCTCTACCATCTCCTGCCAAAAGCCTTTATATTTATTGGACTGATACCAGATAATCTCATCGGAAAGCACAATATTGGGATACTCCTTGGCAACCTGGGCAAGAAGCTCGTACGCTTCCTCCCGTTTCTTCTTCTCCTCCGCATGATTCCTCTTTCTTGACTCATTACGCGAAAGATACGCCAAAAAATGCCCATTTCGATACTTATACGTGGTATAAAATCCCAGAGATTCCAAGCGCGGATAACTATATCCCTGCTTATTCAGCGCCTCTTCGTTCAATGCCATAAAACGCTGCAAAAATGTTGTCCCTGTCTTCTGTGTCCCTATACATAAATATACTGTTGCCATGCTCTCCTCCAGCAATACATAATCTTTCACCTGTGCAGCTTACCAACGTTCTTCCAGGCGTTTTAAAATAATCTCCACACATTCATCCAGACTGTGCTTGCTCGTATCTACCGTAATGTCAGGATTCTCCGGTTCTTCGTATTTCGCAGATATGCCCGTAAAATTAGCTATCTGTCCTAATCTTGCCTTCCGGTAAAGTCCTTTGACATCTCTCTTTTCACATTCTTCTAACGGTGTGCTCACATATACTTCAATAAAATGCTCGCCAATGATTTCTTTGGCATTTCTTCTATCCATTTTATAAGGTGAAATAAATGCAGTCAGCACAATCAAGCCCGCGTCATTCATCAATTTGCTGACCTCGGCAATCCTGCGGATATTCTCAATCCGGTCATTTTCCGCAAAACCGAGGTTCTTATTAAGCCCCATTCTTACGTTATCTCCATCGAGAATCATGGTATGTTTACCCATCGCAAACAGACGCTTCTCCAGTTCATTGGCAAGCGTAGATTTACCAGAACCGGAAAGTCCCGTCATCCAAATTGTAGCCGCTCTCTGTTCCAATGCGCTCTCACGCATTTGTCTGGTAATGTCCATATTATGCCAGGTAAGATTTCCATCTCTCGTAAGCGGGTACATCACTACGCCGCAGGCAGACGTCATATTTGTAATGCGGTCAATCAAAATCAGCGAACCCAGTTCCCGATTATTCTCAAAACGGTCAAATACAATGTTGCTACCCACAGAAATCTCACAAAAAGCAATCTCATTCTTATAGATTGCATCTGCATAAACTTCTGCGCCTGTATTTACATCAACTTTATACTTAATATTCATTACCGTAGCAGGAATCATCTGCGTACCAATCTTCAACCAGAAAATACGCCCTGATACCAGGCGGTTATCATCCATCCATAACAAAGACACCGCCAGCATATTCCCCACATGTAACTCATACTCATTCTGCAAGATACATCCTCTGGAAATATCAATCTCTGTATCGAGCTGAATGGTTACAGCCTGTCCTCTGCCGCTCTTTTCCACTTCCTTATCGCCCTGGAAAATCTTTGTCACCTTGGCGCTCTCCTTGCTCGGCATTACCGTCAACGTATCTCCTACGGCAACCTCCCCGGAAGAAATCTGCCCCTGAAATCCACGAAATTCATGGTTCGGACGGCATACTCTCTGCACCGGCATAGAAAAGCCTTTCCAGTCGTCTTTCTCGTTCACGTTCACTTCTTCCAGATAAGCAAGAAGCGTTTCCTTCGTATACCATGGCATTTTTTTCGACTTGGTTGTGATATTATCCCCTTCTGTCGCTGAGACTGGGATAATCCTCAGCGTTCCATAATCAAATTCCGCCATCAGAATCTTGATATCTTTCTCGATCTTTTTAAATTTCATCTGGTCATAATGAACGAGATCCATCTTGTTCACGGCAAACACAAAATGCCGGATTCCCATCAACGAACAAATCCTGGCATGTCGTCTGGTCTGCACCAGCACGCCCTGGCTGGCATCCACAAGAATCACAGCAAGAGACGCAAAGCTCGCTCCTACCGCCATATTGCGCGTATATTCCTCATGTCCCGGTGTATCCGCCACAATAAAACTTCTGCGTTCCGTACTAAAATAGCGATATGCCACATCTATGGTAATCCCCTGTTCACGCTCTGCCATCAAGCCATCCAGCAAAAGTGAATAATCAATCTTTCCTTCCCTGGAGCCAACCTTGGAATCGAGCTCCAGCGCACGCTTTTGATCTGCAAAAAGCAATTTTGCATCATAAAGCATATGCCCAATCAGCGTAGACTTTCCATCATCGACGCTCCCACATGTAATAAATTTCAATAAATTATCTTCCATAATCAGAAATATCCCTCTCGTTTTCTTTTCTCCATGCTGGCTGACCCGCCATCTGAATCAATAATACGGCTTGTCCTCTCTGACTCCACAGAAGACAATGTTTCCTCTATAATTGCATCTAATGTATCCGCCTCCGATTCCATAGCTCCGGTCAGCGGATAACAGCCAAGCGTACGGAATCTCACCTTGCGCGTCTCAACAACTTCTCCTTCTTTGAGCTTAATCCTGTCATCATCTACCATAATCAACTGCCCATCTCTGGAAATTACAGGACGCGGCGCAGCAAAATACAAGGAAACGATGGGTATGTTCTCCCTGCGGATATACTGCCAAATATCTTTCTCCGTCCAGTTAGACAGCGGAAATACGCGAATACTCTCTCCCTGCTTGATTCTGGTATTAAACAGCTTCCACATCTCCGGCCTTTGATTCTTGGGATCCCAAGCATGACTCTCGTTGCGGAAAGAAAAAATACGCTCCTTCGCCCTCGACTTCTCCTCATCTCTTCTGCCACCACCAAATGCAGCCGTAAATCCATACTTGTCCAATGCCTGCTTCAAAGCCTGGGTCTTCATGATATCGGTATAGGAGGAACCATGGTCAAACGGGTTAATTCCTTGCTGTACCCCTTCCTCATTAATATATTCAATCATTTCAATCCCCAGCTTTTTCGCGGTCTCATCCCGGAACTTAATCATCTCCGCAAACTTCCATGTAGTATTCACATGCAGAAACGGAAATGGCGGTTTCTCAGGGTAAAAGGCTTTCATTGCCAGATGCAGCATTACGGAAGAGTCCTTTCCTATCGAATAGAGCATCACCGGCTTCTCACATTCCGCCGCTACCTCACGCATAATATAGATTGCCTCTGCCTCCAATTCATCTAAATGATCCATTTTATCCTCCATTTATTTTATAAAATTCTTCAATTTCTCTATTTATATTGTTCACTTTCAAGCTATTATTTACAAATATTGTTTACATATTAGAACTGCCTCATTCATTATATACAGCAATTATGATAGAAATTTGAGATAATTATATTATATATAGAATATGCAAAATACTCCCAAATTAATGCAAAAATCAACACATATTCGTATATTTTCCCAAAAAAGATGTCCCTAAACCGCTGCCAAACGGCTTGAGGGACATCCCCATAATATTCGTGATGTATACCTATTAATCCCAGGCTCTAGGGGACACACTAGCATAAATTACAAGCTATGATTCGTTCAAAAGGTTTGCATTGCTTTGCAATGTAAACAACATGCACAAAAATTATCTTGGGGCTGTCGCACTAACATAAATTATAAGTTATGATTCGTTTAAAAGGTTTGCATTGCTTCGCAATGTAAACAACATGCACAAAAATTATCTTGGGAAGCTAGCTTCCCTGAGTGATTTTTGTGCATTCTGTCTTTGCCGCATAAGCGGTAAGACCTTTTAAACGAGTAAATAGATTCGTGCGACATCCCCAGAGTGATGTTTGTTCATTCTGTCTTTGCCGCATAAGCGGCAAGACCTTTTGAACGAGTAAATATATTAGCGCGACATCCCTAACTCTTCTTAATAAATTCTTCCTTGCATTTCGGACAGGTAATACAAATCCTCCCTTTCCCCTTAGGCACTCTCACTTTCTGCTTACAGGACGGACAGCGATAAAATCGATAATCCCTGCGTTGTTTGAAATGTTCCCACTCCCGGTTCCAATAAACCACTAGGCGGTATCTTCCATTCAGGTACTTTTGATTCTCCGCATATCTTTGTTCAATCCGCCTAGACATCATACGATAATACTCATACGCCATGACCGCTAGTGCGAATATATAAAAAATATCCAGTCTGGTAAACAGCGAAAACAACAGGAATACAATAGAAATTCCCATCAATAACCGTCCGAGCTGATCCGCTCCATATCTTCCTATCATAAAATGCTGTATCTTCTGTTTCATCTCTCTGTCTCCTGTGCGGTATGTTTCCTTCATGGTAGCGCAGAAAATCCAGGAAGTCAATGGAGTTATTTTCTTTTTAGAATTGTTTATGATTTGGTAATAAATCACGTATATACAAAAGTCATATTGGCGATTGAAACTGTTATCTGTATAAATAAGCAGGGCGGTAAGCCGGGTTATGTCGTGGATAATCATCTATCTAGCCCGGCTGTCACCAGCCGGATCTTGCGACCTACCTAAAGCTAGCGGGCCGCGTCAACGCTTTCGTTCGGTCTTGCTTCGGATGGGGTTTACATGTGCCCTGCCCGTTACCGGACAGGCGGTAGTCTCTTACACTGCCCTTCCACCCTTACTACTTGCAAAGCAAATAGCGGTACATTTCTGTTGCACTGTCCTTGGAGTCGCCTCCACCGGCCGTTAGCCGGCATCCTGCCCTGTGAAGCCCGGACTTTCCTCACCTGCGGTCTTTCGACGCTTGCAGCCGCGATTATCTGCCCTACTTATTATATAGGAAATGAACAAAACATTTGCGTTTTGATTCGTTTCCTGCGCCGGATGCACGCCGCAAGCGGTATATTTCCTATGTGCATCCTTGCGGAGCGGTTACGGGGATGTCGCACTAACATAAATTACAAGTTATGATTCGTGCGACAGCCCCATAACTGCATAACAGCTATCTTGCCCTATCATATCACAAGCTGCAACAGAAAACAACCCCGGCAACGCTAACCTGCCCGCCGGGGTGTAATTATTCAGCCTAAATTTTTATATTACAGCCTCATCAACGAATTTTAATTTTCACGCTCGCCTTCCTATTCGTTCCATCTGTAGAGACGACGCGGATAGTGACAGTTTTTCCCTTTCCTGCGCGCTTTGCCGTGACCTTTCCTTTGGAAGTGACTGTCGCATATTTTTTGTTAGAACTGCTCCACTTCAAAGCTTTATTCACGGTCTTGCCATTTTTCCCTTGCGCGTTCACAATCGTTTTCAGCGTGACGGTCTTTCCCGTTTTCAGCGTCTTAGGTTTATTTTTTATTGTCACCTTCTTCACGCCGTATTTCATAATTTTGATACGCACAGACGCATATTTTCGGCTGCCATCTTGAGCGGTCGCTTTGATGGTGACGGTCTTTCCCGTTCCCGCACGCTTTGTTGTTACTATGCCTTTGCTGTTTACCGTAGCGTATTTTTTATTGCTACTCGTCCATTTTACCGCAGGATTGCTCACCTTTTTGGGCGTCACGCTCGCTTTTAAAGTTACTTTTTTTCCAGCGGCAATAAGTTTAGAAGGTTCACTGATAGATATCTTTTTCACCTTCACTTGTGCAGGCGTATTCCCCCCTGGCGGTGTGTTATTCTCCGGCGGCGTATGATCTCCAGGGTTTTCGTCGTCTCCAGAACCTTCGTTATCTCCTGGGGGCGTGTGATCACCTGGATCTTCCTCATCATTTTTCTTTACTGACAACAGCAGGGAAGGCGCCATGTCCGCGTCGGCCTCTGTCATATTCCGCGCTCCTTCGCGGCTGACGAACGCAAGCTCCCAGCCTTTTGCGTCGCAGACCGCCACAGAAAATGTCTGCGCGTCTTTATCTAATGCGCGCACCCACTCGGTGACGTCAATCGTCACCCTTGTTTTGTCTATTGCCTGACTTGTGTTATACCGCTTATCCTGCGCCATAATAACATTGTTCTTATCTACCAAAAAGGGAGCTGAAGATTTCACTCCAGAGGTAGGCAGTGCGGGCATATTCGTCCACTTCAAATCTGTCTCGCTCCAATTCCCCATTACCGGGACTGCCAGCAAGGTGTCTTCTCCCGTTACACGGCTCTCACGGCGCCCAATATAAGTAAGCTGAATCTCCGCCTTATCCAACTTTTCCAGGCTCCCTCTAATTTTTGCTGCATCAAATGAGAGAAATGATATTTTTGAATCTCTGCTATCGCTGGTACTGTTGCCCACTGCCTCGCCAAAAATTCCGACTGCCGAACCATCTGAGAGCGCATCCCCCATACGCAATGTGCGTATGTAATCCTGCGTGCCGTAATACTCCTCTTTTTCACTCTGATAAGATTTCACGGTTGCATCAGCAAGGGCTTCCAGCACAACAGTCTCTAATTTTGCAGATTTCACATATATCTCAACGCTCTTTTTTGTAACCTCATGTTTGTCAGAGGCCATAAAAACTACCGTATACTTACCAACTTGCTCCTCCTTGGGCGTCCAGGTGAATTGACCCGTGGCAGAAGTGAACGAAGCTCCTTCAGGCAAACTTCCTTCTATGCTAAGCGTAACTGCTTCCTCGTCCACATCCTCCGCCTGCACAATAAATTCCAGCATTTTGCCCGCTTCTATTTCCTGCATACTGAAAGATGGATTGGTAAATACTGGAGCATGATTGTCAATCCAATCATGAACGTCGTTTGTAACTTCCGTTGCTGTCAACTTTGCCTGGCTGCTGACTGTCACCCGCTCCCCGCCTACAAAATGATTCGTAACGGCCAAGTCATTGACATTACTAATATAACTTCCCGCATCACCATTGGAAAACCAGCAGCCGTCCATTGTCACGCTGGCAATTTTATGCTCAGCGTCAAGTCCGTTGATATTAAAGTTTGTGCCAACCCGGGTAGTATCAAAAGAACAATTCGTAAACGCCAGCGATTCATAACGCGGATAAGGCCGCTTATTTCCTGTCCCATTTTGTACTGTAATCCCGTTGCCGCCCCCGGTAAAATTGGTAGTGTTTACATTGGTAAACGTGTAATCTTTCATGGCATGCCCATAAGCATCATGTCCCAGACGGATGCCATTACCACCACCAAAACTCCAGCCCAGCGTATTGCTGACGGACACGCCGAAGGAATCCTCTGTGTCCCATTGCAGGCAATCGCTATTATACTGGTCATACCCCGGAACTGTATTCGGGAATCCATCGCTGGGATTGTAGTGCCCGCTGGCAAAATTGTCGTCATTTCCCATGGTCAGCGCGCCATTAATCGTCAAGTTCTGTGCACTCGCCATATCAAGTCCGTCCACCCAAGGCTGATTATAAGGCGTGAGTCCCTTGACATTATTGAGCGTACAATTTTTGCTTCCATGGGATTCCCAATTCCACTGTTTGGTATCGCGCACATAAGTGTCCTGAAATACGATATTGGAAGAACGCACAATCATCACACCGCCCTGATGACAGCTATCCTTCGCATCATGACGGTCTTTTCTGTAATTCTCCACCCCGTTCCCATCAAATATTCCCCTGCCGGAAATCGTAATATCCGCGGAATCCCATATTCCAATCGCCGGCTCCATCGCCTGCATGCATTCCTGGATGCGGTTTTTCACTAACGCCCCTTCTTCCAGATAAATCGTGACATGCTTCCCCTGACGGCCACGAATTTCCAAACCGGAACATATATACGTTCCCGCTGGGAAATACAAGGTATCATAAGAAGAGCCATCCGCATAAATAACATCCAAGGCTGCCTGTAACGCAAAGCTCGCATCGTCTGTTGTCATCTTGCGCTTATCGGGGAATCGAACCTGCGCTGTACCATTATCTACGAGTTGCCCGGCCTCATAAGACGTGCCGCCAGACGTTGTGCCCGCTGGCTGTGCCTGCTGCGCCAAAGAATTTGGATGCTCCTGCAAATACTGCTCCATAAACGTCTTAAAATTTAATACGTTAGCATCCGCGGGATTGGGAATCTCCCCTGTTACCTCAGGTGGGTCATTGATGATAGCGAGATACGGCTTGCCTGCCTGATCTGCTGGTCCACCGTTAATCATCACAAACGCATAGCGCAGTTTGTCGGACATAGTAAATGTCAAGCTGCGCTTATCATCGCTAATACGAAGCGCTTCCTTTGGATAATAACGCTGCGGGTAGACTGTCACTTCCTTAATCTCCTCCGACACTTGCACGGTATATTCCGGCGTAACGTCCGCAGACGCAAAACGAGCAATATCAAAGTTATTCCCATTGCGATTATACTTGATAACCGGTACTTCTACGCCGTTCGCCGTCAACGTGTATTTGCTTGATGTCTCATCCCCCGGCGTGTCCGCATAAATATGTACCTCCCCTTCTGATGCCTTTGCTCTATACATCTGCGGTTGAGGAAATACAAAAAAATTTCCCAAAACCAGGAAAAACACCACTGCCAGGGAAATTGCCTTTTGCCTCTTACCCTTCTGCCTCTTTCCCATATTCCTTCCTCCTTCCGCAAAGTAACAGTTCAGCCCACGCCATTCGCAGAGGTGCCTACGGCACTTTCTCGCTGCTCCGCAGCTAACTTTGCTCATAGAATGGCGTTCCGCTCATCGCCAGCATTATGTGCTCATTCATGCTAGTATGATTCGCCCATAAATTTGGCGATGGCTGAACTGTTACTCCACAAATATGTTTTCTTCTATTTTAATCGAAAAGAAAACATATTTGTGTGCATTTTTGAAGCAAATATAGGCATTTTCAATACTCTTATTCTAACCACCCACGCAACACCTTGGTCTGATAACTTACAAACTCTCTACTCGTTGAAGATTTTAGCCGCCATTGCTTAGGAGAATCGCCTACAATCTTTTTAAAATTGCGCTCAAACGTAGAGACAGAAGTATATCCCACCTTCCAGGCAAGCTCATGTACCAGATAGTCTTTTTTTTGCAAAAAATCACATGCCTTCTGAATACGCACCGTATTGATGTATTCCAAGGGCGAAACTTTCATACAGTCCCGAAACAATTTCCGAAAGTACGGTTCACTGATACTACAGGTTTCCGCCAGAGCTTTCACTTTAACTTCTTCATGGTAATGAGTCTCAATATACACTAATGCAGGGCGAATTTTCTCAATATGAAGTGATTGTTTCTTCTGGTCTTCCGATACCCGCTCGTTCAGACGAACCAACTCCTGAAGCAACACGAACATATATCCACACACCGCTTCTCGATTGCAATCTTTCTTCTCACGATTTTCCTCAAGGATCGCGCGCACCACGCTTGCAAGCCGCGGATAATCCTCTGACTCAATCAGCAACGGAAACTGTGTAATTTGCTCTAACACTTTCATCCCCTGATACTCGTCCCACTGATAACTTCGCTCTATAAATCCTGCAAAATCCAGGTATAAAAATTCCCAACGACAGACGCCACCCTCCTTGCTATGCACTCCGTGAGGAAAATTTGCTGGAATAAGTGAGATTGTACCGGCGCCATAAGGTTCTGACTTCTCTCCCAAAAAGACGACACCCTCTCCAAAATAGCAATAGCCTATCTCGTAAAAATTATGGAAATGCTGCTCTCCAGTTCGGTAAGTTGTTATCCAGCTATCGCCCAGCAAGGCCAAATCATATCTGCCCACAGGCATTTCATAATAACGAAATTCTTCTATTTTCTTTCCTGTCATTTTCGTTTACCTCTTTGGCTCCGGCATGAGACCTAAGGCATCCTCCCAATCTACTCTTTGGCTCCGGAAGGAGGCATCAGGGCTCTCCCCAACTCCGTTGGGTCCCCCCTCATGCCAAATCGTTGGGTCCCTCCTTAGGTCATATGGTCCCTCCTTAGGTCAAGAAACAACTACCCCCGATGAATTCACGCAGAATCGAATTCCTGCCGATGTCCTCGCTGGGCACCGGGAGAAAGTAATCCAGGAATTTCAGCAGCCGTTTTGCCTCCACATACTCCGGGCAGCTCTTGTCAATTTGAAACAGTAAGGGTTCTGCATATTGTTTAAGAACTGCTAGTTCATAAATTAAAGCAGAATTAAACATAATATCTGCTTCCTCTTGAAATGGGAAGATATACTGTTCTTCTCCTTTGCGCACAGAGCCCCACATAGCGATCGTCTCTTTCGCTGAAATATTCCTTGTGCGCGCGTCGCGCACCATTCTTCGTATCATTCTTCCATCTGTAGTAGGCAGACTGTTATGCTCATCAATGTTAATCTGTGTCAGGGCGCTGATATAAATTTTCAGTTTACTGGATTTCGGCAACGAATAAGATAACTTGTCATTAAGACCGTGAATTCCTTCTAATACCAAAATATCATTTTCCCCAAGCTGCTTATAATGTCCCTTATATTCACGCTTTCCTGTACGGAAATTATAGATGGGAAGTTCCACTCGCTCGCCTGCCAGCAACGCTGACATATCGCGGTTAAACAATTCAATGTCTAAGGCTTCCAAACATTCAAAATTGTATGTTCCATCCGGGTGTTTGGGCGTATCTACACGGTCCACATAATAATCATCCAATGCAATCGGATGCGGTTTTAATCCCAACGCCATAAGTTGGATGGAAAGCCGATGGGAAAACGTTGTCTTGCCGGAAGATGATGGACCTGCAATCATCACAAATTTCTTATCTGGCGCAGCAGCGATATCTTCCGCCATCCTGCCAATTTTACGCTCCATCAATGCCTCAGACACTAATATTACATCGCGTATGCGTCCCTGAGCAATTGCATCATTGAGCGCGCCGATTGTGGCGATATCCAACTTAGCGCCCCATTCTGCCGACTCTTTGAGTACATGGAATAACTTATGCGAGGGCACAAATTTTGAAGGCGTCTTGGTGTCCTGATCGGGAAACAGCAACACAAAGCCACTCTCATACAATTCCAGTTCAAAATATTTGAGATACCCAGTATGTGGCACCATATAACCATAAAAATAATCCTCATAGTTCCCAATACTGTAAATATTTACCTTAGAACTGCGCCGGTATGCAAATAACCGCTCCTTATCGCGCATACCAAATTCCCGAAATCGTGCAACTGCTTCGTCCGTGGAAATGCTTTTCTTCTGAATCGGAATCTTCTGCTCCACGAGCTTCAACATCTCGTTCTTTAACCGGGCGAGATACGCCTGGTCCGGCAACTGTCCAGACAACTCGCAAAAATATCCCTGGCTAATGGAATGCTCTACGCGCACAGTAACTAACTTGCCATCCTCCTCCGACAAATTATGAACCGCACGCTGCATAAGAAAACTCACGCTGCGTCGATATGACTTTCTGCCCGCCTTATCCCTGGTCGTTACAAACGTGAGCTCCCCGTCCGCTTTTATCGTTTTATGCAATTCTTTCAAGCGATTGTTAAACATCACCATTACAATATCATCTTCATACCCCGGTTGATATTCCGCAGCAATCTCTGAAAACGCCGTTCCTGCCGGATACTGCCTTTCCTCCCCACTGATTCTGACCTGGTATGTTGTTTTTTTCATTGCACCCTCCCATATTACTTAATTTAGATTAAAATTTTATATTCGCTCATATCTAAAACGTCAACAGATATGAAAAAAATCAAATTAAAATTATATATAAACAAACGGTTCCCTTATAGGCTGCCCTATAATCTCAATCTCCTTTAGCCTTGTCTGTAAATATTGTACCATATAAGGAATGAACAACTTCTCTACCCCATAATGTCCTGCATCAATTACTGCAAGTCCCTGGCTTGATGCATCAATTCCTTCATGATGATCAATATCTCCGGTAATTAATACCTCCGCTCCTGCATAAAGTGCACATGTAATTACACTTTTGCCAGATCCGGGTGAGACCGCCACCCTGTGCACACTCTTTGACAAATCTCCAAACACCTTAACCGTATCGACGGCAAAAGCCCGTTTTACCTGCGCTACGCAATCGGTAAGCGTCACTTCCTCCGGCAAAAGCCCGACCCTGCCGATTCCTTCTATGCCCTCTTCACTCTGACAAGTAACGTCAAGCACCTGGCAATCGGTAAGCATCATTCTTTCAGCTGCAAGTTCTGCCATGCCTTTTACATCAAAATTGGTATGCATTGCATAACAGGAAATGTTATTTCGGATTAACTTCCATACACGCCTGCCGATAAAATCTTGTGTATTTACCTTTTTCAATCCCTTAAAAATTAATGGGTGATGTGTCAGCAATAAATCTGCCTTCTGTTCCACCGCCTCTGCAACCGTTTCATCGGTCACATCTAACGCTATGTAAATTCTTTGCACTTCTTGCTCAAAATCCCCCACCAAAAGTCCTACATTATCCCAATCACAGGCAAACCCCTCCGGCGACTGCTTCTGTAACAATGATATGATTTCCTGGCATGTCATAATACCTTCTCCTTCTATAATTAATTACCTGTATAAACAGCAATAACAATCTTATTATTCCTGCGGATACATTTTTAAGAGAACCTCGATTTCTTCAAGCTCCTCTATGACCTGGGCTCTGCGCGTGGACACATCCCGCCTGGCATTTTCGCCCAAACTTTCTAATATTTTCGCTTTTTGTTCTTTCTGACGCAGTAAATACAGATGAAGAATCGGATGTTTGTGCGCAAGCAACAGCGGACCATATCTGAACTCAGCCTCCGTCATTGCCTGCACGTGGCTCCCGACGCCAGCTACCCGCCAATTTTGCCGCAAACTGTCCTCAGTGTCAGCTTCCATCCACCTAGCCGCCATCATAGTGTAAAACTTCCCGTCCTCATATACCATATCTTCGCGCAAGATCCGATACCCATGCTCCACAAGAAAACGACGAAACATCGGCAACTCAGACTGCGGCTGCAAAACCAGACAATCTGCTGCATGGGCTGTCGCCCCACCCTCAATGAGAATCCGCGTCATCAATGCACCGCCCATACCGGCAATCACAATCGTCTGCGCTTCTCCCGGACGCAACTCTTGTAAGCCATCCGAAAGACGCGTCTCTATCTGCTCCTGCCGATTGTACTGCCGAATATGCTCCCGGGCTCGCAACAATGGTCCTTCATTCACATCCATGGCAATCGCTCTCCCCGCTTTTCCACTTTCGATAAGAAAAAGCGGTATGTAGCCGTGATCTGTGCCTACATCTGCCACAACTTCGGCGTCCCCCGCCAAATCTGCAACAGCTTGCAGTCTCCGTGATAATTGTACCATTTCTCTTTATACTTTCCTGTTAATCTAAATAATCCTTGAGTTTCCGGCTTCGGCTTGGATGACGCAGCTTACGCAGCGCCTTTGCTTCAATCTGACGAATCCGCTCCCTCGTGACGTTAAATTCTTTTCCCACTTCTTCCAATGTCCTGGCACGTCCGTCGTCCAACCCAAAACGCAGGCGCAATACTTTCTGCTCCCGCTCGGTCAACGTGCTCAGCACCTCCACTAATTGTTCCTTCAACAAAGTAAATGCCGCCGCTTCCGCCGGCACCGGCACATTATCGTCCTGGATAAAATCACCCAAATGACTGTCCTCTTCCTCGCCAATCGGCGTCTCCAAAGACACCGGCTCCTGGGAAATCTTGAGAATCTCCCGCACACGCTCTACCGGCATACTCATCTCCTCGGCAATCTCCTCCGGGGTCGGTTCACGCCCTAACTCCTGCAAAAGCTGCCTGGAAACACGAATTAGCTTATTGATTGTCTCCACCATATGCACCGGAATACGGATGGTTCTCGCCTGGTCTGCAATTGCCCTCGTAATCGCCTGACGGATCCACCAAGTCGCATAGGTGGAAAACTTGTACCCCTTGCGGTAATCAAATTTTTCAACTGCCTTAATAAGACCCAGGTTTCCCTCCTGAATTAAATCCAAAAACAGCATTCCGCGCCCAACATAACGTTTGGCAATGGAAACTACCAGACGTAAATTTGCTTCTGCCAGACGTTTCTTCGCCTCCTGGTCTCCGAGTTCCATACGTTTTGCTAAGTCAATCTCCTCTTCTGCGCTCAACAGTGCAACCTTACCAATTTCTTTCAAATACATACGAACGGGATCTTCAATGGATATTCCGTCGGGAACAGTCAGGTCAATATTCTCAACTTCTACTTCGTCATCCTCATCAATGAGAATATCCTCGTCATCCCCCTCCTCAGAAATCCGCAGTACGTCAATATTATTGGTCTCCAGAAAATCCAAAATCTTTTCAAACTCTTCTGCGCCCAACTCTATATCATGAAAGAAATCATTAATCTCCTGATATTCCAGGACATTCTTTTTCTTCTTTGCTATTACTAACAATTCCTGTAATTTCTCAGGAAACTTTGCACTTTTTTCTTCCATTTCGTTTCTTCCTTCCATTCGTTGTTAATATTTTGTCCTTAATTTATCGTATTATACGTGTTTCTGCCCCCGCAGCTTCTGCAAGCCCTTCTTATCCGCGATAAGCGCTTGCAATCCTTCCATATCAGACGGTTGTAAATGCTTGGAGCGGTAGTTGATACTGTTCTCCTTTAAACGGATAACCGTTTCCCACAAAGCCTTCTCTCTCTCCGCCGGGGTAACCACCTCCTTGAGCCTGGCGTTAAATAAAGCGGCTATTTCCCGCTGCTGTTCCTCCTCCGTAAACATACTGACAATCCCGGCAGGATTCAGCCTGCCCTCCTGATACTGGGAAAAAACCAGATCTGCCGCCCGCCGGTACAATTCCTCGGTAAAATCCTCCGGTCCCAGGTACGGGCTAATCTGCGCAAAAAGCTGGGGCTCCTCAATCAGCCATGTGAGCATTATTTTTTGCGACTGCTTCATGCCGTCCTCTTTCTTTTTCTTCTCACTGATTCCTGATTTCAAATGCCTGCTCTCCCTGGTGAGACCAGCACGCGTACCCTGATGCGCCACCAAATTGCGTAAATTTTCAAATCCTGTATGATACTTCCCGGCAATTGCTTCTATGTAATTATTTCGCTCGATTTCCTCATCGAACTCCAAAATCCGCTGAGCAACCGCATGATAAAAAGCCGTCTTGCTCTCTGGATCGCGAAGATCATACTCCCGCTCTATAACTTCTACCTCAAACAGAAAGCTATTTTGTGCATTGTCAATACATTTTTGGTAAGCATCCGCCCCCTCATTCTTAATAAATTCATCCGGGTCTTTATATGGCTGCATCTTGACAATCTTTGCCGTAATCCCCGCCTCCTTCAAAAGCGGAATGGCGCGTAACGCAGCCTTGATTCCGGCGTCGTCACTATCGAAAGTACAATAAACCTCTTTGGTATATCGTTTCAAAAGATTCGCATGCCCTGGCGTAAAGGATGTACCTAAAGAAGCCACCGCATTGTTAAACCCCGCCTGGTGCAGTGCAATCACATCCATATATCCCTCGCACAACAAGATATAATGCTTCCTTGAGCTCCTGGCAAAATTCAAGCCATACAGGTTGCGGCTTTTGTCGAAAATGATTGTTTCAGGCGAATTCAAATACTTCGGCTCCCCTTCGCCCATCACACGCCCTCCGAATCCAATAACACGGTTATTAACGTCCATAATCGGGTATATGACACGATTCCAAAATTTATCCCGCCCCCCACGCTCATCAATGGTAACAAGACCCGAATCCTTGAGTAATTCATCCTCGTACCCTTGTTTACGCAGGTAGCGGTACAAATCGTCACTGAACTTATTGGCATATCCTAAGCCAAACTTCTTCAATGTCTCTGGAGCAAGCCCCCTCTTTTCAAAATATTGCATGGCATTTTGCCCTTGCTCCATCCTTAATTGCGCATAGAAATATTTCGCCGCCGTCTTATTAACCTCTAATACCCTTGCGCGTCTGTCCGCCTCCTGCCTCGCTTTGTCAGACATTTCCTGCTTCGGCAGCTCTATTCCCGCCCGCTGCGCCAATGCCTGTAACGCTTCCTGAAATGTATAATTCTCATACTGCATGAGAAATGTAATAACATTCCCTCCAGCCCCGCAGCCAAAACAATAATACATCTGCTTGCCCTGACTTACCGAAAAGGATGGCGTCTTCTCGTTATGAAAAGGACAGAGTCCAAAATGAGTGCTGCCCTTTTTCTGCAAACGCACATAATCCGAGATTACATTTACAATATCATTGGCAGAACGGACTTGTTCGATCAAATCATCGGAATAATACGGCATTCCAATCTCCTTTCCCTACCATTGCCTTTCAATTCACCTGCCATGCCTTGGGCAAAAAATATTGTTCAAATTTGGCAATAGCATACTGATCTGTCATGCCGGCAATATAATCACAGACAACACGCTCTTTGGGCTGCCCCTGCTCCATCATTGCAAGATACCATGACGGCAGTTCCTCAATATGCTGTCTATAATATTGGAACAGACGGCTAAGAAGCCCTTCGGCACGCTCCTCCTCTCCCTTTGCCACTGGATTACAGTACACCTTCTCAAACATGAACTTACGCAATGCCCGCATCGCCGTCTCCACTTCCTCTGACATGCAAATATCATTCTTCCCCAGACTGTTGATGATAATATTATGAATCAGGTTGTCCAAACGTTCCCGCGAAGTCATTCCCAATATCTCACGGTATTCTATAGGAATATCCCTCTCCGCCAATACGCGCGCGCGAATAGCGTCATCTATATCATGGTTGATATAGGCAATTTTGTCGGAAAAACGTACAATCTTCCCTTCCAAGGTCGAGGGCATCAAACTCGTCTGATGGTTCAATATCCCATCCCGCACCTCCCAGGTCAAATTCAGCCCTTCCCCATCCTTCTCGAGCCGCTCCACGATCCGCACACTCTGTTCATTATGCCGGAATCCGCCCTCACAGATTGCATTCAAGATCCGCTCACCAGCGTGTCCAAACGGCGTGTGCCCCAAATCATGTCCAAGCGCAATCGCCTCCGTCAAATCCTCGTTCAGCCTTAGCGCTTTGGCAATCGTGCGGGCATTCTGGGAAACCTCCAACGTATGGGTCAGCCTCGTTCGGTAATGGTCGCCCCGCGGCGTCAGAAAAACCTGTGTCTTATGTTTGAGACGGCGAAAAGATTTGCAATGCAAAATCCTGTCGCGATCCCTCTGAAATACCGGTCGAATATCACACTGTGCTTCCTCTCTGTCACGCCCTTTTGATTTCTCACTCAACGATGCAAATGGACTTAAATAAGTTCGTTCCAAGAGCTCTATATTCTCTCTGATGAGCAATCCACATCACCTCTAAATGATATATTCCGCACAAATCTTTCATTTCCTTTATTTTTTCTTCAAAATCCGCAGAATTTTACTTGTGCGGCGGGCTGCCGTGAATCGCAAATCCAACCGCACAGGTTTCAGAATTTTCTACTCCGGGAACTATTCTCAATATTTCCCTATACGCTTTGAAATTACCCGCGCAATATGATAAGGCGGCGTTTCCATATGCTTTTTTACTTCATTTAAGCTTTCACGAATAGAAATATTCTGCGGGCAGTGCTGCTCACATTTGCCACATTTTAAGCATTTGGAGGCGTTACTTGGATTCATCCGCAATGTCGTACACATCATGTATGCCTTCATCCCCTGATACCAACTGTCCGTATATCTCATATTATAAGCGGCAAAACAGCCGGGAATATCCACGCCCGCCGGACAAGGCATACAATAACCGCAACCTGTACAGGGAACTTTTATATAACGATTTATTTCCGCCTTAACTTTTTCAATCACTTCTCGATCACGTTCTGTCATACAGCCTACCGCTGCCTCACTAGCAATTCTTACATTCTCTTCTACCTGAGCAACATCGTTCATGCCGGAAAGCACCACAGTCACTTCCGGCTGGTCCCACAGCCAGCGCAGTCCCCATTCTGCCGGGCTTCGCCTGGGTTCTTCATTTTCCAGTATCTTTGCCGCACTCTTAGGCAGTCCCTGCACCAGACGCCCTCCCCTGAGCGGCTCCATAATTATCACTGGCAGTCCCTTCTCATGCGCATATATTAAGCCTCTTCTTCCCGCCTGAGAATGTTCATCCATATAATTATACTGAATCTGGCAGAAATCCCAATCATACGCGTCAAGAATTTTGATAAAATTCTCCGTTCCTCCATGGAAAGAGAATCCTATATTGTGAATCTGCCCTTTTGCCTTTTTCTCCTCAATCCATTCCCTGATGCCGAATTCCTGTAATCGTCCCCAGGTAGCCACATCATTGAGCATATGCATCAGGTAATATTCCACATGGTCGGTTTGCAGCCGTTCTAACTCTTCCGTAAAATACCGCTCCATGTCTCCCTTCTTCTTAACATAGTAATGAGGCAGCTTCGTCGCAATATTTACCTTATCACGATAGCCCTTCGCCAGAAACTTACCCAGACATGCCTCACTTCCTCCATAAGTATATGCAGTATCAAAGTAATTCACGCCATGTTCTATCGCAATTTTCATTTGCTCTTCTGCTTTTTCCTGGTCTATACCTGCGCCCTTCTTGGGAAAACGCAGACAACCATAGCCCAAAATTGACAATTTCTCCTGATTGGCTGGATTTAATCTGTATAGCATTCATATCCTCCTTTCGCGTGACAAGGTCTTTTCTATAAGGATTAGGGTGTCAAAAGGTCCATTTTCATTGCAGAGCAAATTTTTTCAAGATTGTGCTACAATATCTTGAGGCGATGCGGCGCATCGTTGATAGATATTGTGGTGCAAGATTGAGGAAATTAGCCTGCAAGGGAAATTCAGACCTTTTGACACCCTAATCCTATAATCAGAACCACCGGCTTAGCCGGTGGTTTGCTCACGCCCTATAAGGGCTAATT
>CANOFW010000024.1 GCA_947565425.1 uncultured Lachnospiraceae bacterium
GCTTATTCCATTCTCCCCATCTCAGATGGGGGATTAAAATACTTTTTCATTTAACTCTGCAAATTCTCGCAGGCTCTTTTTCTTAAAAAACGATGGCTGATTGCACCATCTTGCAATACTGATATAAACGCCTCGGTATGGGCTTTCCTCATATCGATTAAAGCGCATCACATATGGCAAGCATTTGTGCTTCATAAGAATTTCAATTCTGGTAAACAAATCAAAGATATCCTGTTTCCAGAAATTATCATCCCATTTATCAGCCCTATCAAATCCTGTAAAGCAATAAAACTTAAGCACTCGATCTGTATACTTTCTTGCCAGTACCATCTTCTTTTCAATGAGCTCGGCATCCGCAACATTATCAAATGCAAAAATGAAATCGCCATCATACTTTCCTGAAAATAATGCTTCACATTTCTCATCCGTAAGTAGCCTCTCATCAAGTCCCTGCTTAAATTGAAATGGCTTACCAGTTGCCTTAAGCTCATCAAGCATTTCTTTCCAGGAAGGACAGCCTAAAAAGTTATCATCCAGCATACATATCTTTTTGCGACTTACATCAAGAAATTCTGAAAGCGCAGAATGTACATGCACCCTGTCATAATTTTGGTTCACACAAAAAGAGCATTTACGAAAGCAGCCTCTGGTCAAAAAGCCAATGGAATAATCTGTGTAATATGTGTATTCACATTTCTTGCCGCCCGCCGCTAGCTGCTTTGCTACCCAATCATCATACAAATGATAATCCGGCATATGGTGTTCGATTTCCTCCGAAAGCCTTGGTGCCTTGTCATAAAAAAAGCCCGTACCACCATAAGTTACATTTGGTAGTTCGAGCACTTCACTTGGCACAGGCGTATCCGTAAATACCTTCGATATAAAAACTTTGTCATATTCCTGCAAGTCTTCATAGTCTAACTTCAAGTGGACCAGAGCTCCCTGCTCTTTATAGAAACCTGATAGCTTCATACAAACCAGATTAGGAAATTTATGTCGTTTCCTTCCTATCAGGTCCGCATCAATAATTGCTATCCGCATTCCTGCCTCCTACGATATTCTTTTCATTACAATTTCCTTTGCTTCATTGGTTTTAGCCTTTGCCGCTTGTCTCTTTTTTATCTCAGAAGCAGTGACTTTTGCGTCTGGATCAGTCCAGAAGCGCTGCTTAATATAACAATCATGGCTGCAGTATTTACGATTCGGGTTCCCATACGAGATGAACTTCTCGTGACAATATTCACAGGTAAGCTCTATCGGTGTCTTCCTGGTTGCTTCATTGTCATTCGGGTTTGCCTTCCACCACTCACGTCTGCACTTATCATTACAAAAGAGCTTCACACCAGAATGCCTATTTCGAATAAGTCTGGTGCCACACTGCTTACAGAATTTTGGGTTTTCCCTGTGGGTATCATAATTAAGTGCAATCAAATCCGGAGTACCCACCAGACCTCTGGTCTTACAAAAATATCTGATATTTCCTTTTGACACCCCATCACCTAATGCATTCGCTATGGCTTGATATCCCATACCTTCAAGTCTCATTTCAGTGATTCGTTTCTTCTGTTCGTCTGTTAACATGAGCACTCCTTTCCGGGCAATAAAATAGCGCTGGAATAAACAATCCCAACGCACAGTTCACACCCTTATTTTTTACTATTCCTTTATTTTACTGCGGTCTCAACCGTTATCATTCGCGTACACCTACACTTGCCCCTTTTCAATTTCGCGAAAATGCGCGTTTGAGGGGGCATCGGTCTTCAGGCTTTTGCCCTGTAGAGATTAAGACCGCCCCTCCCCTGTCACTCTTACACCCTTGCAGAAGGATAACCGCCTCAACCTACTAGAATTTATAAGTTGGATTGTTATCCTCGTTCCAGGTCTTCTTATCATGACAAGGTTTACAAAGTGGCTGCCAGTTACTCTCATCCCAGAACAGCTTCTGATCACCACGATGCGGTACAATATGGTCAACGACGGTGGCCTGTGTTAGCTTGCCTGCCTTCTTGCACTCCACACACAGTGGGTGGCTGTGCAGGTACCTAACGCGGGCCTTCTGCCAACGACTGTTGTACCCACGCCTGCTGGCGCTGTCCCTATCACTACGGTGCAAGGCTTCATGGTATTTACAATACTTACTACCATAAGGTACCAGCTTTGCACAGCCGGGATGCTTACATGGTGTATTGCTTCTGTAAGGCATATCCACATCTCCTTTTCTTAATATTATTTTATGTAGATGATGTTCAAAAATTTTTCGACCTTTTCCATTTCTTATTACATAAATAGCGAAAGGCAAAAGTGCAACAAAAAATGTTAATTCTTTTTCACTTTTTTCCTTTTCTGTTACGTAAGTAGTAGAAGTAAAATTCAAAGGAGGAATTTTCCATGACAAAATGTCAAATCAAAAACCTAAGCTACTCCGAAAAAGTAAAACTATCTAACAAGCGCTATAAGTCTGGCAGCTACACCGCCGAAGCACTTGTTGCTCAAGAGCTCTTGTGGGAAGACAGTTGGGATTCCATCCAAATAATCAATGAACCGAACCCATTTGACTACGAACCATTCAGTATGGAAGAATATTAGGAGGTATTATCATGAATTATCCAATCTACAAAATCAAATCACTTTCTCGCAAATCCCTCTATAAATTGGTAAAGCAAAAGCCCAAACATACAAAAGACAAACTATCAGTGAAATTTGCCTTGCGAATACTGGACGAGCTTTCCTCTTACCACTATGCCTAAACATTCACCTCACTAGCAAAATAGTTTCTTTCGCCATATCTTCTACATATAGGGTGCGGTGAAAGGATAAAGCCCGCACCCGCACCAAAGAAAGCAAAGAAAAAAGCCCGCCGGATTAGATCCAGTAGGCTTCCTACAGTTCTTCGCAGTTTAATAATATCACACTTTTTTACGGTTGCAATTTCCCGTTTTTGTAAATGGTACTTCCACATACTTTACATACAATTAGGCAATATCGGCAATAAAAAATCAACAAATCCCTTATCTTCTATATTTGTGATTAATGAATTTTTAATATCGGCAATACTTGGTTATATGTTTGGCAATAAAAAGAACCCAATCAACACACAAAAAAATATGACGATACACTGAAGAACCCTATTAGAACACTTCAACATATCGCCATATATGAAAAATCAGCTAAGCAAATAAGCTGCTACCATGCTTTCCCTTCTCTGATAAGCCCTTATCAAGTATTTAATCCCTTGTTTCCGCATATCGCTAAGTTTATGAATTCCAATACAATGACTAAAGCAAACTTCCTCCCACGTATCGCCTTCTATCACAAGTTCGCCCATTATTTCGCCAAGCTCTCCAGGAATATCCGCAATTGTGGATTCAAGAAATGAAATCTCTTCATCCAGGTGCTGATATTTCTCAAATAAGAAATTATATCGTTCCTCTTCCATTCGTCGTTTTCTATCTCGAAATGATAATGCCACTTTTGCGGTCTTGTCCGATATTCCACTTGTTTGAACGCGCTCGCCTTCTGGATGAGAGAAACACATGCTGTAAATAACATCTTCGTCGGTTATTTTACAACTCTTCATTTGACTCATTAAGCAGCTACGTTCAAATTTCATTTCAGGATATTCCTTTATCATCTTTTCGACGTATTCCTTCATCCTTTCCAATCCTCCTTTACAGATTCGCCTTCACTGCAGCAAGAAGTGCTGCTTGGGTTGTATCCTTTTTCTCTAGTGCGTGAATAATATCAACATCAATGGTTCCTGCTGTTACTAAAAGCTGAATAACAACTGTATTCTTCTGGCCCTGACGAAATATTCTCGCATTTGTCTGACTGAAATCTTGAAGCGACCAGGGTATGGAATACCAAATCAAATGACACCCGCCCTCTTGCAAATTGATACCCATACCTACTGACGCCGGTTGTATGAGCCCCACTGGAATTTCACCCCGATTCCATTTCACAATACTTTCATCTGTATCAATCGGTACTGCTTCTGGAAAGCGCTCCATCAAACGACTTTTATCATGTGCAAACCAGTATGCAATTAAGATTGGTTTCCCGTTTGCAGCCTCTATCATATCTTCCAGCATATCCAGCTTTCTGCTATGAATAACCTTTACACCACCATTCTCATCATAAACTGCTCCATTAGCCATCTGGTGTAATTTGTTACTAAGTCCAACTGCTGACTGAGCATCAATATCACCATCCGCAAACGGTAATATCAAATCTGCTTTCAGTTGGTCATACAGCTTCTTTTCCTTCTCGCTCATTTCAACCTCAACATTTGTCATAATGAGCTCTGGCAGTTTTAAGTGGTCCGCTGCTTTCATGGAGATACAGATGTCTCCTATCTGCCGATAGATAGCCTCTTCCGCATTTTCCTTGGGCTTATATGAAAACACAATATCTCGGTTGCGCTTATCCGGAAGGAAGTATCTATCTTTAAATCCAGTAATAAACCGGCCTAAACGAGCTCCCATATCCAAAAGATTTACCGGTGCCCAGATATCCAACAACCCATTAGGTGCTGGAGTACCAGTAAGCTCAATAATTCGTTTCAAACTCGGTCGTACTTTTCTAAGTGCTTTGAACCTCTTACTTTGATGGTTCTTAAAGGAACTGGCCTCATCAATCACCACGCAATCAAAGTGAAACAGTTTATTCTCCACCAGCCACGCCACATTCTCACGATTGATAATATAAACAAATGCTGGTCTTTGAAGTGCAGCACGTCTTTCCTTATCGCTTCCCACTACTACTGAATAGGTGAGTCCCTTCAAGTGCTCAAACTTATTTATCTCCGTAGGCCAAGTGGACGTACACACCCTGATTGGTGCAATAACCAAGACTCTCCCAATTTCGAAGTAATCAAGTAGTAACTCCCACAAAGCTGAAAGACAAATTACTGTCTTCCCCAATCCAAGATCAAGGTATAACCCACACGCCGGATGCTCGATGATAAACTCTGTTGCATAAGCCTGATAATCATGCGGAACATATTTGATCGACAATATCCTCAACCTCCTCTAAACTATCCAAACAGAAAACCTGAAATCCTAACGCTTCCAGTTGCGCTTTCCTCTTTTCCTGCAAGGCTCTCATTTTCTTTCCAGGTGCTTTGCACTCAACAAAAGCTGCCACTCCATGATTGTTCAGTCCATTTTTTGCAAGTATCAACCTGTCCGGGACACCTGAAAACCCCGGACTAACAAATTTTAATGCCAGACCATTCCTTTTCTTTACAGCCTTTACAAGGGCCGCTTCCACTCTCGTTTCTCTCATAAATCCTCCATTGCTTAATTTCTATTTCCAAAGGGGTAAAAAGTCCTTACGCGCTATATACGTATATATTGCATGTATGACTTAATACTATTTACACATTTATCATTATTATTAAAATCATAAGCAATATAGGAAATAGTATAGGGATAAGCATTGTATTTACTGGCTTTTCGCTATTGCTATTTCCATTTCTATTGCTCTATGCTAGGCAATTTTTATGCCTATAGGAAATATGCCTTAACTCTCCGGATTTTCATCCTCCACGCTGCTATCTCTCACGTAAGCAACCTGTGAGCCATACCCTGCGAATGATAATTTTCCCGACTTATTCCCTTCATAACGCTTCCAGCCACTAATCTTATTCATTATGGCATTGATTTCATAAGAATCCTGCTTCTTAATGGTTGTAGGATCCTTGCAGAAACACTCCGCCCAAATTTCAAGATTACAAACCTTATCACGCTTTGTCGTTCCCTCCGGACGAACACCAAAGTCATCACCTGCTAAGAATCCACGCTTATCAGAAAGACTCATCTTGGTCCAGTTATCCGGCAGCAAAGTGTCAAGGTAGCAGCGAACCAAACCTTCTCTATCATCATTTTCAAGAGCTTCCAACTGGTTCTTCTTTGCAATCTCCTCAGCCTCTCCCTCCAATACAAGCGTTTCACCTGCATTGTAGAGAGCGTATGCTTCTGCCCATACCTGCTCAAGATATGCCACGTTTAGGTCCCAAGGGTGCTTTGAACAATTCCCTGTTACCACCACAGGCCAAAAGCGTCGATTTCCTGTAACATCACGAAGGAATCCTGTTGTAGTATTTGTAGTTCCAAAGATGACTGACTGTCTCGGATGACTTTCTACGACAGAACCATATGCCACTCTATACTTGTCATCCTGACGCGATGCAAAGGACTTAACCGTTTCTACATCAACCTTCTTAATACCATTCATCTCTGATATCTCAAGAATCCAGAAGCCCTGTAACTTCTCCGGGCCCGTCTTATCACGCATATCAGCAATTGACAACGAATCAGAAAACCAGCTACCGCCGAGTTTTGAGAATATGGTACTCTTTCCAATTCCCTGCGGACCGCAAAGGACCAGAATCGTATCGAACTTTATGCCTGGTTCATAAACTCTCGCTACCGCTGCAACCAGAGCTTTTCTGATAACTGCTCTGGTATATGCATTATCCTCACAACCAAGGTAATCGATGAGTAGGCTATCTACTCTCTTTTTTCCATCCCAATCTGGCAGCGCTTCTAAAAACTCCTTAATCGGATGGAAGGAACGCTCGCTTGTTACAGTGAGTAATGCACTCTTTAGCTTGGCCTGGCTGTAAATATGATAAACGCGGTCAATGTAAGAACTAAGGCTTGCAATATCTGCATCAGACCATCCGGGCTTTAACTGTTCCCATGGAAGAACCTCTGTATCTCTTACATCAATGCCGCACTTATGCTGATTGTACGCAATCTGGCGAAGACGCTCATCGTGTCGAATAATCTCCACGAAATTTGTTAGTGTATCAGTGATACATCCATTTTTGTCGATTTCAAGACGAGTCTGCCAATTCGGATCATCCTCTGAAAAATCCTGGTCGGCTGCATACTCTCTTTCCTTTGCAAGCTGCAGCTTTACATTGTCGTCATTGATGGCCAATTCAACCATCGCCTTATACGAAGGAAGTTTACTAGGTGAGGTATCGAGCTTACTTCTCTCATCCAAATGGCCAAACTTGTGAATACGGATAATATCAAAAGCATTACATAACTGACCGGCAGCAGGATCCGTCGCATGATGGCTGTAGCAAAACTTATTGTCATACAAAACCAATCCAGCGGTACTATCTGCAACTTTGTAATCATATCTACCTTCCATTACAGATGGCTGATAGATATCTGTAAGAAACGTATCCAGGGCGGCCTGAATATCATACGTTCTACAAAAAGCTCCTACGATTCCTTCCTTTTCCAGGGGATCCGCTTGCTTTGCAATGGAACGCTTCACAATTTCTGATTGACGAGAACTCATCGGCCATTGGGTACTGTCATGCCAATCTGAATAGCGATTTAAGATATCATCCGGATTAAGCATTGGACCGTCCTGGGATTCAAATAAGAACTCCCCGTCACTACTGGTAGATGGCCAATACATAAGTCTTGCGCCTTGATGACAGGTATCATCAATCATATCCAGTCCAATATCCTTACCAACCATACGAGATACTGCTGGGTACTCGTCCTCTGTCACTTCTCTTGATAATGGAATAATCAAACGTACACGAGGCGCCTCTGGTGTATGCTTATGGGTAGAATACATCATGCACTTAAAATCAAAGAACATAGTAATCTCATCCCATATTCCAGGAACCGCATGGTCAAGGTCTAACGTAAGAAGGGAACGCCCATCTACATAACCGTTCTTTCTTTTCCCCTCACGAAGTGCTCCGCCTACAAAACCACCGACGTCCTTTGCAGCATCCTGTGCTGGCTTACTCATTTTTCTGTATTCGGCTACCGTTTCTGTGGTACGAATCGTCTGTGAACATTTCTGCATTAACTCTTCCCAAGAAATGTCCTTATTCTTCCACTTACGGTCCATGCGACTATTTCCCGTTGCGATTCTCATTAGCTGCGTCCTCCTTTTCTAATCTTCTTTTTAGTCTAGCCACACCAACCTCAGCGCCACCAAGATCACCGGCTCTTATCTGGCCGATGATAGTTTTGTAGGTCTGCTGTGGAATACGACCTTTGATTGTATTTAGTTCCTTAATTACCTGATTCATTACTTTCCTCCTAATCTTTCTGGTAAAACGGGCACTCATAACCCGCAGCACTTACATTAAGTCCCTTGGCCCACTCCGGCGTTATTGACATAATTCGACATACTTCTTCAACGCTTGCCTCCATTGGTGCTTCAATAACACACTCATCATGAACCGTCATAACAATGGAGTATCCTGCAGATTCCAATCGTTCAATTGCAGCCGCAAGCAGATCCCTGGCATAAGCCTGAATAATGTTTTCGCAGACCTTTGGCCCGTAACTTTCTATACGTTCCCAGCGCTTTGAAGCTCCAATGCCTTCATACGTGATACTGTCTCGACCATAAACATTCTGTTCTACTCTCGGCTTCACATAAGCCAGGCGACGCCCGGAAGGTAATCGAATAAACAAGATACCAGATGCATATTCAAAACCGATGCCATTTAATGTAACCGGCGTTTTATCCTTTACTGCCTTAATTACTGCAGCATCAATATTCCACCAGAACTTCACAATATTTGGATTGGATTTGCGCCACATATCAACCAACGGTTGTAATTCCTCTTCCGTTAATCCCTGATCAAGAGCACCCATCGATATCAAAGCACCTGAAGCGCCTCCGTATCCCAGCGCCAACTCCGCAATTTTGCCCTTTTGTCTCAAATGACCATTCTCACCATTTTTGACAACCTTGCAATGAAACATCGCCTCCGCCGACGCGCAATAAATATCAGCTTTGGGATCCTTAAATAATTCATTTCTCCAGTTTTCCCCTGCAAGGAAGGCTAAACAAACCGCCTCAATACTGTGATAGTCCGCTACGATAAATTTGCATCCTTCTTTGGGTATAAAAGCGGTTCTTATTAACTGACTTAAGGTATCCGCTATCCCGTTTTCATATAAAACTTCAATAGCATCAAAACACTCATTCTTTACAAGCTCTCTTGCAACAGAAAGGTCCGGAATGTGATTTTGCGGTAAGTTTTGTACCTGAATTAACCTCCCAGCCCATCTTCCTGTACGATTTGCACCGTAGAATTGAAGTAATCCATGCGCTCTCCCATCACTACAACAACAGTTCACCATCGCTGTATACTTCTTTACCGAAGACTTCGAAAGTAACTGACGTAGCTGCAGCACTTCTAGTGCATCCCCCGTCGCGGTTTCCATCAGTGCAGCTACATCTGCTTTCGCAAGACTATTAACTTCAAGTCCCTGCTCGGTTAACCATTCCTTAAGCTGAACCGGTGAGTTTGGATTCTCAAGTCCTGTAAGCTCTTGTGCTTTTTTTAGATACTTTGCTCTGGAAGTTTCATCCCCCACTATCGCTTTCCTGGCTAAATCAATATCAATCGCAACACCTCTGTCATTGATTTTCTGGTCTCTGGCATATTCCTTCCAGACAAACTCTGGAACTGGAAAACGCTCAATTCTTTCAGAAATCTCTAGCTCGGTTTCCACATCACGAATGTTATACTGCTTATAAAGCTCCCAGCGTTCCAAGTCATGTTCCGGCAAGTTTCGACTCCTCATTCCATTTGCCTTGGTAGGTTTAACCGGCGTTGAAAAATACTTAATCAATTCTTTTCCTGTTTCTAACTTCTGCTTTGATAAACCAAGCACTGTACCTACTCCAGCAAGAGAACCAGGAAGGCCTAAATATAACGACGCTACCATAGTGCAACGCCACGAATCCGGCGCAAGGTAAACGCCCATTAACTTTGAGAGACACACACGTTCAAATTGGGCATTGAAGGCATATTTTAGAACCTTAGGATCCTTTATCCCTTCTATAATTTCCTCCGGTGGACTCTCACCTTGTTTTAAGTCGTACGTTACGACCGGGCCCTTATCGACAGACACACCAAGAAGCAGAATCTCAAATGATGGATCATCACAATACTTGTAAACTCCACATTTTGAGAGGTCTGCTTCTGAATACGTTTCAATATCGATATTAAGCTGCTTCATAAAATCACCTCTCTCTTATCTAAGTGGTTGATAATATGAGAAAGAAAAAGCCAGGTTCTCGTAGGTTTCCCTATGAGTCCCTGGCTATCTCCATCCTCATGTCCTACATAAACAATAGAGGTTTATGTCTAAGGTGGGCGAAATTAATTTAAGAAATCATCTCCATCCGGTGCACCGAAGTCGTCAGAAGCAGATGCCTTAACGCCTCCGAGAGGTTCTCCATCACGAAGTTTCTGTACATTCTGAAGTGAAGCACTAATACCAGTACCAGAAACAGAATACGGATAGAAATTAATAGTCACGCGGCCATACATACCAGAGTAAATCTCTGTATCATCCTCAATAGCCTTACGGTCAGGACCGACGATTCCCGGCGCCTGCTTATTTGATACATTTACATACCAGCTATCAGCATAAGCGCTATCTTCCGGCTTCTCGGTATCGCCATCATGTATTGGATAATGAGTCTTAGCATTCTTAAAACTCTTACCATACTTTTCAATACCTGCCTGTACAGCATTTTCAATTGCCTTCTGCATTACCTCATAAGTCTCCGTATCAGACTTTGGAATAATAATGGATGCTGAGTAGCGTGGTTCACCACCATTAACAGAAACAGCTTCTGTGAGATGCGCGTAAGAAAAACGCACCTCGTTCGTCATAATCTTTGTGTTAGTCATTAACTTTGCCATAATAAAAATCCTCCTTAATCAATAAAATCGTTTGCAGCGTTGCTACTAACTTCATGGCGTTTATCGTTATCCCTTGCCAGGGTTAACTTCGGTGTACTCTTGGTCACATAAGTACCAAGTAAATCATTAAAGGTTGACTTACCGAGCAGCTTTTCAAAAGCAGTTAGGGTAATCAACGACTTTGAATAAATCTGGTCGTCAGTGTAACCTGCATTCTTTACCGCTTCTTCTACCGCTTTGGTATCAGAAAACTTTCGAACACTACGACCTTCAACAATCTTCCATCCAGGGTAAGACTTTCCATGCTCAGTGGCCTGAATCGTTGCAAATGTCATAACATCAGAACACCACTTGGAGAGTTCTTCAGCCTTATCCATTACTTGTACTAACTCTTCATCAGATAAAAGAGCTGGTGGCTTAAACTCTAACTTTGCAAGTTCCAACATCTGCTCGGCCCTTGCTCTGCAGGTTGTACGTGCTTTACAGAAATTGTGACTGCACCAAGGGCCCGGATTAAATTCTCCCTCACCTGCGGCGGCAAGTTCGGCTGCCGGTTTTAAGACCTCGTTCCCCCATTTCACAAGCTCCTCCACACTCATACTCCAAGAAGAGATGTTCTGGATTCTTGGCTGAAATATGGTCATTTCAACTTCCTCGATATCATAAAGACAATCAAATAAGTTTAAGGCGCCAAGAGCATACATCATCATCTGCGTATTCTCTTTGGCCTGAACCTCAATATATCCATACTTCAAATCCACAATATGCAACTTCTTATCTGCAACAAGCATGAAGTCACAACTACCAAAAGAACCTGGAGCGTAATTATCCATTTCGACGTGCTGTTCAAAAAGCGTCACCGGATCCGGACATGTCAATTTTGCCTGGTCATATTGCTCTTTAAGGTAATCCGCATACATATCAGTGCATTCTTCCATCTCATCTGAATCATAATCTGAATGAGGTCTGGAGCCCGCTTTGAGCCCCAGTATCTTTTTCCCTTTGTACTCTGCGAGCTCATGCGCCGCAGTACCTGCAGACGCATACTCGCTT
This sequence comes from uncultured Lachnospiraceae bacterium, assembly GCA_947565425.1. Taxonomy (GTDB): domain Bacteria; phylum Bacillota; class Clostridia; order Lachnospirales; family Lachnospiraceae; genus Petralouisia. The sequence continues at coordinate 11,768 of CANOFW010000024.1, forward strand.
GATTCATCCTCCATATCCTCTGTCAGCTTTAGACATGGTGGACAATTAATCCAGGACTCTGATTTACTTGGTCCTAATTTCGAATGTATTCCTGGCGGCATACTACACCTCCAAACCGAGTGAAGCTGCAAGTGCTCTATCCACTCTCTTCATATCCTCATCAGTCAGATGGTCAATAACTGAAATCACATCATCCTTTGAGATGGTTGCAAGCTGCTCTGTCTGTACCACTGAAACTTTCTTAAGTCCCGGATACCACTGCAAAACACAATGGGTTTTCATTTCCAGGCGCTTAAGCTGAGAACTAATATATGCAACAATTAAGTTGTCACTATGCTCATTACCAATATCATTCTGAATTACAATCGCTGGATGATTTCCGCATATCACATGGCCATGCCACTCCTGAAGTGGATTTTCTACAAATATGATGTCTCCACGTACAATATCCATAGCGCACCTCCTAATTAAGCTCTTTTGCAGCAGCCATGAGCTTTGCATAATCTTCTGGCTTTACAGCAGATAACTTTGCAGCACCAAAGCTCTCAAGCAACGACTTAACCTTGTCAGTAAGTCCAGCCTGACTCTTCTCCGCAAGTACAGAACGTACCATCTCTAATGTTACCGTTTCTTCCTTCTTAGGTTCAGTAGGAGTTTCTTTTGCTTCCGTCTTCTTCGTTGCCTTCTTTGGTTCCTCTTTGACATCCACAGCTACAGCCTGTACTGCCGGTATTCCTTCGGTCTTCTCCGCAACTGCAACCAGAACCTTAGATAAATTAGTCAGCGATCTTGCTGTATCGTTAATTGCTTCTATAATCGTCATGAACGTTTCCTCCTTATACTCTTGAGATAAATGCTTCTTTGGTGTATACCCAGGACTTATTAATACTGGTACAATAATTGCCCATTCTTCCGGCAACTTCTACCAATACGAAATACGGGTATTCCTTTACAACTTGTACTACTTTGGAGACCTTCTTTCCGTTCTCCTTCTTTGTGAACTTGATTCTCTCACCTGGCTTTAAGCCATAAAAACCATAACCACTCATATCGAATCCTTTCTGAAATAGTGAACCGGGATGTTCATCTCTTCCGCAATTTCTATTTCCTTCTTCATTCCTTCACTTGGCCCCTCACTGTCAGTAAAGGTCCACAGCTCATCAATGAAACCTGCCTGCAATATGGTAATTCCAAGGCTCATTCCCAATTTTCGTTCTGTAGGATCCTCATCATTTAATGCTCCTACGTACATTAGGTGCGGAACGATAGGAACGGCTCCTTGCAATGCGCAATATCTGCAGTATTTCTTGGCATCAGCAAGATTTTGCTGTAGGCTGCCTCTGACACGACTTGCCACATAAACCACTTTCTGCTTCACGACGTTCTACCTCCCTCTGTAACTTCATAAGTCTTCCGGCCATATCACTTGCCACTACTGAAATGGCCTGTAATACACCAACAAGTTCAGTTGTCGATTTCTTGGTTAATTCTTCTGGCATGTTTCTCACCTCCCATAATCAACAGAGTTTTTTCACCCAGGTGGGCTAGAGAACTTTGAAAATTTGTATTGCTCATTTCCAATGTCCTCATAAACTACAGAGGCTGGGAGGTGAGGTGGGCGAATTATTTTTTCATTCCCTTTTCAATAATTCTGTAAAGACGCTCAAGCAGCTTATTTCTACGACCAGCAATCGTCTTACGCGGTGTTCCATATGTATTCTCATAATCACGCTCTGAACGATTCTCAACGTAGAAATGCTGATAAATCTGCTGTTCTTCATCTGTAAGGTTCTTCAATGCTTCCAACAAGAGAGCCATCTTCTGAGCCTTATCTTCTAATTCAATAAGGTCCTCCGTAAAATCCGGCTCATATGGTAAATTGCCATCACCATGGGAATCTATGATGCTATCCACTGATACGCACTTTGGCATGGGGTTATAATCGAAGGAATAACGCTGTTCAGGAGTCATTCTCTTCTCTGCTGCGGTTTCCTGATGATAATGGTCTCTCTTCCACTGATCATCTTCCTTCCAGCGCTCATGCATGTAATATTCTGAAATTTCCTCAGAGCATTCGATTTTCTTCTTATTAACTACGATGTTTCCAGCAGCATTTACCTCTGCAGTTTCCTGAATTATGTAACGAGCTTCATTATTTGAATTTTTCATTTTAAGGTTCTCCTTTCGTTTTTGGCGAAACGGAACCCTAAAATGGGTAAACTTAATAAAGCCACCCAAATTTACACTTTTTGCAGAATTCAATAAACGGTGGTCCCGTTCCATTGAGTTCTGCAACTTAGCGCATCTGAGTGGCTTTCTTGCGAGATACTCCCTTATTTAGTTTCATTATTAATTAAGCTACCTTGCCGATATGGATTAGAATTTCTTTTGTTGTTCCATCGGCATTCTTTCCTGCAGCAACACACTGTTGCCATACTGCAATTTCCTGTTGCAGCTCAGTCGCTGTAGTAAGCACATGACAATGCTTATGGCGAGGACACTTATCCGCATTAGGACAAGTATAAGTAACTGATGTTTTAGCCATATTTTTACCTCCTTCCTGGTAATTCTATAGTAAACCCTCATTACTGTAATAGTCATAACCCACTTTTTATATTACGCTTTATTATTTCTTTTGCTGTTTATTATTTTTTCTATTACGTTTTTACATAATAATTTTACAAATATATATTTATCTATTACTTATATTTTGCTATCTTCGTTTAATATGATATAATGTATTAAATATAACGTTTAGGAGGTTTTCCTAATGGGAACTAAATCTTCATACACTAATGACATATTAGCCGGCAGTGGAAATCTATTTATATTCAGAAACGCAAACTGCGAAACCAGAATAGATACTACCCACGATAAGGCTGGAAACGAAATCAAAACCCTCAGAATTAGAAATACTCAAAATGTTCAAACCTTTAACTATAAAGCTGTTGAAGGTCTATACCATACAACTGGCTCCGGTAATAATCTTCTTGCTGAGCTTTTCTCGCTGCCACTTGATAGAGTTGAACCTCTGAACAGCTATTTTGAAAAATACGGTTTTTTCATTCCGATATCATCAGAATCATTTGAAACCTTCTCGTATCATGACCTTTACAGCATAATTGCTCGAATACACGCATTATTAAACCTGATACAAGAACTCCAGAAAAAGACTCCAGATTGCAATCGATTATTTAGGCAGACCACACGCCTTCAATTTACTAATCCAATTACAATCAGTAATGAGACTGGATATACATATAAAACCTGTACACATTTTCTAAGAGCAAAGATAGAATCCGTAAATCTAAATGAGCTTCATACGCCACCACAGTATATGGTTGAAGAAGAATACGGAATGCCTTATGCTCATGTTCCGGACAGCATGAGCCCTACAGGATTCACCGATATTTCCATTGATGAATTTATGGATGAATATGAGCCCTCCAGACTCTCACCGTATCTTCGCAATCTACTAGCCAGTTGCTTTGACTGTGATCACGCACACCGAAGAATGATTGAACTGTATTGTCATATTGAAAATTCATCAATTATGACACTTAAAGGTAACAACTTCGATATCCTTACAAAACTTCAATTTTCGGATCAAACAGACCTAAACCAAGAGACTAAGTATCCAGATCTTAAAGATCGAATAATCGAAGCAGCTAAAACTACCATCAAAGATGAATTGGAATATGCCTTAAGAAATATCAAACCATCATATGATTCCGATACCGCTTTAGGCGCTTGGAATATTCCAGATTTCTTATCAGCGCTTTATTTTTCTATCTTTTACATGCGCCCGGATTTACAAATTTTTCGCCTCTGCGCTAGTCCATATTGCAATAATTACTTTACAGTAACATCTACTAACAGCCGCAAGAAATATTGCTGCCATGAGTGCGCTAACTACGTTTCTCAGCGTGCATACAGAAGCAGAAAACAGCAATCAAATAACAAACCCGAATAACGCTAAAAGGGAGCCAAAGAACTGAGTCAATAAACTCAATTCCTTAGCTCCCTTTAGCTCTTACCGGATACCCATTTATCCGACGACAATATTCTTTTTAACTTCTATCACTTTGAAGTCACCATTTTTTGTAGTTCTTACCTCTGCATCATTACCACGAGAGGCAATCTTACGCAATGCTTCAATGACTTTCTTTTCATTTTCTGTTAATGCCATAATAATTCTCCCAGAAATACTAAATAATAATAAATGTCTTGTTAACCATCTCTGTCATTACCTGGTTTAACTCAGAAACAAGAATTCTAGTAAAATCATCACTTCCAAAGAATGCCTTAAATGATAACTGCAGCTTTCTCATAGCACCATCATAACCTGGTGTATTATTGTAAATATTAGTAAGATACTGCTTCAACTCAGGATTACCATATGACAAATCGTATGCAACCCTATCAATCAATGATGCGAATCTTGACTCATCCATAAAGAATTCAATGTAGAACTCATATAAACGCTGGAGTGCAATATACTTCTCACCCAGTGCTGGATTAAGGCCTACTTCAATATCCTCATTTCCAAACAGAGTCTTTAATACTTCCATGAGAACATCATCGTTAAGGTTGTCTGCTGTAAACTTCACTGCGCTATTCTCATCAAACTTAGCAAATGATGCAAACACATTACCAAGCATTCTCTTAAGAAGGCCCTTCATATTAATTGAAAAGTTACCATATACAGATGCCTTGGTTGTATGCCCTAAACCAATAATAAGATTATTCCAGTAACTGTATACGCTTCTACCATGAAGTCTAGGTGTTTTATCGCTGATTACATATCCATTTACAATATCGGTTTCTACACAAAGGTTATGCTGCATACTTGCGATTTCTGCCTTAATCTTCTCTGGATCAACTACCACCTGAATAGCAGGTTTATCAGGCTCAATAGCTGTAACAAACAACGGATTCTTAACTCCTGTAGGCAATGTACCTCTTAAAGTTTTCATTGAGTAATCAACAATCTTCTCAAAAAGACCTTCTGGCTCAAAGTTACGTTTACGCTCGTCACCCTCTAATGCCTTCAAAACATAGCTATCTTTCAGGTATCTCATTGAAAGCCAGCCTACTTCCTCCTGCGGAAGCATATCAGCATATGATCGAACCATTGATTCCAAATCAGCTAAAACACTCTGAATATTCTCGCTATAAGTATTCTCATCAATATACAAATCACCTGTATTTCTCTTATTAATAAGGTTCTCTACCTTTCTATCCGCCTTTGTAAACAATACATAAATTGAAGTATCCAGGTGGCTCTTCTTCATAAGCTCATCCTTCTTCTCTACCAGTGCTTTACAACATTCCGACAGAGTATCATCTCGCTCATCAAGACTCAATAGGAAAAGAATTGTATCTGCTTTACAATTTAATGCTGCTTCTAGAGCATCCTTTGTACTTGCTGCATCTATCCCCTTCTGAGTAAGTCCCATTGTATCTCGAATACAAAATCTAAATGGCAGCTCTGGTGACTTTTTCTGAGCAATATCAATAAGTTCCTGACGAGGTCTACAAGCTATTGAAATATGATCAATAACCAAGCTGTACGGTGAAAATGGATCAAATAAAACTTCTATCACATGAGTTCCATTATTACCATCTTCTAAACTATACTGAAGCATTTTTTCTTCAAGCATATCCGCACCAATCTCTGTTGCTAGCATTGCGTTGATTCTATTACCAATTTTACTGAGCCAATCAACATAGGCAGCCTTGATATCCTCCGGCATCAACTCAAACATTTCTTCGAATATCATCTCCCTAACTTCTGGGAGCTTCACCTTCTTACTCTTTAACTCGTCTCTACGCTGCTTTACCTTTGCCGTAAAATCGTTATCAACAATATAGTCAAGGATTGGTACCAACGCATCAAGAAGCTCCTCTAACGAAATATCATCTCTAATCTGTCCTAAATGATAATGTGCTTCTTCTGGCTCAAGGATATGTTCCAACACCTTTTCATCAAAAGCGTCAATTGTATCCTCTGTATCACAATCGTTTCTTCCAAACAGATCCATAAGAACTGTAAGAACTGACATATGAATATCCTTACTAGCATAATCCTTCTTAACAATCTGGATTGCAAAAGTCTCATCGTCCATTATTCTCTCATCAAAGCAGAATTCACATGGAATGATTGTGGTCTGGCTCTTCTCACCAATACCAATCTTCATATATGGAATAAGTCGATGATTCAATAACAAATAAATAAGTGTGCTCTTTCCTGAACCCGAAGGCGCCACAACTATAAGCTGTGGTGCTGAGCTCTTACGCTTAAGTGCTGACAACGCTGTAACCTTATTATTACTAACTTCATAAAATTTCATAATCCTTTACCTGCCTTTCATTAACCAATTGAGTAAGTGCAATCGCCATAATATATAACCTCGTACTTGCCAAGAGAACGAGTTCCATTCTTTTCCTCAAGTATTGCTCTCACCTTGTGCTTCCAATCTGCAATACCGTTATCAATGCAATAATCCTCAATTAAATCGTAGATCTCCTGCAACTGATACTTCTTACCTAAAACTAACCTATCCATTAATTCGTAAACCATATTGATCTCCTTTTCAAACCTGTTAATAGCTACTCAGTAATGAACTTAATTATTATCCGGACATAAAAAATACCCCCTTGCTAGATAGATTTATAGTCAACTATCCAACAAGAGGGTACAAAAAAACTGTGCCAACATGCACAGCAACATTCGTATCTCTATCACGTCTGTCGCATACACATTTCAACGGAGTTCGCTAAAATCATATAAGGACCTGATTACAACTCATCGCCCCGATGGAACGCATCTTGTTGGTCAGTTTTCTATATTCTTATGAGAATGATATCAAACTTTTTCACAAAAGTCAATATGCCGATATGAAAAATCTACATTTTCAGTTTCACTTTCTATCCAGGTAACTTGCATATTGATTGGCCTGTTTAACAAAATAAAATAACTTCAGATAGCGAACCTAGAGTTATTGCATCGAACATTTATTCTGTTGTCAATTCAGTTTCTTCTCAATTAGTGGAATCAGCTCTTGGTCTGCTGGAAGCCAATCCACCGAATACAGGTTATCTTTTGTAAGCCATTTTGCGGCTTCATGTTCCACCAATACCAAATCACCCTCGACAACATGGCACAAGTAACATCTCATCGATAAATGAAACGCAGGATAGTCATATTCAACTATATGAAGATATTCGTCAATTGCAATTTCGGTATTCAATTCTTCATGTATCTCACGAATTATCGCATCCTCTGGTGCTTCGCCTTCTTCTACCTTTCCACCAGGAAACTCCCATTGACCTTTAAATTCTCCATAGCCTCGTTGTGTTGCAAAGATCAAACCATTCTTACAAATGATAGCCGCTACGACATTAATTGTTTTCACTTTACTCAACTCCTAGATAAATTCTATCAGTCCTTTATCGACACAAGCCTGATAATTAAGTGTCCTTGTCTCATTACCAAATTTTGTCGTAATGATTGTTCCATCATACTTGGTAATTGTTCCAACTCCATATGATTTGTGTTTTATCTTCTTTCCTTTTAAACCATTACTAGATTTGGTACCCGAACTAGATGATTTCTTTTTACCAGTTGAAGCCAAATATGCTGCATATTCCTTATCGACATTAGCTCCACGAGCTTTATAATCATCCATATCTCTAAACACATACATCTTTGGTTTTGCTACATCATTATCAGGTACAGGCTGAACAGGGAACATCCAAACCCGTCTTTTTATTCCATCCTGATCCGGCTGAACTTCAGTATAAGGTTTTCCTACTAACTTTATTCTTCCGCAATATGTATACACCGTTGGTTCCATCACTTCAAAAAGATGAACATCAACACCATTATAACCAGATTCATTCAAGGTTCTATTCTGCATATAATTTATATCTTGATCCCCTGAAAGGCCCATTCCAGTGTAATGAAGCACTCCACCTATCCATTTATCATGATAAATACCTCTTGTATAATCCGAAACAATTACTAACGTATTAGTTTTATTTGACTTACGCATACCTCCCTGTGGGCTACATCCAAATATCTCACAAAGACGTGCGTTATTTATCTCTTGTCCTATTTCCAAATATGGATTAAACATTAGTATTCCCCCTTATTTAACTCTTTTCTTAAATACTTTTGCAAATAAAACAGCTTTATCAATCATCTCATTCATAAGCTGATCGTAATTTGAATGGTCATCAAAATTAAGTCCTGGAATACGATACATTATTCTCGACACCTTCTTATCATCAAGACGCTGCCAATCTAAAGTAAGATCAAGCTCTTGTTCAATCTTTTCTTTTTCTTCGGATAATTTATCATATAGAGACTTATCGTCATTAATATAAAGCTCTATTACGACTACATTTTCCTTATTAACAAGATTCATTCCAACATGGCAACTACTTACACCTATTGCTACATCATACCAATGATCTGTAGAAGCCTTTCTTACATTAAATGGCTTGCCTCTATCAACAAGAATTTCATTAAATCGATTCCAGAATTCTAAACGCTCTGATTGTGATTTATTAAGCTCACCTGATCCTGATTGTGTTTTTGCGCTCTTAATAAAACCATTAGGCTTTTCAACCACTTCAAATTTGGGAGCATATAATGAATCTCCAATCTTATATGCGTGAATTTCTATAAGAAAGAAATTAATACTTGTTGCTGTATTATTGTTCAACCATTCAATAGCACTTCTGTGTTCCTCTCGTGCCTCCTTTACAATCCACACAACAACAGTCGCATCTAACCCTGAAGCATATGTAATGATTTTCCCTAGATGATCGTGATTGGAAGCCTCAAGCTGGTTCTCAATAATAACCTTCTCACCGGTTACCTCATCTTTACCAACCAAATCACATCTATATGATCCTACATATACTTCCTTCTCTACTTCACTTAAGGTAAGTCCTATTGTTTCATTCAAGAGCTCCAGATTTTCTTTTTCTGCTAACCAATTAGAAAAATCATACTGCTCGTGTCCCCACAGTTTTCTAATATCAACTTCCTCTAACTTTCCCATTTTTATGGTCGCCATCCTAATATCATCTCCTTGAATATAGATATCTTTACTATACCAGAATTACGACCTAATTTACACTTATTTTTTTATAATCCATTTTTTATAAGAAGTTACTATATCTTCAAAATCACATCCGGGTACAGTGTTTCCCCTTGCATCGTGTCCACAATTTTCTGAGATAGCCATAAAAATATCATATTCTTTTTCAAAGCTACCTTTTTTTACAATCATTATGCTTGTCTTTATATTTGTATATGGCATGAATGTTTCTTTTGGCAAATCAATAATCGCCAATATCCTGCATTGTGTTAAGATCCATTTTCTTAATTCTGAATTACCATCATTTCCAAGAATTCCGTCAGGGATAATAATTGCCATAACTCCTTCATTTTTTAGCATTTCTATATTTTTTTTAATAAAAACTTTCTCGGATGGTTCTCCGTCAATATTTATCCCATAGGGCGGGTTTGCCAGTATTATATCTGGCTCAAACGAAATTTGATCTATTTTTAAGGTATCTTCACATATAACATAATGAGTTTCGCCATACAATTTTTTTATTCTTTTATTTGTAAGATTAGCCAACACCATATCTTTCTCAATACCTATCAACTTGGTTTTTTGTAAGTTACACACTTTCTTTCCTGCTTCAATCAGAAAAGCGCCCGAGCCGCAAGCAGTATCCATTATTATATTTTCATTTCCTTCGATCACCATATCAGTTACCATTTTAATAACTTTATCCGGAGTAAAAAATTGACCACACTTTTGTTTATAAGCGTGGTCAACAAATATTTCGTATATATTTTCGTATAAAGTATCACTAAATAAGTCGATGGCGTATAAATCACTTACAATCAACTTATACTCTTCTTCTGATAATATAATATCAAAGATTTCGTATTGCTCCTGACATATTATTTTTACTTCTTTAAGTGTAGGAAAAACACCAGTTGAATTATTCCTTTGGTATTTCTCAATCTGCTGCAACCCCATAAGAACAAATGAAATCTGTTCTGCATATGTAACACTTCCCTTTTGTCTATGATTGACATTCAATTTCCTCTTTAAATCTAATAGAGTTTTCTTCTCCATGGTCCTACCTCCTTATCATTTTGGTAGTACCATTTACGCTCTTAATTCAGGATATAGCAAGTACAATATAAAATAATCCCCACATAATCAACCTATGGGGATTACTTTTTAGGACTGAAAATAATTATCCAATATATTTTCCGAGTCCTTTAATATACTTTTTCTTCTACTTTTAAATTCAAATGCTTTTTTCACTAGCACTGTTATCTTTTCGATAGATTCTGAATCCTCTACTGGAATCTCGATATCTTTCAACCTTTCAACACGAAGATGAGGAATAGTTGAAGCTACAACTGTTCTTCTAATTGCACCATATCTACCCACTTCTGGTGTATTCAATGCTACAAATAGATACTCCTGTGTAAATCCAAGTTTTTTTCCTTCTTCATTTAATCTGATACGCTCAATTCCTGATGATAGTATCACTCTATCACTTTCAGTAATCATGCCAGCACATGCTATCTTTCCATCTTTTGTAAAAATCACATCTCCTGGAATGACATCTTGTGAAACTTCTTCCAATGCATCTTTAGGGATGTAATAATCAGGATATAAATCCACTTCATTATTCACAATATCTGATGTTCTTATAAAAGGTGTATCTTCTATACTGCGATCAATATACTCAATATAGTTATCACTTCCTACTTCATCACCGTTTATCATATCAGTAATTTCGCGCAACGTAATAATTCCGCTGTATTTTTCAAGTGCTGCAGCCATCTTTACATATAATTTATCGTAAAAGCTGGTTGACCATACTCCAGATTCAGCAAGCTCCGAATAATCAACGCTAAACGAAAAATCTCTTTTGATAGAATTAACATCGAAACCTAAACCATCATAGAACACTTGCTGTGCTTCTTTTAATAGCCTTTGCGCTTTAATCTCGCATTCAACGGCTTCTTTTTCTGACGCAGTAATGCTATCCAATATACTTTTATCAGGAACAGGAACATCAAAATCTCTTAAATTCTTTAGAGATAGCAACTGCTGAATATTTCCAGTCATAACACTATTCATTTGCCATTTTCCAAATTTTGATCTAAAAAAAGCTGTCAAATATTCCGGTGTAATAGGCGCATCTTTTTTCAAAGTAATATTAGCTATATGTCTAGGTATACCTGCTTTACCTATATATTCATCTCGATAAACCGCAGATTTTCCAACAGTTCCATATATTGCGATTAATACATCGTTTTTATGAATATGACATCTATTAAACGAGTCATAATCATATTCATATATATATGAATCATCTGAAATAGGATCAAAGTCAACTATACCCTCTTTTACATTTCTTCCATACAAATAACGTATTCCCGATACATTGTTTCTTGGAATAGCTGAATGTTCTCCATCGGATATTGTACTATACTTTCCGAGTTTTATATAGTCTATACCTTTAGACATATTTTCCTCTTTTACAAACTTACTGTAGTAGTAACAAAGAGGAACTAATCTGTCGCCAAATTTTAATTCCTGGACAGGAACTTCAAATACTTTCATACCACTACCTCCCGATTAAATTCCTTGTTCATGCTCCCACTTTTTATAAGTATTGGCAACTTGCATTATTTCGTCACTTTCTGTTTCATTACCTCTTCTATCATGTCCACAGGTAGATGCAATGGCCATAAAAATAGGATAATCCTCTGGAATCTCAGTCTTAGGCAATTTCTGGAAAATCAAGACACTTGTTTTTGTTGCAGTATTAGGCTGAAAAGTTTCTATAGGAATATCAATAATTGCAAGTATACGGCCTTTATCCTTCAACCAACTACGAATATAGGTAAACGTATCATTGCCAAATACACCATCTGGTAACACTATTGCCATCTTTCCATAATCTGCCAATAATTCCAAGTCACGTTCAATAAACAGAACTTGTGGTGATTCCTTGTCCTTAAGTTTTCCCTTAGTCCACTCATTAGTCTTCTTATCTAGACTCCACTTATGTCCTAAATCATACTGTTTAAGTTTATCCTCACCTTTAACAGGGATTTTTGATCCGAAAGGCGGATTCGTAAACAACGCTGTGAATTTTGATTTACCAATCCTCATCTGCGTTTGTTTTCCCCAGTTTTCAGGTCTTTCTAAACTGTCTTCACAGAAAATTCCGCTTTTATTAACACCCAATATTGCCATATATGCTTTAGCTACTTTAGCAAGGAAATAGTCTTTATCAATACCACAAATACGATTCAAAGCAAAGTCCATCTTTTCTTCTTTTATCTCATCATCGCCCCACTGATATTTTTTTCCCTCATCATCGATTTTTTTCCAAACATATCTAAGGGCTTCTACAAGAAAGCCACCACTTCCACACGAAGGATCCACGATAAAATCTTCCGCATCTGGATCTATAATTTCCACCATCATTCTTACGACATTACGTGGAGTAAAAAACTGGCCCTGTCCACCTTTTAAAGCATGATCAATAAATGTTTCAAACGCATCTGCAATAATATCTCTTTCTGCATCAACTAAACAATAGTTCTGAAGTTCTCCTACAACATATACAATAGAATTTGCATCTAATGTTATATTGTCATCCTTATCCATAACGCCCTTGTACTTATTTTTTACGTCAACAAACAAGTCAAGAATACGCTTTTTAACTAACTCCGGTTCCTCATCAAACCCAGCTCTAAATGTAACCATGTCATCTGGAGCTGTATGACGTTCGTCATATATTTTACAGAAAATAATATTAATTAACTGCTGAGCCAAAACTTCATCTCTAGTCGCACCAACAGTGTTTGCGGCAAGATGATTCCTTATTGCTTTAAATGTTCCTTTAAGATTATGAGTCGACTGTAATTCGCTTCTCTTAAAACGGCCGATATCTTCCACTCTCTGCCCGTATTTTGGTATATTAGGAATTTCAACAAATTCAACCTTACCGTCTTTTTCGAATTTACGAAGATAAATACGTTCTTCACCATTATACCAAACACCTAAAGTAGCTGTACAAAACCTCAAATAGTCTTTTAACTGAGTCATTCCATCTTTTCTTGTTTTCTTTTTACATTCACATACAATATAAATGTCATCGTCAGTTTTGGTATTGGCACTAAAAACACCAATATCGATAGGGTACTCTTTCTTCTCATCACTAGGTCTGATTTTTACACGATACTGTGGATGCGTAACCAACAGTTCCTTAGGATAACCATAATCTTCCACCAAAATTTTTGAAAGTGGTTGAACTGCTTGGACTTCTTCTGGTGTAGCTCTAACTTCTAAACCACTAACATAGTCCTCAATATATCCTTCTCTCATATGCAATACCTCCTATGGCTTTTTCTCTAACCATGCACAAATCGCTCTTTTTTTACTCATCCGAGATTGTGCCATAAATTATCATATAAATATCCTATCACCAAAATACAAAAAAAGCAAGCACTTTTTTCATCCGAGATTGTGCCATGTTTATTTTTGATAACATTTGATTGTCTTAATTTAGTATAATCTATGTTTTCTCCTTAAAATAAATAGGGGGGTAACTATTCGCGGACACCAAATTGCTACCGGTACTATCCCGGCACACAACTTATGTTTCCGCAAATTTTTGCACCCCTCTTAAATTTCTTTATTCTATATACATTTTTCCCGGCTAAAAACACAAGTTCATATTCTTCAAAAAAGCCCTAAAACCCGCTTAAACTGGGGCTTTTCTCGATAAAAGTACGACCGTCTCCACGTGTGGCTCATTTTCCGTCAAACTTTTTACCACCTCTTTATCCATCGGAAATGCGTATGTTATCGAGTTTAAGACATATTTCCGTTTTTTAGCTTCTTCGGCTGAAAACACATCAATCTTGCTAACCATGCTCTTGATTAGATTTCTCTTATCCACATCATTGAGTGTATCAAAAATATCATCAAATGCCAACAACATCTTATAAATGCTGTCTCTGTCAAGTTTTTCTTTTTGTATGCTCTCCATTTTGGCTTCACATTCGATTATACTTTCTTCAACATCATATATATCATCATAAATCTTATTTAAACGCTTATTCATGTCTAGTCTTTTTCGTTCAGCATGTTTGTCAGATTCTACAAGACCATCAATGTCTGCACTTAGATTATTCTTGCTCCGTTCCAACTTTTCCAGATTCTTTTTGTAATACTGTAGTTCCTTTTCAATTTCGCTGACATCAATGCTTGTACCTATCCGACTTTGAATGTCCTCAACAAACCTTGGATTCTTTATCAGCTTTTTGGTATAGTATAATACCTCTCGCTCAATTACATCTGCCCGTACACTGTTTCTGGTACAGTTACCATGCTTGGATTTTTTAGAATGGCCACACACATAGTATCTAATCTCTTTACGTCTGCCATTTTTATCAGTCCATATGCTTTTATCAATAAACATGGATGAACCGCATTTAGGGCATTTCAAAATGCCTGACAGTAGATGAACCGCTTCCCTTCCAATCTTAGGATTGCCTTTTTTGCCTGTGGCTTTCCTTTTTTCTCTGGCTTTTTTATAGGTATCATCGTCCACTAAAGGTTCATGTGACCGTGATTCTGTCAATATATATTCATCTTTGTTTACCAAACGGTATTCATTTTCTGTTCCATCCACTTTTTCAGTCCTCCGCCTGCCGTATGCCATTCTGCCAGTATATAAAGGATTGTCAAGAATCCGTTTTACCTGATTTGAATCCCAGTCTGTATATTTTCTTCCATGGCTGTTTTTTGCCGGCAGTCTTTCAATCCCCTGCTTGTTCAAATAACCCGCAATCGTAGAGTAACCCATACTGCCATTAACAAACTTATCAAATATCAGGGTTACAATCTCGGCTTCTCCCTCTTTAGGTATCAATTTACCATCAGTCAATTCATATCCATATGGGGCAAAGCCGCCATTCCAGCCGCCTTGTTTTGCTTTCTCCTCTCTGCCCAACATACTTTGGGCAATAATATTTTCACGCTCCATTTCTGCTACTGCACCTAATATGGTTATCATCATTTTACCCATACTGCTAGAAGAATCCAGACCATCTTCTTTACATAATAAATTTACACCAAAACGCTGAATAAATGTAAGGGAATTTAAAATATCTTTTGCGTTTCTCCCGAATCTGGACAGTTTGAATACAATAATATAATCAATGCTGATATTGCCAGTTTCAATATCATGTAACATAGTCTGAAAAGCGTTTCTTCCTTCTATACTTTTCCCGCTTCGGCCTTCTTCAACATAAATTTCTATAACCTCCATGCCTTCAAATCTCGCCCATTCTGTCAAATAATTTTTCTGGCCGTCCAGACTGTACCCTTTTACCTGCCTTTCGGAACTGACACGTATATAAATAACGCATTTCTTGCCTTTTCTTTTACTCAACATATTATCATACATAATGAATACCTCCTAAATTAACATATAGAAACAGCAGACAACAAGGCTGCCTGCTGTTTGTAATTTAATATTTTCCTGCAATTTTTGAAAATATTTCAGCCATTGTTCCTATAAAATTATTGTAACTATTTTCCTGCTCCTTACATACAGATGGCTCTAAACACTTTTCAGGTATAAAAAAACTAGATTTGCCCCCTGACATGACTGTATAACGCTGACCCTTAAAAAATATTGTGCGCTCACAAAATCCTCCTACCCATTCAGGCTCTGCTCTGACCCTGATAAAATGATTATCCTCCGATAACAGACGACCCAATGCTATTTCAGCTTTTTTTATTTTAAACTCTTTTCGCACAAGTCCAATTTCCATAAGGAAATAATCCATTGGTATTATTTTTCCTCCATCAAACACATATTTGACCTCATTATTTATAACTCCAAAATTGAGCATAAGCTATTCCTCTCCTTCATATTTTGTTGTTTATCAATCTTTATCTGAAAATCAGGCAGACCAATGACTTCTTTAAAAAGCTCTATATCCTGTCGTGATTTGTCAACCAATCCCAGCAGGGTGCTTTCGCCACTTGTTACAGCCGCTGCATTTTCTTTATATACTTTTGCAAGTTTCTTAAAAATCTCCAACTTTAACTTCTCCTTATCCCTATCAGCCATTGCAATCCGCCTATTTCCTTCCCTGATTGAATGGATAGTAAAATTGCATTTATACCTGTTCTCTTTGTCATTCCAGATTAATTTTCCAAATTTACCTTTTTTTCCTTTTGCAGCAGGAATGGGGGCATCCGGCTTCACCTGCTCATATAGACCCTGTAGCGTATCAAGTCCCATGTCCTCGGCTTCACCTTTCAATATTCCCGACACTGATACCCCCAATGCCTCTAAATCCTGCCTATACTGCTTTAATATCCCCATACGCTCATTAAAATCTGCACCTTTTTCTTTACAATCTGTTTCAAGACATTTACAAAAATCTTCATAGCCTTCTTTAGAAATCGCCGCCGACATATTACACAACATTTTTTTATGTTCATCATTGTATATACTCTGTCCGATTCTCTCTTTGATTCTGGCATAAGACATAAAATCACCTTCGCCAAAAAACAGCCTGATTTCTTTTACAACAGACTGCATCAGCTTCTGTTTGACTGTATCATCCAACAGCAGGGATAATTTTTGAGGTGAACCCACATAATGCGCAATCCCCTTTCCAAATATCTGTTTTTCGACCCGGAGCGTATTTTCTATTTCACCCTTGTGCTTTTCCGCCTTTTCCCCATATTTGTCTAACATCTGCTTATATTTCAAATAAATGTTATAGGTGTATGAATCATTTCCAAAACGGAGTGATTCATATAATACTTCTTTTTCTTCCGAGCCTTTATAACCTATGATTCTGCACTGTCGGGAATTATGGAGATTCAGTGCATGGTGCAGTAAACGCATATAGATTCCATCCTGTACACATTCAGGGGGCAGGGTCAAATCAAAACCACAATCCAGACGGCTTAATGTCCAATCTTCCGCACTGCTGTTTTTAATGGAAAGCCCTAAATCTTTAGAAAATATTTTATTCAGGACATTAACTGCCTTTTTCATAGTTTTGCTATTCATAACCGTCATTAATACTTCACTGGCTCCTAACAGTCTGCCTACATTTATTTGCAGGCATAAATCATACGTTGTCTTTATTAAACTGCCATTTTTATAGACTGGGTTTTCTTTAATCTCTAACTCGTTTAATCCTTTTGGGTAGAGTTTCGTTGTACACAATTTGTCATTAAGGCTTACTTCAAATATTTGCTTCAAGTTTCTAGCTTCATATGCACTAATCTTGTGCTTAATGTCAATCGTGTGTACGCCTATATCTTTAGACATTTTATATTACCTCCTTCTAAAACCTGTACACCATCTGCATTTTTCTTATCTTTTAAGCTGTACACTGTCTGTATTTTTCTTATCTCTTAAGCTGTACACCATCTGTATTGTCCTTATCTTCTAATGCGTACACTATCTGCATTTTTCAGTCTTTTAAGCTGTACACCATCGTTTTTGAATATAATTGTACACAGTTTTAAAAAAACCTTATTTTACAAGGGACAGGGCAGGATGGCGTTATTCTTCCCTTAATGAATAAGAGAAACCATACTATAATTAATCTTATATATAAGAGAATCCATACTATAATTAATTTTATATATAAGAGAAGCTGCTAATTAAATATGAATGGATTCTCTTTTAATAATAGGGCAACAGCCACAAACAGCCTGATATCATAAGAAGAATGCTCCTGCCTTTACTCATATCCTTTCGCTGTTGTTATCTCTGACTATCCGGCTGTTTCCCTGTTCGATTACAAATAATTCATTAAATTCTTTGTTCAGGGCATCACACAGCCTTTTTGCTGATTTCGGATGTATGGCTGAACCATGCTCCATTTTGCAGATAGTCCCAACAGATACTTTGGACACTCTGGCAAGTTCCTGTATAGAATAGCCTTTTTCTGCCCTGATTCTTTGGAACTCATTTCTTGCGGTTATTTTCATAATAACTACCTCCTGTTTTTATTTCTTCCAGTATAGCTTTATTTCTTATGATTATAAATTGTATATCTGTATTCACTTTTAATTATCTATTTGATATAATTTATATACAATTTGTATATGGAGGTCTTTCATGGAGAAAAAATATGAAATGAATGTATTTGGCGAACGGATAGGCATATTACAGACAGAACATAATTACACCAACCAATATGTAATCGACCACCTTCCCCCAGACAAGGACGGTAAGCCGCTAATCAATGATACGCAGACATACATGAAATACAAGAGCGGTGAGCGGTTTATAAGAGGGGCGGAAAAAGCAGTTACTTTAATCACTGCTTTTGCTAAATTCTATAATGTTACAACCGATTATCTTTTAGGCAACAGCAATGACCGTAACCCATCTATAACGAATGCACAGGAACTAACAGGATTGCAATATCAAAGCATACAATCATTACATACGCTAAAAGAAGATAACAGTTTCATGGCTGTTGATTCCCTCCGCATTATTGACTGCCTGCTGTCGAACAGCGATTACTTTATGGCTTTTACCCATAATGTAAAAACAGAGCTATATACTGTCTATAAAGCAGAACACACAAAGAAAGGCAGTTCCTATGATATGCACAGCCTTAACAATCAATATATAGCTTCACAAGCCATTATGAATTATTTAAAAGATATGCTGTTTCGTTTATTTGAACAGGAGTTTTCCAAACGATTAGACAGGGAAAATGAGTATAAGCAGTCATTAGAAGAACAACAGACATTAAATGAATACTATGATTCATTATTTCCACCAGTAACCATCAGCGTAGACCCTTCGGAAGTCACAATTACTAAAGTTGAAGAAAATGAATGACCACATATTGATACATATTCCTCATATATGCCTGTCTAAAAGACTATTTGTGTGAAATGGCTGTATTATATACAATAGAATCTATATAAAACCTGAAAAATCATGGTTGTGTACAGCCATATAACCATAGCCAAAATTAAAATATGTTACAAAATAAAGAGCAGAGTGCCACTGTTACATCTATGAGTGGTTACTCTGCTCTCTTTAACAAACTTAATAAAAAATATTATGTAGCTTTCATTCTTCTAAATAATCGTCACACCTATCGTAAATATCTTCCCAGTATTCAGGTGAGGATTCCACAGCATCATCATCGTACCCATACTGTTCTGCAATGTTATAGTATTCATCACTGCCATTATATCTTTCAGCCATCTCTATATCAGCTTCAACTCTTAACGATTGCTCTATATCATTAACACGTTGTTCATAAATATGAAATCTTGAACGATATGTTGAGAAATGCCTTAGCATTTCATCTGCAAGAGAATCAGAAAAATCGCAATTATTAAAAATACCAATTATATCTATGGTATTAAATTTTTTACAGTATATATTTTCAAAGCCAATAACTTGTTTTAGATTATAATAGTCTGCAAACAAAAATCTAAAATTTTCCACATAAAAGATACCATCAAATATAATAGTATGAGCATTACAGCATTCATTAAATAGAACTTCTTTGTTGATTCTTCCTATACCACTAACTGTAACACTATTTTTGATATAATCTACCTTAAAATCAACCATATTCTAATCCCTATTGTTCTATTCAGCATATTGCGTAACTGCATTTTGAAGGTAGTTAGTGCTTTTTGCAAGCACAGTATTGTACATTCCTCCTTTTTTAAATGAATCTTCAATCGTTGCTATAATAAACTGAATACCGCTGTCTGAAATTTTTTCACCTGTCATTAAATCACCATAGAAACCATCACCAAATGCTTCAACACTAATGTCCTTCCAATTATCAGGTGCTTGCATTGTATAGGATACCCTATATTTATGATACATAATATTTAAGGAAAAAGAATTTCCAACAACCATTAAATAAAAATGAATGGGGGTTCCATATTGGCTATTAGAAAATATGTAATTTATAGATTTCCGCTTTTCATTCAAATCATTGCCTGTATATTCAGTAATATTCTTAGATTTTCTATATTTCTCCATTGTATTGATAAGTTTTGTAGCTTGTTTTTCATTGATAAAATAATAATCCATAATTAAATCTCCTTTTTTCTAAGTTTATTTTTTCAAAGTTTTGAGAATAGCTTTTTCATAAGATATTTGAAAACTTTCTGATTTATCAAATACCCTCATATAATTTGGTGTTAATTTTAATGACAGGCTGAAAGGACGTAAAGCCTTGGTTGCTTCCATACTGAGATGCCTGCAAACATCTTCACCACAGAACGGGGTAACACCAATCCACTGTTGTAATGCATTATTAATCATATTACACATTCCCCAAGCTACCATATTTTTATTTATTTGGTAGGTTATTAAGTTCTCTGTTGTAATTTTATCTGAATCCAGTTTACCTGTATTTAGATTTATGTGTACTGTTCCAGTACCCGCTAAGAGATAAATGTCGTTTCCATTAATAATAAAAAAATCTTGAAACATCCGTGGTTTGTCCATCAATAACATGGTCATCTTAAATTGGTCTATTATCTCGTTATTACTAATTCCTATCATTTTAATTTTTTCCTTTCTCTTTATTAATTTAATACTATGATAGTGTAACATATTGTTGCAAAAATGTCTATAAACATTTTGACGCATTTTGTGAATGAAAAATACATATGATACTACCATTGATATAATAAAAGAAAACACAATGGAGGTCATATGAAAGAACTTATGCTTGGTTTTAGGCTACTTAAACTTAGACAAGACCATGACTTGACACAAAAACAGTTATGCGAACAGCTTAATATCAGCCGTTCTGCCTATTCTTATTATGAAACAGGAAGCCGAGTGCCAGACCTTATTACTTTAAATATGATTGCAAAATATTATAATATAACCCTTGATGAACTTGTAAATGGCTGTAATGGTAATAAAGCAGACTCCAATAATATGATTACGGATGTGCAGTTGCTCCACCATTTAACCGCAAAGCATATACCTCCAGAAATGGTCATGGAACTAACAAAATCCGACTTTGATTTGCTCATGGATTTAAAAAAACTGACAGACGAGAATAGGGCAGAACTGCTATACTTGATGAAATACAAACTTAGAAAGCAATCAGAATGATAGACCACTATCCTTGTAATGGCTGATAGATGGTCTATTTTTATGTAAGGCAGTTGAGAAGGATTTCCAACATAAATTTCATTCCTGCTTGAAACGCCTCCTGCTCCGCAATGTTTACCGCCGACCAGACAGCAGATTCCGCTTTATGGTATTCTGAAAATGGAACGCCTAAGCCATGCAGATATTCCAATACTGGCTCAATTTCTGTGTCAACGGCTTCTTCAATCTTGGTTAAGTCTAAATAATCTTCGTCTACCGCTTCATAAATCTTATCTAAAATCTTCTTATCCATTCTTTTCTTCCCCTTTTCTGTAATCATAATATGTTAAAACATGAATCAGTGTATACATCTGCGAATAATCTAGCTTCTTCCAGTCGGCCAATCCAAACAATCCCAACAAGATAAAATCAAAGAACCGCTTCTCAATCTTCTTCTGTACAATCAGATTACACAAAATTCTGTACTGGCTCTTAGTATAATGTTCTGGCATTGCTGGTCTTTCAGCAGTCCTGACATTCTGCAAAATAATTGTTCTTACATCATAATTTAACTGTTTCAAGCCTTTCACCTCCATTCAGACATTCTTCATAACAGCCGCAAAACTCGCAATAGCTGTAATCATCGCATTCACCGTAGATAAAACCATTTATAACTAACGGCATACAGTTATTAAGATATTCAGGGCAACGGTTACACGGTGCGTAAATCACTGGCTTCTGGTTCATCATGCACATAATTCAGCCCCCCTTTCTAATTTAATGCGAACTGCTTTGATTTGCGGTTTACGGTCTGGCTGCCGTATTTCACACGGATTTCATCAAGCGACACTTCCTTTTTGTGATACCGCTTGTAATCGCCATAATGCCAGCACCAGCATTTTTTCTTGGGCGCATACTTAAAGCCAACGCTTTTCAATAATTCACGGCACTCATAGCCGCCATGCACCCATATCCACGAACCAATGATTTCAATGTCTGCGTTGATATGTACAATCTGGTTTATAACCTCCTTAAACGCTTCATTTTCGGCTTTATCATCATAGGCGTTAGATTGACCGTCTGCATGGCTTTCCCCGCTTAAATCGGCAAATACACGGTCATACTCAGCATTAATTTCCTGTGTAACCTCTACACTGCCCCCTTCATTGTCTGGGTGGAATTTCTTTAGCAGTTCCCTGTACCGCTTTCTCAATTCTTCAACTGTTTTAACTCCTTCAAAATACTTGTTCATCTGTCCATGCTCCTTTCGTTTGTTTACAGATACCGTTTCATTCCATCACTGCACGCCGCTTTTAAGAAAAGCATTTTTCCGCTTTCCTTTGCGTTTTTGATTACAGTTTCCGCTTGTTCCAATAATGGGGTCTTTCCGTAATACCTGCCGTTGTCTGTCGGGCATTGCGGATATTCATAGATTTCATAGTGCAGAATTGTATAATCCGCCATAACTGCATTTCTCCTTTCGCTATGCTCTGTTTTCTAAAATAAAAAAAGCCTTTTAACGTCATGCTTGGGACACGTGGCATTACAACGCCGCTATGTATGAATCTGGATTGCCTTCTTTGAAACGCTTTCTTTCCCTCCGCTCATTCCATAACAGTTGTAAAAGTTCTTCCTGTGAGTGTGGGCGGTACTGGACAGACTGTAACCTTCCATAATCCATATCAGGACAGCCGCTAAACCTATCATCTGCGCTCTGGACACGGCAACCATGCTCATACTCCAAGATAACGGTTTCAGTTTTGATAGATACAGAGTGCACATGATTGTAATGCCCTGTATAATTCAGTGCATAAACATTCCCCATCACTGAATCCTGTGTGCCGCCTGTAACTTCAACCAGAAAGGCAAGGACAGGCTCGCTTGTCTGCTCTGCATAGAAACGAAATGTGTTATTTTCCCTTGTGCCTTTCAGGTACACATTCCTTTCCAGTAAGCACCATGTCCCATGCGTGCGGCATAACCATAGGAATGTCTTTTCCTGCTGTTCCTTCCTGTCTGCCGCTTCTGACAAAATCTCCTTGTCAATCTCAAAGTCTGACTGATAGAATTTTGTGTGCTTCTCCACAACCTTCCCCATAAATTCCAGAATGTCCACATTGCTAAACTTTGTTTTTTCCAACATAATAAAACTCCTTTCACTCCGCTTATTTTTAGGCAACAAAAAAAGACAGTTTAACGACATATCCAGGTCGTGATTTCCTGCTATGATAGAGGGTGGGGGTCATAACAAAAAATCTCATTTCAAACCATATAACCAACTGGCTCTCAAAATTTTATATATTTTTAAGCCCTATATGGCGTTTTACACTGCTGACTGTTTTCTCTTTGCACGGATAAGCGTTGATTTGCTGATTCCGGTAAGTTCTTCCACCTGTTTATAAGAATGGGATTCTAACAGCTCTAATGCATGGTTTATCTTCTTGCTGTTATATTTAGGCGGTCTGCCCTCCTTAAAGTCTGCGCTCTGCTTTGCGATAGCCTTGCCGCCCTGTGTCCGTTCGATAATCATAGCCCTTTCAAATTCTGCAAACGCTAATAAATTTGTTACTATCAGCCGCCCCATTGGAGTATTTTCAATCAGCCCCATATTTAAAATATGAATTTTTACTCCCTTATTCATAAGGCGGTCGATATACTCCAACCCCTCTTTGGTAGAGCGGCAGAAACGGTCTAATTTGGTTACTATGACATAATCATCTTTTTCAGCCTGTTCTATCACTTTATTAAATAAAGGCCGCTCCTTCGCCCCAGAATAGCTTTCCACAACAATTTCCGCATCTGCATAAAGATTCTTTATAGCGTTGGTCTGTTCCTCAATGCTGTTTCCGTCTAGCTGTCCTTTGGTAGATACCCGTGTATATCCGTATTTCATAGTCCGTATGCTCCTTTCGGTTTTAGTTTTGACCATAAGAAATGACACCGTTCAAAGCCGCTGTTTTCCATTGGCAATGTAACGGTGTCAAATCTTATAAGTTTTGAATCACTTTATCAATATGTATTTTCTCTTACTAAATCAGTTCATAATATTTCAACGCTTCTTTTATATATTCTATTTTATCTTTTGGACAATGTTTAATATCAGGATTATCTTTCTTAGATTTATTATAGTTTTCGCCCATTTCAATACCACACAAGCGTTTGACTTCTGCTATGTACCTCGAATGCACATGAACCCCATACTTATCCATAACAAACTCTTGAATCCGCTTATATGTAGGATTTTTCAACTCTGGAATATCCCCCTCCTGCACCTCCATTTTAACTTCAATCTTCGGTGTACCTTTTTTGCGGGATAATTGGACTACCGTCTCTACATGCACACTCTGTGGAAACATGTCTACTGGCTGCACTTCCCTCAGCTCATACTCTTCCCCACACAAATATTTCAAATCCCGCGCCAGCGTTGCCGGGTCGCAGCTCACATATACCACACGCTCCGGCTTCATTTTCAAAATTGTCTCCAGACACTTCTCATCACAGCCCTTGCGGGGCGGGTCTACCACAATAACGTCCGGGTGCAGCATTCCCTCTGACCGTTCTCCTGCATTCCCTTTATTTTCTTCTGCCAAAATCGTCCGACCGTTCTCCTGTGTTTCTTCACAATATCCTGTCATCAATCTTTTGTCTTGCTGCTGCATTGCTTTTTCATAAAACTCCGGCAAAACTTCCTCTGCCCTTCCCACAAAAAACGTGACATTCTCAATCCCATTGCATTTCGCATTGTTTCTGGCATCCGCGATAGCGTCTTCCACAACCTCTACCCCGTATACATGCCTAGCTTTCTGCGCAAGAAACAATGAAATGGTTCCAATTCCGCAATAAAGATCCCAGACAATTTCTGCTCCAGTTAAGCCCGCATAATTCAACGCCGTCTCATAGAGTTTCCTGGTCTGGACAGGATTGACCTGATAGAATGACAGAGGAGAAATCTGATATTTTATGCTGCCGATATAATCTGTAATATACGCCTGCCCCCACAAGCAAATTATTTCCTTTCCCAAGATTACATTGGTATTCTTCTCATTCACATTGAGCGTGATACTCGTCATACCTGTAAGCGATTTTAGTCGTTCCACCAATTTTTCTACATGAGGAATCTTCCTGCCATTGACTACCAGGCAGACCATAATCTCCTTCGTGGTAAAACCATAACGTACAAGCACATGACGCACGAGCCCCTTCCCGGAAATTTCATTGTAAGCCGAAACGTGATATTTCTCCATAAATGAAATCACTATATCCAATATTTTCTCATTGGCTTCCACACCCAGATAACATTTGCGGTTCGGGATAATCTGATGGCTTCTCGCCGCATAAAATCCCGTGACTATCCTGCCGTCTTTATCTGTCCCAATCGGAAATTGCGCTTTATTGCGATAGAAAAAAGGCTCCTCCATACCGATAATCGGATGAAAAAGGATGCCCTGTTCATTAGATGTTATTTTATCGCTAAACGAAAAGCCGCCAATTCTTTCAAGATTGTCCCGAACCTTCTTCTCTTTAAATTCTAGTTGCTGCCCATAATTCATCACCTGAATCTGGCAGCCGCCGCACTGCCGATAATATTCACATCGCGGCTCAATGCGACAAGAAGAAGGTTCAAGTACTTCCAACAATCTGCCATATCCATAGCGTTTTTTCATTTTCATAATTTTGATTAGAACTCTGTCTCCCATGACAGCATCCTTCACAAAAAACGCTACACCATCCACCTTTCCAATGCCTGCGCCATCCACCGCCAGATCTTCAATCACAAGCTCAAGTTCCATATTTTTCTCAAACATTTTATTCCTCACTCGTCTTACGAATATTTGACTCAAACAACCGATTGTAACCTAACCAGCCATTATTTCCATTTGCCGCTGCTAACGCTTCTTTCATCGTCTGCATCTTAGCGTCCGTATTATCAGCAAAACTAAGAGCAACCGCTTCAGCAAGCGCCGGCTTCTTAGGGGAGCCAAATTCCAGCTCTCCGTGGTGCGCCAAAATACAGTGGCGCAATTCATTTGCCAGTTTCACCGGAAAGCCTGGAATTGTGCGGATTTTCTCACCCACCATTTCAGCGCCAATCACAATATGCCCCAAAAGCTGTCCCTCATCTGTATAATCATTTTCCGGAAATACTGACAACTCCTTCAGCTTGCCAATATCATGAAAAATTGCCGCCGTAATCAATAAATCGCGGTGAAGGATGGGATACATTTTCGTATAGCAATCACAGAGCTTTGCCACAGAAAGCGTATGTTCCAGCAATCCTCCAACAAAGCCATGGTGCACACTTTTCGCCGCACTGTGGAATTTAAAACGCCGCTCAAAGTCTTTGTCTTGCAAAAAGAATTTGGCGCACAATTGTTTGAGATAGGGATTCTTCATATCTCCAATTAGCTTTGTCAGTTCCTGATACATACTGTCAATATCTTTCTCACTAACTGGCAGATAGTCCGCTGGATTATACTCACCTTCCCGCACTTTGCGAATACGCTTAACATTGAGCTGCAAAGAGCCCTGAAAACTGGTTACGTCCCCCATAACGTCAATGTAATCCAAAGCGTCAAATTCGTCTATTCCCTGCGAATTAGGATCCCAAATTTTCGCATCCAACACACCCGTCTTATCCTGCAAAATCAGGGATTCATATGGCTTTCCTGCCTTGGTAAGCGCTGCCTGCCTGCTTTTACAAAGATAAATCTCCCCGACACGCTCGCCTTCCCGCAAGCTCTCAATATATTTCATACATTTACTCCTTCTTATTGTAAAATTCCAACGATCACCTTACATTCCAAATCCGTATAGCTCTCACCGCTCTGGCGTTTTACAGTAATTGTAATCTCATCCCCTGGTTCTCTCTCATAAACCCTTTGGTAATACTGCACCGTATTAATGATCTCTTCTCCATTGATCTGCGTGATGACATCCGCTTCCTGTAATCCTGCTACCATCGCCGGGGAATCCAATTCCACTGACTTAATATACACGCCTCGGGGGATTCCAAATTCTTCCGCAATTGCATTTGTCACCGTACTGATACGCAATCCCACATAAGAAATGTCCTGATTATTCAACAAATCTTCAATGACCTGTTTCAGCTCAGAAATAGACAACGCAGTAATCGTGTTACGGTTATTCTGATTACTGTAATCTTGCAAGATCAATCCTATCACTTCTCGCTGTAAATTTATCAGCACACCGCTGCCATTCTCATTTCCCATAATATCCGTCGTAAAAATTGTATAATTCGTATCTATTGTGGAAACTGTATTCTGAGAAGAAGTGATTGTCCCACACAAAATGGAATTACTGGCACCCAACGGACTTCCAATGGCAATCACAGATGTTCCCTGTGTAACATTGTAAGAATTGCCAAGCTCCGCAATACTGATTTCATTCATAGTCTCCTCTGAAATCTCGGCTAATGGAACCGCTATTACGGCAATCCCCGTATTTCCATCATATTTTTTCAGAGAAGCAGAAGCCTCCGTTTCATCAATAAACGTAATGTGAATTGCCTTAGCATCCACAATAATCTTTTTCTCTGTCAGTATCAAAAGTTCCTCGTCTTTGTTGCCTATTATAATACCCGAAGCGCTATTCTCATTCTCATAGGGTGTGTCAAACCAATCCATGCCGCTGGTCACTCCTGTAACCGTCACCATAGACTTATTCGCCTGCTTTCCAATTGCATACAGCTTATCCTGCAATGCCTGGTAGTCCTCCGGCTCTAACTCTTCTTTCACCACAACCGGTTCTTTTTCCGGCTCTTCTTCCGGCTCCTCTTCCTCTTCTTTCTTAGGCGCCGGCTGAATCTCTTGCGGTAGGACGTCCTTGGGAATCGTAATCGTGGACTCCTCTTCCGGATACAGTCGTTCTTCAATATGAGGCTTCAACAGCACAAATA
This sequence comes from uncultured Lachnospiraceae bacterium, assembly GCA_947565425.1. Classification (GTDB taxonomy): domain Bacteria; phylum Bacillota; class Clostridia; order Lachnospirales; family Lachnospiraceae; genus Petralouisia. The sequence continues at coordinate 39,897 of CANOFW010000024.1, forward strand.
CAAAACACGCCGTTACGCCAAACATTACCGCACATAGAAGATTAAAACCTGCTTTGAGCAACATGCGCCGCCTATTGAGGGGCTTGTCCTTTATTTTCTCCTTAATAAATGCGAATTCCTGCTCACCCTGCTCCTGTTGTTTCATAACCGCCCTCCTGATGATTTATCTTTCATGCGTTTATGCCCAATACCCAGTTACTGTTTCTTTCATTCACAGTATAAAAACCATCCCTTTTACCATTATACGTTTTTCCCCCATTTGTTGCAAGATTTTTCTTTTTGAGTTATACTTTGACCTAAGGGGGGACCCACGCAGTGGGTGGATGCCTTAGGTCTCTTGGAACAGCCAATAGTTTTTATTGGCATGAGGAGGGGCCCACGCAGTGGGTGGAGCCCTGATGCCTACTTCCGTCTCCATAGAAGTATCGCGCAGTGGGTGGAGCCCTGATGCCTCATACCCAAGCCAACAAAGTAAATTGGCATAAGGAGGAAACACAATTCCTATGAATAAAAAAACATTACACACTTTAGAATATAATAAAATCATCGACCAACTCTGTGAACAGGCAACTTGTGCTTCTGGCAAAGAGCTATGCCGACAGCTAAAGCCTTCTACCGATATAGAACAGATTCGTCTTGCCCAGCAACAGACCGGCGATGCATTGACAAGAATTTTTCAAAAAGGATCTCTTTCTTTTTCCGGCACCCACAATATCGGTGCCTCTTTAAAGCGTCTGGAAATCGGCGGCGTCATGAACATAGAGGAGCTTCTAAAGACTGCCTCTCTGCTAGAAACGGCAAAGCGCGCCAAAACATATTCTCGCAGCGACAGGTCAGACGAACGCAAAGACTCGCTGGATGCGTTATTTGCTGGAATTGAACCCTTAACGCCATTGCTAGATGAAATTAGGCGCTGCATTCTCTCCGACGATGAGATTGCCGATGATGCATCTGCCAATCTCAAAAACATTCGCAGAACTATCCGCAATGTCAACGATAAAATTCGTAGTCAAATGAACACCATGCTAAACAATGCGGATACGCGCAGTCACTTACAGGACACGGTCATTACCATGCGCGGAGGACGTTTCTGCCTGCCTGTTAAAGCAGAAGCGAAAGGACATGTGCCGGGCATGATTCACGATCAGTCTTCCACAGGCTCTACGCTATTTATTGAGCCCATGGCAGTCGTAAAATTGAACAACGATTTAAAAGAACTTTATCTCAAAGAACAGGATGAAATCGAAGCTATTCTTGCCACACTCAGCAGCCAGGCAGCAGAGCATATTCCTGAGCTACAAAATAACTATGAAATACTGACGGAACTCGATTTTATTTTTGCCAAAGGTTCCTTGGCAAAACAACATAACGGGACAGCGCCTCTCTTTAATGAGGAACACCGTATACGCATACGCAAAGGGCGGCATCCCTTACTCGATCGTCACACTGTAGTGCCCATCGACATCCACCTTGGCGACGCGTTCGACCTTCTGATCGTTACCGGTCCTAATACTGGAGGCAAGACGGTCTCTCTGAAAACGGTAGGGCTGTTCACACTGATGGGGCAGGCAGGTCTTCATATACCGGCAAACGACCGTTCCGAGCTGTCCGTATTTGAGGAAGTGTTTGCAGATATCGGGGACGAGCAGAGTATTGAACAAAGTCTCAGCACATTTTCCTCACACATGACAAACATCGTTTCTATTTTACAAAACGCCAATGAACATTCACTTGTTCTATTTGATGAACTTTGCGCCGGGACAGACCCCGCAGAGGGCGCTGCCCTCGCAATTTCCATTTTATCACGGCTTCACCATTATGGTGTACGCACAATGGCAACTACGCATTACAGTGAGTTGAAAGTATTTGCCCTCTCTACGCCTGGCGTGGAAAATGCAAGCTGCGAATTCTCTATAGAAACATTAAGCCCAACTTACCGTCTCCTCATTGGTATCCCCGGCAAGAGCAATGCCTTTGCCATCTCCGGCAAACTCGGTCTTCCTTCGGAAATCATTGAGGACGCAAGGACACGCATGTCGGAAGAAGATGAGAACTTTGAGGATTTGATTTCCGATTTAGAGGCAAGCCGCGTGACGATTGAAAAAGAACGGTTAGAAGCAGAACAATACCGCCAAGAAACAGAACGTTTAAAACAAAAACTTGAGGAGAAACAGGAACGCTTAGAAAACCAGCGTGAAAAAATTCTTCGCCAGGCAAACGAAGAGGCACACGCTATTCTCAGAGAAGCCAAGGAAACTGCTGACAAAACAATTAAAAACTTCCACAAATACGGTCAGTCTATTCCTAATATGAAAGAAATGGAACAAGAGCGCAGCAAGCTCAGAGACAAAATGGGAAGCCTGGAAAAGAATATGGGCTTAAAGCAAAAAGAGCAGGCGCAAAGCCACAAAATACCTAAGAATTTAAGAGTTGGCGATTCCGTAAAAGTACTCAGCATGAATCTCAAAGGCACCGTACACACGCTGCCAAATGAAAAAGGCGACCTGTACGTACAGATGGGTATTCTTCGCTCTCTGGTAAACATCCAAGATTTAGTGTTATTAGAAGATACTCCTACATTGGGCAATAAGAAAAAGTCAACTGGAGCCGGCAAATTAAAGATGGCGAAATCCGCCTCCATTTCTACCGAAATCAATTTAATTGGCAAGACAACGGACGAAGCAATCGCTCTATTGGACAAATACCTGGATGATGCCTACCTCGCCCATATACCTTCTGTGCGTGTTGTCCACGGCAAAGGAACCGGAGCGTTGCGCAAGGCAGTACACAATCATTTAAAACGCTTAAAATACGTCCAATCTTTCCGACTCGGTGAGTTTGGGGAAGGTGATTCTGGCGTTACCATAATAACTTTTTCATAAAAAATACATCCAATCGCATCTGCCTCAAAGGAGGAATTCTATGGCTTCAAAACAAAAAATTCTCATCGTTGACGATGACGTAAACATTGCAGAACTAATAGCCCTCTATCTGACCAAGGAATGTTACGATACCCGCATGGTACACGACGGCGAAGAGGCTCTCTTAGTCTATGAACAATATGAACCAAATTTAATTCTGCTGGATCTCATGCTCCCGGGCATTGACGGTTACCAGGTATGTCGAGAAATTCGCGCCAAGTCTAACATTCCCATTATCATGCTCTCTGCCAAAGGGGAAATCTTTGACAAAGTATTAGGACTTGAACTTGGTGCAGACGACTATATCATGAAGCCTTTTGATTCCAAAGAACTTGTTGCCCGTGTAAAAGCAGTTCTCCGTCGTTATCAGCCGGCAAAACTAGAGACTTCTTCCGCTGGCATCAAATGTGTGGAATACCCAGACCTTACTATTAATCAAAGTAATTATTCTGTTATTTACCGGGGACGCGCGGTTGACATGCCGCCAAAGGAACTGGAACTTTTATATTTCCTTGCCTCCTCGCCGAACCAGGTATTCACCAGAGAACAACTCTTAGATCATATTTGGGGTTATGAATATATTGGAGACACGCGTACCGTGGATGTCCATGTAAAACGCCTGCGCGAAAAAATTAAAGATCACGACAGATGGAGTATCGCCACCGTCTGGGGCATTGGTTATAAATTTGAGGTGAAATCGTGAAACGTACCTTATACTTAAAACTATTACTGGGATATGTATTGTTAGGAATCATGGGGTTTGTGACAGTTTTCACCCTTACTTCAAGCCTCACTTTAAACTACATAGAAAAAAGGACTGCCACCAGTCTTTACCGAGAGTCTAACCTTTTAGCTGGTAATTACGCTTCAAACTATTATCGGGGAACAATGACGCTGACAGATGTAAAATCTCATTTTGAGGCAATCGCCGCTTATCTGGACACAGATATATGGGTGATTGACCGCAATGGCAACATCTTAATCAACAGCCGTCCCGAATCAACAGCGAGCACCGCCATTCCTGATTTTGATATAGCTTCTTTCGGTACAAATTATTACCAAAAAGGCACATTTTTTGATATGTTTTCAGAAGACACACTGTCTGTTTTCTCTCCTATAACTATCAATTATAAAGTACGCGGATATGTGCTGATTCATCGCTCCATCACAGATTTAATTGCATACAAGGACGGTTTTTTAAACATAGCCTATATCACCCTTGCCATCATCTTTTTCTGTGCATTTATCGTACTCGTGCTCTTCACTTTTACAGTATATCTGCCCATCCGCAAAATGACCCGCGCGGCAAAAGATTACTCCGAGGGAAATTTTGATACACAAATTAATATCCACACCAATGACGAGATGGGTTACCTTGCAGCTTCCATCAATTATATGGCGGCAGAACTATCTACCTTAGAAGAAGACCAGCGAAAATTTATTGCAAATGTCTCCCACGACTTCCGCTCACCTCTCACTTCTATCAAAGGTTATATTGATGCCATCATGGACGGTACAATCCCTCACGAAATGCAAGATAAATACTTAAATATTATCCTTTTTGAAACAGAACGTTTAAACAAACTTACACAGAGTATGCTAGAACTCAATAAATTCGGTGTCAAAGGTTCCATGATGGATATCACAGACTTTGACATCAACCATACGATCAAAATGGTGGTGCAATCTTTTGAAGGCATCTGCAAGCAGAAAAAAATCTCTTTTGAATTGATCTTGACTGGGCAAACTTGTTTCGTTTCCGCCGATATGAGTAAAATCCAGCAAGTACTCTATAACCTGATTGACAATGCTATCAAATTCAGCCATTCCGACTCCTCTATCACGATTGAGACCACCGAGAAAAACGAAAAAGTATTTATCTCTGTCAAGGACTCTGGTATCGGTATTCCCAAAGACAGCATCAAGAAAATTTGGGAACGATTTTATAAGACAGATTTATCCCGCGGAAAGGACAAACGAGGCACTGGACTGGGGCTTGCCATCGTAAAAGAAATTATTTCCTCCCACAATGAGAACATCAACGTCATCAGTACGGAAGGCGTAGGAACCGAATTTATATTCACCTTACCCATAGCGCAAAAGGAAAATGAACTGTAAGAGGGCTGTCAAATTTTGTACTCTACACTCTGCAAAATTAGCCCTTTTGCCGGCAGCATAGCCCCGGCATTTTCTCGTATTCCTTCCTCAAGAATCTTCTTAAGCTCTGACGCTTCCCGTTCTCCAGTTCCAACCTCTGCTAATGTCCCGGCAACAATCCGCACCATATTATGCAAAAAACCGTTTCCACATATAACAATCTCCACTTCCTCGCCCTTGCGCATTACCTCAAGGCTATAAATGGTCCGTACAGTAGACTTCTTTTTAGATGGATTCCGACAAAATGCTACAAAATCATGAATCCCTATCAGATAGCCGCCTGCACGCTGCATAGCGTCCACGTCTAGCTCATCCTCTATGGTATGCATCCACTTCCGTTCAAACACATTGGGAGTACTACTGTTGAATATACGGTAGCAGTAGGTCTTTTTCACAGCAGATAACCTCGCATGAAATCTTTCCGGCACTTCCTCCATCTTTATAACGCCTATATCCTCCGGCAGATAAAGGTTGACATAGTCTTGAATCTCCCCAACAGGCATTTCAACAGACAAATGAACATTCGCTACCTGTCCTCTGGCATGCACGCCTGCATCCGTGCGCCCGGAGCCCTGCACTACCACCTCTTCCCCTTCCAGCCTTGTAAAGATACTGTTCAGCTTACCTTGAATCGTATTATCTGTACTTTTTTGATTCTGCCACCCTTTATAGCGCGTGCCGTCGTATGCAATTATCATTTTATAATTCTTCTTCATTTTTGATGACCTCTTTTACACTGCCTCATCGACAATTTAATAAATCTATTTGTTGAATGTAAAGCTAAACCAAATAATATAAGTTCCATCTTTATTCTATTGTACCATTACTTCTGCCGGAAAAACCACAATTTGCTGAAATTTTTTAATATATCATGTTTGTTTTCCTGTTAGCATGTCATTGAGTAAGGCTATCGTCTGCCTTCGTATTCCATAGAAATTTGTCCTTCCACATGGAACCTTGCCAAATTTCGTATGAAATTCCAGCAAATCATACGCTTTATTCTGCATAACTTTTTCTCATGTTTGCCCTCCCTATACAAAAATTCCCCCTGCTCCTCGCAGAAGCAGGGAGAGATTATCTACGTTTCCGCCTATGACTCTGCTGCGGCGCTCTGTTCCATGTAATAAATTGCTTTCGTCTTATCATCCAGGACATACGAATCATAAACGATTCTTCCCTCTACCAAAGAACCACTAATTCCTGGCGGATCTACATGGATTTTATAATCCTCCAATTTGGTAGGGCTTACACAAACGCATGGATGTGCCACCATAATGCCAAAGTTTTCCGGGAGCCTTGCCGCCGGAATCTTCATAACCGACAAACCGTCTATCATGGCAATAACGCCCTTCAACCTAAGTTCATTGGCTATATCCGTTTCCATTACAATGTCCTTGCTTTTTTTCATTAAGACATATATGTCTGGAGATACCACCAAACACCTGCCCGTCTCTGGCACTTCCGCATTGTCCAGCACATTATTTGCCTCAATAATTACTTTATAGATATTGTTTTCCGTAATCGTGCCCGACACCTTATGTCCCGCATGCTGGCACATAACAGAATAGGTATAAGAATCTACCTCGGATACAACCTTTTCCCTAACCTGCCTTGCTAATGCAGATGCCGCCGCAAGCTGTTGAGCTGTTTCATCACTATCCAGCTTATCAATTGCAAAGGTAAAAGAACGATCTTTTTTCAAAACAAATGATAAACACATTTGAACATATTGAAAATAAAGATCCGCTCCTTGAAGAAGGATTGTACTATAAAAACTTTGACTCTATTATAGAATCGAGCCACAAAGCATTTTCCGCGAAAAAAGCATTTTTAACTGCTGACATTAAACAATCTATGGATAAAATGTTAAAACTCTTATTGATGTTAAATGACACAGGAAGAGAAGAGGCATTAAAACGCGTTTCTGAATTAACACGCTTATTTGAATATATGGGAGTAAATTTAAACATACTTTTAAAACCATATAACAGTTCAGAAGACCTACATGAAGAATAATCTCCTAAAGAGCACGACAAAATACATACCTCTCATTGAAAGAGTTTTTCCTCTCAATATAATAAGGGGAATCCCTGTAAATCAAGGATTCCCACTAATTGAATTCATGAGACATCGGGGATTCGAACCCCGGACAACTTGATTAAAAGTCAAGTGCTCTGCCAACTGAGCTAATATCCCATATAAATAATAATAAGTGCCCAGTTCCGGAATCGAACCAGAGACACGAGGATTTTCAGTCCTCTGCTCTACCAACTGAGCTAACTGGGCAATCAAATATACCTTGTGAAACACTTTTAAAATCTTCAAAAAAATCTAATACCAAAAACCTTAAAAGATTTCTTTATGGTACAAATTGCGGGGACAGGATTTGAACCTGTGACCTTCGGGTTATGAGCCCGACGAGCTTCCA
>CANOFW010000025.1 GCA_947565425.1 uncultured Lachnospiraceae bacterium
TCATTCCACTGTTCAGTTGTCAAGGTTGGGTGCTGTTCGTTTATTGCGACAGCTCGTATATATTACCACGGCTGTCAAAACTTGTCAAGCACTTTTTTCAAAAAAATAACAATTCTATATTTTGAAAATATGGAACGGAGAAAGAGGGATTCGAACCCTCGCGCCGGTCACCCGACCTATACCCTTAGCAGGGGCACCTCTTCGGCCTCTTGAGTATTTCTCCGAACTGACATTTTCTTATAAAATTGTCATTGCGCCACGCGCATAAGTTATATTACTAAAAAAAAAACTTTTTGTCAATACTATTCTTTATTTTTTTATTATTTCTTGTAGCAGTTCAGCCATAGCCGGGCATAATGAGCGAATCATGCTAGTATGAATGAGCATATTATGCCGGCTATAAGCGTAACGCCAGATTATGAGCAAAAAGAGTGGCGAAGCAACAAAGAGCACGTAAGTGCGATTTTGTGAATGGCGTTTCCTAAACTGTTACCATTTCTTTAATTCCACAAACTTAATCTTGTATTTCTTAGCAAACCGCTCTGCTGTCGAACCTTTCCAGCCGTATATGGTAGTTGTTCTAGGAATAGTGATATTTGAAGTTCCGTAATCATACTTATCAGGGGGAACTATCTTGCATTTGCTGTTGTAAATATAGATGGACTTCAATTTATCGCAGCCATTAAACGCCATATAACCTATCACTTTTACATTCTTGCCCAACACCACGTTCTTCAGCTTCCGGCAGTTGTTAAAAGCCCCGCTCCCTATAACCTCGACTTTATTCTTCAACACAACTTTCTCTATATAGCGATTATCTCCAAACGCTCCACTCCCAATATACTTTAGATTCTTCCCCCACTGAATACTCTTGAATCTTTCTCCGCAAATTTCTGAACCAATTCGAGTCACACCGTTTGGCACCTTGAGGGTACTGTAGCCTCCTGGATAGCCCATAAGCACAGTCCCAGTCTTGTTCAACAAAGCATTGCCCTTCACCGAATATCTCCGATTGCTCTTTAACACCGTAATCTTTTTCAATTTCGGGGCCTTCGCTAACGCATAATGCACCTGCACCCCGTTGGGGATGTGTAGTATACGCAGGTTTTTTGCCTTACTTAGAGAAAATACCCATTTAACCTTTATACCATTTATTTCCTTAGGAATGGTAAGTTCCCGTTTCGAGCCCTTGTAATTATATATCGTAAGCTGGCTGCAATCCTCCAAGCTTCCTTCACAACCATATATAAATCCCTTCCATGTACGGATGTCATTCTCCACTGGATCTATGTCTTCTTCCGCTCGGCTATCCAGCGGACAGCATAACAATACCAGTGCTACCGCCAGAAACACGCATATCAATCTCATCCTATGTTTCACCTTACCGTTCTTTTTGCTCATCTCACCGCTTTCGCTGCCTTTCCGATCTTCAGCAACCATAACACCTCTTCCCTCCTTCATAACGCGACTCTTGCATTTCCAATCCTTCTCCCTATAGATATATTATATCGTAACATTCTTTGTACCAAATGTCTATATATCCAAAGATTACAAGACCTTTGGGTACTAAAATAACGCTAAAGAATACAGGCAAAACAGCCGATATATTTTAATAAGTTAAAGTAAAAGAATATTTTTTGCAAAACAGGTAACAAACATTAATATTTATCAAAGCAATTACGTCAGGTAAACGGATTTACCGAAAGGCGGAGATAAAAAAGCCTGCATCAAGGAGGATGAGAGCATGAGTATGATGATGATTGGCAGTAAATCTGCTAACAAAGTAACCAGGATTAAAGATTTGAATGGCAATACCGTTGCCACAATCAGCGTTTCTTCTCCGAAAAAGGGAAAGAAAAAACGTCTACAGTACAGTTTCAAGTCCATTTCCAATCAAATAATGATGGCGAAAACGCCAAACACTGCTAAAATGGTAGCTACAAAAGCACGAGGAAAAGTTGCAATGCTTCAGAGAAACATTGATAATGACGACTATGATGAGACAGAACTTCGCCACGCCATTACCCACGCTAAGAAAATGCTACGCATTGCCAAGAAGAAAATGCGGCATTTAGAGGAAGAGACCGAGGCAAAGCAGAAAAACGGAGCCCAGATACAAGATGACGATAACGGCATTCCAGATCTGCCAGATGAAGAAGAAAAGGAAAAAGAACAAAAGGAAATGGAATTAGACCAGGCGATGCAGGAATATGAAGATATCGTGAGCGAGTTTATGACCAAGGCTATGAATGAAATGATGAACCAGATGATGAATGAAATGATGGAAGACACGCAACTCGAAGAGTTGGCTGATGCATTCATGGGAGATATCTCGCAGGTAGAAGATTTGGAACCGGAAGATCTGGAAAAAATTAAGAAAAAACATCGCTCCGACGAACTGAGAGAAATCATGGAAGCCGATATGAAATATCTAAAGGCAATGATTAACAAGTTGGAACGGGAACGCCAGGAATTATCTACCCAAAGTTTCTCTGCTCCAGCCGTCACGCTTGAGATTTCGGGCGTACAGATGCCCGTACAGGCAATGGAAGCTCCCGTCACACCGGAAGGTGAAGTAATTGACGTTTCTTTATAATGATAATATTACACACCTAATTTATCTTTATTGCAACCTAATCATAAGCGACTGCCTTTGACGGCAGAATGATTTATACGATAAAAGCAGTTACAAACTACTGGAAATTCCTTATTTTGTAACTGCTTTTTTATGTTTAAATCTTCGTATATGTGCGCTATCTGATGTATGCCTGGGCTGCTGTTTTATAGAGGTCATTCCCCTCTGCATCTACTACTACAATAACAGGAAAATTCTCCACTTCCAATCTCAGCACAGCTTCCGCCCCCAAATCTCCATAGCAGACAAGTTCCGATTTCTTAATACATTTAGACAACAACGCTCCCGCGCCGCCGACTGCCGCAAAATAAACGGCTTGATTGCGGACAATGGCTTCAATGACTTCCTGCGTCCGCTTGCCTTTGCCAATCATAGCCTTCTGCCCCAAATCCAAAAGCCGGGGCGCATATTTATCCATACGGCTTGCCGTGGTCGGTCCCGCGGAACCAATCGGGCGCCCCTCTCTTGCCGGCGAAGGACCCATATAATAAATCGCCGCATCCTTTATAGGAAATGGTAATTCTTCTCCCTGGTCCAAAACATCCATAAAACGTTTATGCGCTGCATCTCTGGCAACATAAATCGTACCGGAAATATATACATAATCGCCTGCGTGAAGGTCTTTTGTAACTTCAGCTGTAATCGGTGTTAAAATATGACTGTCCATACGATATGCCTCCCATCCCCTCTAAATTTCCCGCACAACATGCCTATTTACATGGCAGCAAATATTAACGGCAACCGGAAGTCCTGCAATGTGGGTAGGGTATGTATTGATATTGACAGCAAGTGCCGTGATCGTCCCGCCAAGCCCTCCGGGTCCAATGCCGAGCTGATTAATGGCTTGCAGCATTTCTTCTTCCAATTCCCGTATATAAGGGATCTGTGAATATCCGTCCACTGGACGGAGCAACGCCTGCTTTGCGAGCAGCGCACACTTTTCAAACGTGCCGCCAATCCCTACTCCCACAACCATTGGTGGGCATGCGTTCGGACCTGCATCTTCCACAGCAGTCAGAATCGCCCTCTTTACGCCTTGTATTCCATCCGCTGGCTTGAGCATAAAGACACGACTCATGTTCTCACTGCCAAAACCTTTGGGAGCCAGCGTAAGCTTAACTTGATCTCCTGCAACAAGCGAATAATGGATGACTGCCGGCGTGTTATCATTTGTATTTTCCCTGAGAATGGGATCGCCCACTACAGATTTGCGCAGAAAACCATCTCTATAACCCTGGCAAACCCCCTCATTAATGGCATCTTCCAGAACTCCTCCCTGAAAATGAACTTCCTGTCCAACCTCTACAAAAACTACAGCCATTCCCGTGTCCTGGCAGATAGGTATCATTTCATCGCCTGCAATCACAAGGTTCTCTTCAAGCTGGCACAGTATTTTCTTCCCCAAAGGGGACTGTTCCGCATCCGCTGCTTCTTTCAATGCCTTTCCCATATCCAGCGAAAGGTAATGATTTGCTTCTATGCACATTTCACGGATATTTGCTGTTATTTCTTCTGTCGAAATCGTACGAATCATCGTATTCTCCTTAACTTCAAAATTTCTGGTCCCAGTATACACGGTTCCTGCCTTTCTCTTTGGCATGATAAAGCGCGTGATCTGCCGCCTTGACGGATTTCTCAAAGTCACCATTATATTTTACGACACCTGCGGAAATATGAAATCCTACAGCAGTCTCTTTCGACGCTGCAATCTTTTTGCGGATTTCTTCTGCCTTTTTGTATGCATTTTCCGGCGGACATCCTGGCAAAATAATAAGAAACTCCTCTCCGCCAAAACGAATAACCGTTCCGCTCTTAGGAATTTCTTGCATCAGTGTTCTGCCCAGATAATGAAGCACCTGATCCCCCACATAATGACCGTGAGTATCATTGACGGCTTTAAAATAGTCAACATCCAACATTATGATAGAGATCATCTCCTCCTCGCTGATTATCTGATTGTCCTCAATGAGTTGGTTCATCCGATGACGATTATACACGGTAGTCAACGGGTCCGTAATCAATGCAAGTTCCAATTTCTTCGATGTCAGATAACGCTCGAACTCTCCCAGGTTAAGAATGCAATGGACAAGCATAATTGCTGCAAAACAGGGAAAATTGAGCGATAAAATTACATCCAGGTTCTCGTAATGGTTGAATGGGTGCGACACTAATATTTCCGCAAAAAATACGCCATAGCCAAACGCCCCGAAACACGGTCTCGCACCTAAACAACAAATCAAGAAAATAAAATTTAAAATCGTGGCACCTTCGCTGAAATGCGTTTTAATCTCTAGGTGATATACCGACCAGATTGTCGCAAATACAATGAGATTCAGCAATAGATAATTTAAAAATGCTTTCCATTTATAACTTTTTACCTTAGGTTCCAGCACAATATAAAGAAACATCGGAACTAAGATGGATGTGCGGGGAATCAACGTCGGCATTATCGTATGCCCATTTAATTGATAATCCGATACAAGATAACTGAGTGACGCAAGGCTAGCCAAAATAAGAATCAATTTCACAAAGAACTGGTAGTAATCACATTTATATTGATAAAAATTGCGCTTCTCCTGCCAATCCATGTCTTTATATATGTGGTATAGCTCTAAAATATGCACAACATTGTAATTTTTCACGGTTACGCCCCCTTTTTATATCTGAGGTGGTGATAATCCGTTGTATATTATATAAATGTTTCCGCTTCCTGTCAAGAAAACGATTTAAACTGTTCCTTTGAGGGCAATTACCACTTTAAGGCTGCTTTGCGCGCAAAATATTTCGACAAATGAAACGTCCTTATGTTCATGTCTTCCGTTTTATCCAGGACATGCTCAAACATCCGTTCCAGCAGACAACGCCGACAACCATATTGCGCTGTTCTTGTACTTTCAACGTTTTCATAATAGCAGCCTTCATAAGAAATGTATTCGTTAGGCTCCGCGCTGTTTGTACTCTCACCCTGGCAGCCATTTTCATGCGCAAATGTATAACGACTCAATACCGGAACGACGTCTAATGACAGCCCGGTAAGATATTGTAAATCTTCATAGCTGATGTCCTGCCCCATATGCGCAACATTATACTCGGCTATTAGCACATCCACTCTGCCAAAAGAAAATACCAGATAAAATGCGGCAACCACCGCTACACAATAACGGAACAATCCAAACTTTGCATGGATTACCGCAGCCACCACGCCTGCCATCAATACCGCCAACATAGCAAGGAACCATAGTACCAACACTCGCAGAAAACTCAAATGATAGGTGCGGATATAAAGAATCATCCGAAATGCACTGGAGGCAATCATAACATAGGTACAGCCGGAACACAGCAAAAGAAGCGTCTTGAGCATCTTGTTTTCCTCAAACAGCGCTATGCAAGATACAACTAAAACAAGATTAAAGCTGCACACAAACATTAACTGAAAAAATCCTTGCCGGGCGTATTCTGCATAAGTATACCCCTCCGGCAGCAGCATACCCCCAGTAAAAAGGAACACTACCTGTATCCCGCAAAAAATCACATAAATAACCGTCACCATAGACAAAAAGGTAACCGCTATCAGCGGGTTTTTCTTGGACAAGCCACTTTGGTATTGCGGCATATTTCTCAGAGCAAGCGCCGAGAAAAAACTATAAATGCCAAAAAAGCCAATAATCATCAGAAGCATCACGAGAAATAGATTGGGAGAAAATACAATCTGTCCAAACAGTTTATGAAATGCCTCCCCGATAACTTGAGAAAAAATCTGATCTGCACTGCTCAAAAGTTCAATCAGAACAATGAGCATTGGTAAGCCGATGAATACGCCTATCAGAACATATTTCACTTCCTTATTCTTCTTCGTCTCGCCTTTTTGCTTTTTGCGGTAGTTCACCAGATGGATGAACGGAGCGGCAACCTCCGGTATCATGTTCAAGTACAAAAACAACATATTTCCTACATATTGTACAAATGTCCACGCACGGTCATCATACATCTGCCGCAGCATCAAAACCGTAATCAGTAGAAGAATCCCCACCGTATTAAAAAATATGACAAATATATTTGTGGTAAAAATAGTGCTGATTCCCAAAAGCATACAAATCCCTGCGTATAGCCAATAAGATTTCTTCCACGCAATCCCTTCTTTTTTCAGAAATAATGCGCAGACTGCCAATATCGCCGCCGTAATCAAAGGAAATGTAATGCCAATGTAATTGCGGTAAAACGCTACGGCAAAACAAACACTAAATACGAACGCCAGACCTAGAAAATAAGGCGCATTTTTAACCATGCTATGCTCGGGAACACTGCCCACGAAAGTGTTATTTCCCATTTCGTGACGCTTCAAATCGCTGCTTTCCAAATCATGATTCTCGAAACTGTTATTCTCCATCTTCTTCCTCCTCTCTCCATTCTAAAATATCTCCGGGCTGACAGTCCAACGCCCGGCAAATCTTATCTAACGTATCTACTTTAATGGCTTTTGCCTTGCCATTTTTTAAAATCGAAATATTCGCCATTGTAATGCCTACACGCTCTGAGAGCTCTGTTACGCTCATTTTGCGCTTTGCCAGCATTACATCTATATTGATAATAATTGCCATCGGCTGCCTCCTTATATTGTCAACTGATTTTCCTGCTGAATTTCTGCTGCTTTGAGCACCAAATGGGATAAAGAAGCGGCTGCCACAGCAACCACAACACCGGCAAAATCCACAAACAGGGAAGCCAGCAAAATTGCGGGATGATTCATATTCAAAAACAGCAGCACAAGATTTGCCAGGAAAAAATAAACACTGTCCATGAGTGAAAGAATACAGATGTGCTTGAGATAACGGGCATTTTCCAGGGAAAAGGAATTGTCTCGTGCAATCTGCTCTGTGATTCTCCAACCATTGTACAGCACAAGGTAACAGGGCAAGGCGGAAATCCACAAGATTACCAACCACGGTTCATAACAATAGGCGAACTCAGGGTTCTCATGCGCCAGATCCTTGCCGAACATGGGCAGCATAAAGCCATATATCACAAACCCGCAGAGCGCAATTCCTATTATGATGCCTTTCAGCCATTTACTTAAACTTTTCTGTGTCATAATGATACCTCCATTTCCTTTTTTTGTATTATATTCCCCAACACATAAAAAGTCAATATATATTTATCGTTATTCGATAAATATATATTGACTTTCATATTCATGACAAGCTTGATTCTACAAGTTGAGACGTTTTTATTTTCTCTCACGCTCACTCTACCTGAAATCCTGCTTGAGAAAGAATTTCTTTGGCGCTTTGCATATTTCGTTCTCCCTGGATCATCGCACAGCCTCCGGTTGTTTGCACTGCCGTACCGTATAATCCCGCCATCTGGCTTTGCCCCATATAAATGCCAGACGACGGCTCTTCTACAATCCCGCCAATTTTGGCGCTACGCTCTCTGCCATCCTCACCTGTCACTGTAAGCTGCAAATCCTGGTATTTCTCTATCCACTCCACTATTCGGCTTCTTCCGGGATTGTTGCCATTGTTATCTGCAAAAGCAACAAATGATTCCTGCCCAAAAAATAATATTGGCGTATTTGCCAGACAGATCTCTTCCTGTGCCGCTTTCCATTTTAAGGGATAACTACTGACGTCAACGCCTATCAGCGTTGTTTCAAGCACATACTCTTGTAGGCGAATATTCACATTACAAGAAGAATTGGGAACAAACCCATACACTCCTTCCAGTTTCCCAATCTCTTTCACAACATCTTCCGTAAGCTCTGACTGCGACTGAAGGATGACCTCGTAAGATTTCCGCTGCTGCATCCAAAAATTCCCAGCGTGCACTGCCAGCATAATAAGCAGGCAGCTCGCGGCAATACATACAATATCTTTATAAATATTACGCTTTCCCATATATCACCTCCCGGTTACGCTCAATACGAAACATCATCTTTACGCATTCATTCTCTGATAATGCTTCATACGCAGGTACAACCAGATAATTACCAAAAGCAAGGCGAGCACTGTAAAAAATATGATTGTAATCCACCATTGATTTGTTTTGGGCTTCTGTTCCTCAATCTCAAGCTTGACTGTCTCCGCCTCACGGATTGTCGTATGGACTTCCAATTTCTGCTCTGTCACTTCGCCCTGTTCATCCTCATAAGATAAGATGACGAAGCCTGTAGTGTCCCCATATTTCTCACCGCCTTCTTCCGATACATTTCCCTGCGCATCCATATCCAGCGTGCCCACAAAGACCTTCTGCTCTCCATCCGCGGAGGTCCCGCCCTCTATATTTCCCAAAAAAATCTCCTGCTGCGGAAACAATCCTTTGCCTTCCATGCACACTTTTACGTTATAAATTGCGGAAAGGCCGGTATTTTGCACTTGAAAACTCAGAAACTCTGTATCTGCCGCATAGACCTGTGAGGGAAAGGAAAGACTTGCAAGCTGGGCGTGCTGCGGCTGCCGAACAAGAAGCCGCACTTCCTCCGTGGACGTATAAGCATTTCCCTTATCATCCTCATATTCAATTTGAAACTGCACCTGTATGGGATCAGCAGCAGCTTTCTTTGTCACTGTAAGATTCTGTGATAAATCCATAGCGGCGTTTGCCGCTGTCTGCTCAAAATACCAGGCGTTTTTCTCAAATACAAGATCCTTACTTTCACAAAGAAGCGTTACCTTAATATTTTTTACCACACGTTTGCGGCTACAATTTTGCACTGTTATGTTCCAAGGCGTACTGCTCCCAGCTTCCAGCACATTGTCTCTCAAACTGTTGGCAGCGACCATCAACCGCGGCTGACTGCTGTTTTCTTCCGCAGAAGAAGAGGCGCCTGACACATCCTGCCCGGGAAATTGTCCCTCCTCCCCTCCGCCGCCTGCGGATTGTGCAAAATCATCGCCGCCTTTTAAATCGGAACTGCCGTCACCGCCTGCCAAACTGCCGCCTCCTTCACCGCCCTCTGCAAGCGCAGCCTTTCCATCTGTGATTTCCACATAAACCGTAAATTCCTGATGAAACGAAACGCCTGCCGCTTTTCCTTCCACCCATAAATACAGAGGATACTGCCCATTGAAGCGCTCCTTTTTTAGTTTGATGCGGCACTTATACAAAAATACGCTCTCCCGCGTCTGTTTGACTTGTTTGCGATAATTTTTATAGTAGAATGGGCTGTCATTTTTGTTTTCAAAATCAACGCCTACCGTCAGCTTATTTCCCTCCAATTTATCCTCACAGACAAACGGCACCACCAGCGTCATTACATTTTTGCGAATAGAGGGCTCATAGCCTTTGGCAAACGGAGCTTCCATGCCCTCGTATTTATGGCTGCTGTCTATCGCTATCCTTCTCTCGTAAGCAGTCTCGCTCGCCTGTGCACGATTTTGTATGGAACAGGAGAAAAAAATTACAATCGCCAGCAAAACTGACAATATGACAGACGTCCGTCGCAAGCCATTCAACTTCTTTTTTTTGCTCTTCATATCTCTCGCATCCTCCCTCCATCCATTTCATATACCTTGTCGCATAAGATACGGATATCTTCACTGTTATGGCTAGCAAGAATGATGGTCTTGCCCTGTTTTTTCAAATCCAGCAAAAGCGCGCGGATATCCGCCACACCATGTTTATCCAACCCATTAAAAGGCTCATCCAGAATCAAAAATTCCGGGTCTTCCATAATCGCCTGTGCAATTCCCAAACGCTGACGCATACCCAGCGAATACTTGGATACTGATTTTTTTAGCTTAGGGTCAAGCCCTGTCTTTCTGATTGCAGCTTCAACTTCCTTGCGAGAAATCCTGCCCCGCAGCGCCGCCAGAATTTCTAAATTACGCATCCCCGTCAAATTTGTAAGAAATCCCGGCGTCTCGATAATCACGCCAATATTTTCCGGAAAATCTATTTCCCTACCAATCACTTTACCGTTTACCCGAATAGTCCCCTCTGTCACTGGCAGAAAACCACAGATACACTTCATCAGCACCGTTTTCCCAGAACCATTATTGCCGGCAAATCCATAAACCTTTCCGCGTTCCATAAAGACATTAATATCATGCAGCACGGTATCTTCCTTAAATTTTTTCGTCACACGCTCTATTTCAATGTACGGCATCGTTGCTTTCCCTTCTTCCTCTTTTTTGCAAATCAAATTTCTCTCAGCCGGTTATATAACAGCAGCCCATGAAAGAGCAGCGCCGTAACCGAAAAGAGCGCTAGAAATATCCAGATTCCCAGACCATCCATGCCCCAATCTTGCTCACACTTAAGCCACTCTGCCGGATACATGGCATACATATCCGTAAAATAGCGTTCTTTGAGGATGATGAGCATATAGTAACAGACAAACGGCAAACCATACGCCATATAATAATTGCGAAATAGAGCCGCAAAGATTCCTGCTATCTGCGCCAGAATTCCTCCCGTCAACGCGATACGCAAAAGAAGCTGACAGAACTTCCAAATATCCTCCCACGGCATTTCTCCCTGAAGTTCCATGGGGTAAACCAACAAGAAACTCAGCAGCAGCGCAATGGCTCCGGCAAGGAAAAATGGCAAGAACCCACTGGCGTAGATTAACATTAATTTTCTTCTAATATATTGCATATGACTGATTCTAGTGATATACAGCCGCAAAAATCCAGAAGACGACTCTTTCACATATATGGCGCCCATCGGCAACACAGCCGCAATCGGCAGCAGGAACAAAATAATCTGCGCCTCCAGCGCGTTTCGGTACAACTTGACAAAACTTCCCGTTGCCAGAGGAAACTCTATTTGATAAAAAGGAAATGCGACAAGGAGTGAGATGAAACATATCATTGTTGCTATCCATAAAGTTTTTTCCTTAAATAATTCTTTCATAACATTAACCTTACATCTCCCCTGTAAACGAACTGAAATTGTACCGCTTGAGCATACGAAAAGAGCACAATGACAAGACAAGCAGTAGCAGTAAAAACATCGCGCAAGACTGCCCGATCGATGGCAAGGTGTCATACCCAAAATCATGCATCCCATAGGTAGCATGGTTCAAAGGACTAATCCAGCCAGTAATTCTGCGCATTTGAAACATTTCGTATTCTTCTTTATGCAATATTTTAGCCAGCGTCTCGGGGTCCAGCAAGAACCCAAACAGGCTGTAGCAAAGCCCGGCTGCAATGCCTGCCTTCTTGCCCACTCTCATCTGAAAATACAACATGAGAAAGCTCAGCGTCAACGCATAGCAGACAAGCAGCAGAACCATCTGTAGGCTGCACCCCACCGGTGTCGTGCTCTCCATCACTTTTACCGTGGAGGGCACCGAAAATTTATCCCCCAAGGAAGAATAGGCAAACAATGCCGCCGTCTTACTCCAGATATTTCCCGCATATGTCTTTTGCATACACAACAGACTGGTAACCGACAGCATATACAGAATATAACCGGCTGTTACCAAAAAAATATAGAAAAACTGCGCCAACAGCCAATATGCCTTGCGCGTGCGCAGCAGCATATACGGTGTAAAAGGTGTCAGCTTGGGCAAATCAATCAGCAGCAGAATCAACAGCAACGACGACAAGAGGATAGAAGTCGCATCTCCAAACGTCCAGATAAACGGTTCTAACGCCTGCATCGGGGCGTCATAGTAATCCGCCACCATCAGCGCGCGGTCGCTGAGGAAAAAGCAGAGAATGAGGGCAAAGAGAAACGTAAGGATGATTCTGGGATTTTTATAAAATCCCAGGAAGTTCCAGCGCACAGATGAAATCGTCTGCTTTACAAATTCTATGATCCTCATTACAGCCTCCCGTTTTCTCACTAATGCCACATTGACATAAGATATTTAAGATTAGTAACCCAGCCCGCGATCAATCACCGTTCCATCAATGGCATTGATAGTCATAAAGCTTTGGTTGGAGTATTCGCCATTATTTTTCGTAGTATAATCGTCATTCACAGCGTCAAACCCGCCAATGAAATCCCAGACCGGCACTAACAGCCCGGCATCATTGTCTGCCGCCGGGTCATAAATCCTGCAAAGTCCCAGCACGATTCTCTTAATGTGGAACGTCCTGTTGCTCTCGTACTTCGTGATATCCGCATTTGACACCTCCATCATCTGTTCATAAATTTTGATAATGCTGTCAAAATCCATCAATTTCACGTTTTCCGTCTGTACGTCTCCGATCTCATAAGGATTAAAAAGCTCCACATTCTGGACGCCGTCGCCTCCGACGATAATATCGCACCGCTCATAACTCCAGGGAATCAGTGTGCTGTCCATATCCTCCAGCCCTCCGCCATAATCATCCGTATAAGTAACCGGCACGTCGTCCAGTTTCCTGGTAAAGTGAAACAGATAGCCGGCGTCTAAAATATTATCTCTATTCACACCATCTTCACCATGATGGAACACCGCATAATCCCAATTGTAGACTTCCAGGCCCCAGCCTAGTTTCTCCACCTTTTCCTCGGCAATTTTCTGCGCATCTTCCAGGGAGATATCCAGCATACCCTTTACTTCTTCCTCTGTCAGCCTGTTTTCACCATTTTCCTCCGAACCCAATAAATATGCTGTTTCTATCCAATCTGAAAACTCTCGCGGATCAATCGTATCCTTCTGTGCTCCCTTAGAAATACTAAATACGATATCCGGCTTCAAGCCATATTTAATATCATAGTCATATATCCCCTGTTCCGTTTCCGCCACGCCATAGAATGAGTCCTCATCCACTTCCTTTATCCGTTCCTCACCCTTTCCACTCCAATATTCCAAGCCAAAAGAAGGTTTTACTTCTTCCTTCGTAATTTCGTCGGGAGCCTCCTTCATTCGCTCCTCATTGCGGGCAATTTCTTCATCAATATTAAACTGCGGATTTCCATCTTCATCTTCTCCAAACTGGTAGGGATCAAGATTACCTTCGGATTTATATTTCTTTAATCTGTTTATTTGTTCCTGGTAATCCTCCTTTGTCCACTCATCGTATGAATAGGCACTATAAAATGTTGCCCCCTCAAAAAATGCATTTGTTACCGTATCAATCATTTCCTGATTGACCTCTCTGGCGGACACAGCATACGTATTAATTGTATCAGCCTCCGGCAGAATTACGTCTGCGTCCGTGTCGATTACAAGGCCTCCGCCCTCATAAGAAGCATTATTTTTATAATGTTCGGGAGCGCCTAACAATTCTCTAAGCGAACTGCCTGTATTCTCTTCGGCGCTCTCATAGGACTTAATGGCGTTTGCCCCTTTCTGTTTGACAATCGAATCTTTCGGCGTTTCCTGACATCCGGTAAGCATCGCCAAGCACAAACCTGCTGCAATTACAGAACTATATTTTTTCTTCATTACAAACCTCCTGAAATTTATCCGCTGGGAACCCCCCGGGATTTCTATATAGGAATATCATAGCAGGTTCTTTTGGGTAAATATTCATTCACCTGTAAAGGATTCGTAAACAACAACGCAGACTACGAAACAAAATAAATTATCGTCCCTTTGCCAATTTCGCTCTCAATCTCCATCCTGCCATGGTGCACCATCGCAATCTGCTCACATAACGCCAGCCCCAATCCCATATTTCCGCTCTTGCGGGAACGAGATTTGTCTACGCGATAGAACGCCTTGCGCACTTTGCCAATCTCATTCTGAGAAATCCCGCAGCCCTCATCCCGCACCCATAAAGAATGCTCGCCAGCGCCCATGTATATCCGACTACCCGGTTTTGATGCCATGATACTATTGTTGATTAAATTAATGAGAAAGCTCGTCATCAAATCCAAATCAAGCTGCATCGTTCGTCCCTGATAGCCGTCTTCCACAAGCAAGATCATATCATTCTCGCGCAGCCGGTGACTGACATTTTCCCGCACACCTTCAAACAATATCTCCAAAGAAACCTCCTGCAATGCAATCTGGCACTCTGGTTCATACAATTGTGTCAGCTCCATCATCTTTTCCGAAAGCCTTGACAACCTACCGCTTTCGCGGTTGATATAATTTAATGCTTTTTCCTCCTGTTCGCGGGTCAATGTTACACCAAGAAGCGTCTCTGAATACCCCTTAATTGCCGTTAAGGGCGTTTTCAGCTCATGGGACATACTGCCAATCAACTGTCTCTGTGCTTCATTTGTCTCTTCTAGAGGCTTTGTAATCTTCTTAATCAAAAATACTAAAAGCAATGCCATCATCAAAGACGCCAGCATTGAAATCAAGATTTCCCGAATGGCGAGAGCAAAACTTTCCTTGTAAATATAAGTGATATCAACCACATAAAAATATAAATAAGAATACCTCTCTCCCGCATCATTTTCTTTTTTCTCTTCTGAGCAAAAAATCAGCAGGTAGGAACCGTCAATCTCCTCCTGTTGATACACAAGAGACGTACCTTTTTCTATTTTGACTTTACTGGTATCAAATGAGAACGGAGAGCTGTTGTGCAATTCCTTGTCATCCTTATACAAAGCAGAATTCTCCGGCATATTGTTACGGAAACAATAAGTCATAATATGATCTGGAATGGAATCTCCATATTCCACTTTATTCAGCTCTTCCGCTACATCCGAAATACCTCTGGAAAACACCCGCTCCTCCTGTCTTTTTAAAATCTCGATTTTCTCCTGCTGACTAACCACAATAACGTAAAACGAAAAAATCTGCGCCAACACAAACAGCATGGTTGACGCAGTTATAGCAATTTTTTTAATCATATCCATTAAGAGACCTCCATACGATAACCTACCCGGGGCACCGTCTTGATCACATCGCCAAAATCCAGTTTCTTCCTGAGATTCCCCACATGGACGTCGACCGTCCTGCTCTCACCATCAAAATCTACGCCCCAGAGGATATTTAGCATCTGATCCCTGGTGAGCACGCGGTTACGATATTTCCAGAAAGTAAGAAGACAGTTAAACTCCATAGGCTGCAAGGCTATTTCCCTGCCATTCTTCGTCACAGTCCGGCTCTGTTCATTGATAATCACATCCTTAATGCGGATTTCTTCTTCCGAATCCACGCGAGAGCGACTCAACACCTTGTCTATGCGCACTAACAGCTCTAACATTTCAAACGGCTTGACAATGTAATCCTCCGCGCCGCTCCTCAATCCCTTAACCTTGCTTGGCAAATCGCCCTTGGCTGTGAGATAGATAACTGGAATACCATGCTCTTTCAGCTCTTCTAACAATGCAAAGCCATCCTTTCCAGGCAGCATAATATCCAAAAGAGCCAAATCATAATTATCATGTTCCATTAGATGACGGCTGAACTCCGCGCCGTCAAAAAACGCCACCGGCTCATATCCGGCAATTTCTAAGTTCAGGCATATCAAATCATTGATTGCCACTTCGTCTTCAATAACCAATATTTTTTCCATAAAGATTCCCCATTTAGTTCAATCTCTGTATGGTCTTTATTATAATGGATAAAAGACACGAATGAAACAGTGATTTGTAAATGATTTGTAAACATCGCCGTTTATTAATATCATGTATGCTACTACAACAGTCTCATCTTTATTATAAAAATACCATTGCGCATATGTATTTTTCTTTGCGCAATGGTTCTTTTCTTTACCCTCATTCACATTTTGTTATATTTCTTTCCTTGCTTATTGCACTCTACAATACTTTTGAAAAAGCTCCGTAGTACTTTTGGCTGCCAATTTTTTTATACGCCCTTAGCTTAAAGGAATGGGAATTAAAATAACTGGATTTAACCTTAAAACTCTTATTTTTGGCTCCTTTTATTGTTTTATAAAGTTTCCAGGAACTTCTTTTTGTCTTGGTATAGACTTCATATCCTGTAACTCCGTTCTGAGACTTAATACTGACCTTCTTCCCGGAAGACGATTTCTTTACAGAAGATACCTGTGCCTTCCCAGGTACTACCGTCACGGTACAGGACGCCTTTTTCTTAGAGCCGTCCTGCGCGGTGCAGGTAATCGTTGCCTTACCATATCCTTTTGCCTTTATCTTCCCGGAACTGACAGAAACTACTTTCGCGTTACTTGTTTTCCAGGATACCTTAACATTCGCCGGCGACATTGACGCTTTTAACTGATAAATGCTGCCTTTCGTAAGTTTGAGGCTTTTCTTATTTAGTTTTAACGTAGCAAGATTTCCACCACTGAAACTAAATTTATAAGTACCCGTATATTGGCCATAACTTCGCCCATCACTTACTTCCATGTAATGAGTCCCCGGCGTCAGGGCCAGCGTGTATACATCCTTTCTGGATTTTGTAGCTTGATTCCAAACAGTTGTTCCTGCCGAATTATAAATTTTAAGGCCATAATATTCCATATATGAAATAAAAGTAAGCGGGATATTCCTGGTTTTGGAAATTGTAAATTTATAAGTATCGTATTCATCATTCAAAGAAATCTGTCCGGTATACGTCCTATTCCAGCTTATTGCTTTCGCCTTTGCCGCGCTGTTATCATCCCCTGTAAAAGAAGGGTTCGTGTTGGTATATTTCGCATATAATTTATAAATCCCAGGTGTATAATAATAATCATCATTCCGCACCCTTATATAATATATTCCGGGCTCCAAATACAAATCATGCGTATCTTGGCGCATCTTAGCGTTTTCATCCCACTTCGCGTCCGTATGCCATATTTCTTCTTGATTCTTATCATACAGATGAAGTTCGTAACGCCTCATATAAGAGGTTATTGTTAAAGCAACTTTTCCAATTTTACTGACGTTGATCCGATAATAATCAACTTCATCATTCCAGGAGATCTGCCCGGTCACCGTTTTTCCGTACGCCAGGTTTTGCGCGGCGTCAAAGTTATTGTTCGGTTCCACATCGTTGGCATTGGAGTTGGTAAATTTAACGCCACAGGTATAATTCCCGGTATAAAAATCATCATAATCATAGTACTTATCGTAATCTTCATCACTATCATTATATTCTGTTCCGGTTATCCTGATATAATACGTTCCTTTTTCCAGATAAAGAACATGCTGGTTTTCCACAAACTTGAGATTCTCATTCCACCAATTTTCGTCTGAATAGACGCCGTCCTCTCCACTCTCACCATAAAAAACCTTAACCGTATAACATTCCAGTTCCGAATGCATATTTAAGGTAAGCGCGCCCGTTGCCGGCAGCGTAACTTTAAAGTAATCCCGCGTATCATTGTTCGTCAGAGAAGCCTCTATGGTGCTTCCCAGCGGAACAGCGTTTGCGGTAGCGCGGCTATTATCGGATTCTTTTTCCTGATAAACTGCCGCGCCTCTGATTCCTTCCTCAAATTCCAGTTCTGTCAATTCTTTCGATAAAACCTCTTGCATACTCTCTGATGCTTCTGCAAGCTCCGCCGTATCAGCAGCCTCGGGCGCCGCCGAAGCTGTTACCGGTTGTCCAAGTCCTGCTGCCAGAGAGAACGCTAATAAAAATGCCATTACACGTTTTTCATGTCTTCCTCCTGTCCTTTTATTTGCCCGAAATATTTTAATTCCCCAGCACATAAAATGATTTCCATGCACTGGCTTTTCAGGGCAGACTTTTTTATATTATCCTTTAAGATTATATTCTCTCTGCAGCTTTCATTTCAATCTGTGACAAAATTTGTGACAGCTTTTTTCAATATATTCCTCAAATTATCAGGCACAAACCAATGCTATGAACCCCCATTAGCGGCAATCTTTATAAACAACAATGCCACCCTGGACTTTTCACAAATCCAAGAGTGGCATTGTAAATTTATTCATATCATCACTGTTTAATTCCAATACGAACCAAAGCGCGCTGCAATGCAATCTCTGCACGCGCTACATCAATGTCTGCTGCATGGTTACGCAGACGTTCTTCCGCACGTGCTTTTGCCGCCTCTGCACGCGCCACATCAATCTCATCCGGCCATTCTGCAACTTCCGCAAGAAACGTTACTTTCTCACCGAGAATTTGCACAAATCCCGCATGAATCGCCGCCTCTTTCTGCCCGCCGGACTCCGTTATCGTTACGATTCCAGGGGCCAGCACGGTAGTCAGCGGAATATGATGCTTATAAACACCGAGTTCTCCATCTACAGAGTTGAACTCCACCATGGAAGCCTCACCCTCATAGAAAATGCGGTCCGGTGTAATGATCTGCAATTGAAAATATTTGTTTTCCTCTGCCATGTGTCCACCACCTTGTATAATAATGTACCGGCACGCGACGCTCTGCGTCACCTGCCATTTCGTCGGAAGGCATTCCAGAAATGCTCCGCATTTGCCTTCCTCCTATTTCATACGGGCGCGAACATCATCAATGGAACCTGCATTCAGGAAATGTCCTTCAGGAACATCATCATGCTTTCCTTCCAGAATCTCCTTAAAGCCGCGAATCGTCTCCGCTATCGGTACATATTTTCCATCCATTCCGGTAAACTGTGTCGCTACAAAGAATGGCTGGGAAAGGAACCTCTGCACTTTCCTTGCACGGTTTACGACCAGCTTGTCATCCTCAGACAACTCATCCATACCAAGAATTGCAATAATATCCTGTAACTCTTTATACCTCTGTAAAATCTCCTGTACGCCACGCGCTACCTCAAAGTGCTCCTGCCCAACGACACGTGGGTCAAGGATACGGGAAGTTGAATCCAATGGATCTACTGCCGGGTATATACCAAGTTCCGTAATGGAACGTGACAATGTCGTGGTTGCATCCAAATGGGCAAAGGTAGTTGCCGGAGCCGGGTCAGTTAAGTCGTCGGCCGGCACATATACAGCCTGTACAGAAGTAATGGAACCGCTCTTAGTAGATGTGATACGCTCCTGAAGCGCGCCCATCTCTGTCTGCAAAGTAGGCTGATAACCTACTGCGGACGGCATACGTCCAAGCAATGCAGACACTTCGGAACCTGCCTGCGTGAAACGGAAAATGTTATCAATAAACAACAGCACGTCTTTGCCGCCCTTGTCACGGAAATACTCAGCCATTGTCAATCCCGTCAAACCTACACGCATACGCGCTCCTGGCGGCTCATTCATCTGTCCGAACACCATGCATGTCTTGTCAATAACGCCGGATTCCTTCATCTCATAGTAAAGGTCATTACCTTCACGCGTACGCTCGCCAACACCAGTAAATACAGAATAACCGGAATGCTCGGTTGCAATGTTGTGGATAAGCTCCTGAATCAACACCGTCTTACCAACGCCCGCACCACCGAACAGTCCAATCTTACCACCCTTCTGATAGGGGCAGAGCAAGTCAACGACTTTGATACCCGTCTCCAACATCTCTGTGGAAGTTGCCTGCTCTTCAAATGTCGGGGCTTTCCTGTGGATTGGCATAAATTCAACATTCTTTGGCGCCGCTTTCTCATCAATCGGTTCACCCAATACGTTAAACATACGTCCCAATGTCTGCTCACCAACCGGAACACTAATGGAAGCCCCGGTTGCTTCTGCATCCATCCCACGGACAAGACCATCCGTAGGGCCCATGGCAATACATCTTACCGTATCATCACCCAGATGCTGGGAAACCTCTACCACCAGCTTCTTCCCGCTCTCACTAAGCGGAATGTTAATGGCTTCGTTAATCTCCGGCAGGCTGCCCTCGGAAAACTTGATATCCAAAACGGCACCGATAATCTGAGTGATCTTACCTATATTCTTTTCTGCCATAATTTCACTCCTTATAATTGTTATCTCAGACTAAATCTTTCTACTCAGCCTGATTCCAAATCAGAAAAACCGCATGGTTTTTCTGCGCGGGCAATCCGCTGCATTTATGCAGCTTTTTCCTCTGGATTGCCCTGCGATACTATAATCTCATCTCGTTTAGAAATACGAAGTATTTCTGAGATGTTTTCTGCGCGGGCAATCCGCTGCATTTATGCAGCTTTTTCCTCTGGATTGCCCTGCGATTTATTGCATCTCTTTGTGAAATACGTAGTATTTCTGAGATGCGTTTAAGAAATCGCCTCTGCGCCAGCAATAATCTCGGTAAGCTCCTGTGTAATGGAGCCCTGGCGCGCCCTGTTATATTTCAATGTCAAATCACTGATCATTTCATCTGCATTGCTTGTCGCGGAATCCATTGCCTGCATTCTGGCGCCATTTTCACTGGCTACCGCTTCCACCAACGCCCCGTAAAAGAGGCTAGTCAGGTACTTGGGAATAATCAGATCCAATGCTTCTTCCTCGTTTGGCTCATAATTCATCAGCACATTATTATCCACTTCATTCAGCTCTGCTTCGTCAAACTCAATGGGAAGGAGTTTCATCAGCTTAGGTTCATGGCTTACCGTATTCTTAAAATGCGTGTACGCCAGATAGATTTCTCCAATCTCGCCTTTGCTGAACGCTTCCAAAACATCCTTGCAGATTGTTGTGGCATCTTCGTAAGTGGGCCCTTCAATCACGTCAGAATAATCTGCTTTAATCTCATAACCTTTACGCACCAGAAGTTCCTCTGCCTTACGCCCAATCATGTAAACCTGTATATCTTCCTTCGCCATGCCGCTTTCAGTGACAAGCTTCACAACATTGGAATTGTAGCCACCTGCAAGTCCACGGTTGGAAGCAATTGTTATAATTGCTTTTTTGCCGGAGTCGCCGCCTTTTAAATAGGGATGATTGAGGCTGCCGCTCCTTGCAAGCATGGATGTTACGGTCTGATACATATGGTTAAAATATGGATTGGACTGTTCTGCACGATTTCGCGCTTTCTGCAATTTAACAGTAGAAACAAGCTTCATGGCCTTTGTGATTTGCTGCGTACTCTGTATGCTGCTTTTTCTTCTTTTAATGTCCCTCATGGACGCCATAATGTTTCACCACCTAACTGATTTCCTATTTCCTGTGCTGTTCTTTGCACATATAGGTATGCCTAGCTAAGGCGTACTACTGTTTCTACTTAAACTGCGCCTTGCATTCCTCAATTGCCTTTACAAGCTTCTGCTCCGTAGCCTCTTTAATTTCCTTGTCGGTACGGATGGCCTCTGGAATCTCAGGATACTTTGTATCTATAAAATCAAACATTTCTTCCTCAAAACGAAGAATATCTGCAACCGGAATGTCCAGAAGATATTTCTTAGTCGCCGCATAGATAATCATAACCTGATATTCTACTGCCATCGGCTTATACTGCGGCTGTTTTAACATCTCACGAATTCTCTCGCCTTGTGCCAGCTTTTCTTTGGTATCTGCATCCAACTCAGAACCGAACTGCGCAAATGCTGCAAGCTCGCGGAACTGCGCCAGCTCTGTACGAATAGGCGCCGCAATCTTCTTCATCGCCTTAATTTGAGCGGAACCTCCAACTCGCGATACCGAAAGACCAGCGTTGATTGCCGGACGGAATCCTGCGTTGAACATTTCCGTTTCCAGATAAATCTGACCATCAGTAATGGAAATTACATTGGTAGGAATATATGCAGAAACGTCTCCTGCCTGTGTCTCAATAATCGGCAATGCCGTTAAAGAACCGCCGCCTAATTTCTCAGACAATCTTGCTGCACGCTCCAAAAGTCTGGAGTGCAGATAGAATACGTCTCCGGGATAAGCCTCACGTCCTGGCGGACGACGCAGCAACAGAGAAAGCGTACGGTATGCCGTTGCGTGCTTACTCAAATCATCATAGATAATCAGCACATCTCCGCCGTTCTCCATCCACTCCTCTCCCATCGCACAACCCGCATATGGCGCGATGTACTGCAACGGTGCAAGCTCACTGGCGGTAGATGCCACTACTGTGGTATAATCCATAGCGCCAAACTCTTCTAATGTTTTTACAATTGTCGCAACGGTAGAAGATTTCTGTCCGATCGCAACATAAATACATTTTACTCCCTGGCCTTTTTGATTAATAATCGTATCAATAGCTATCGCCGTCTTACCTGTCTGACGGTCACCAATGATCAACTCACGCTGTCCTCTACCAATCGGTACCATGGAGTCAATCGCCTTGATACCTGTTTGCAGCGGCGTATCTACGGCTTTTCTCGAAATAACGCCGGATGCAACTCTTTCAATCTGCCTGAACTTCGTGGTTTCAATGGGGCCTTTGCCATCAATGGGCTGTCCCAATGCATTTACCACACGTCCGGTCAGGGCATCGCCTACCGGAACTTCTACCACTCTTCCCGTCGTCTTAACGGTATCGCCTTCGTTGATATTCTTATGGTCTCCTAACAATACGGCACCAACATTATCTTCTTCCAGGTTCAACACCATTCCATAGACTTCGCCGGGAAACTCTAACAATTCGCCCTGCATGGCATTTTCCAGACCGTGAATACGTGCAATGCCGTCTGCCACCTGGATAACCGTACCAACATCAGACACCTCAAGCTGTGCGGCATACCGTTTCACCTGTTCTTTAATGACGGAACTTATTTCCTCTGGTCTTAAATTCATGGAGCGCATTCACCTACTTTCAACTGTATTTTCGATAATTCCCGGGTCAAAGTCGTCAGCTTGCTCTTCACGCTGCTGTCGATAACTCTGTCGCCAATACGAATTACCATGCCGCCGATTAAACTGTCATCCACATCATAGTGCATTTCAAATTCTACATATTTCGTAGTCTCTAACAACTTCTTCTTTACCTGCTCCTTCTGACTGTCCGAAAGCGGCATAGGCGCAGTCACATAAGCAGTACCGATGTTTTTATATTCTTTTACCTGGTCAATGAAATATGCAAACACAGATTCCATTTCACCGTAATGGTCCTTGGAAATAAGCATACGCATGATTCCCGTGATTTCATCACGGACCCTGCCTTTAAATACCTGTTCCAGAACTCCTATTTTCTCTTCTTTTACGATTTTTGGGTGATTCATCAGTTTGGAAAGCTCGCTGTCTTCATGAAGAATCTGCTTAATCAGCCTTGCTTCTTCCAACATCTCATCCATCTGACCAGATTCCACAGCAAGCTCAAACAATGCATCCCCATACGTCTTGGATACTAGCTTTGCCATGTACTCTCACCTATTTCCTTTAATGTCTCATCTACCAGTGTATTCTGGATAGATGTATCTATAGAGGCTGTGACAACTTTTCCTGCCATCATGGAGGCAATCGCAATCATCTCCTGTTTTGCCTCGTCCATCACGCGCTTCTTCTCCAACAAAGCTTCCTCGTTGGCACGCTTGATGATTCTTGCAGCCTCTTCCTTTGCCTCATCCACAATCTTTGTTTGATTTTTTAAAGCTTTCTGGCGGGCCTCACTTAATATTTCCTCCGCTTCCTTCTCAATACCCTTGAGCTTCTGGTCATATTCCTCCTTGACAGCAGCGGCTTCCTCCTTGTCCTTGCGCGCCGTATCAATATCATTCTTAATACGTTCCTGTCTGTCCTTGAGCATCTTCTTTGCCGGGTTAAACAGCAGATAAGACATCATCGTGAACAGAAACAGGATCGCAAGCAAAGAAAGCAGGGTATCATGCAATAGCTGGGGGTTTAAGCCAAATAATTGTTCCAAGGCCGGGCCTCCTTTCCTTGTTGTTGTGCTGCTCTTTGCACATTAAGGTATGCCTGATAAGGTGTTCCTTATTTTTGTGCTGCGTTTCGCTCCTTATTTCAATGGCTGTACGAACAGTAACAGGATTGCCACCAACAAACCATACAGACCCGTGGTCTCTGCTACCGCCTGGCCCAAAAGCATGGTAGAGGTGATGTCGGATTTCGCGCCCGGATTTCTTCCTACTGCTGCTGCTGCGTGTCCTGCTGCAATACCCTGACCAATACCAGGTCCGATACCCGCGATAACCGCAAGACCTGCACCGATTGCTGAACAAGCTCTGATTAATTCTGCTCCTGTAATGTTATCCATAGATAATTCCTCCTTAATTATATGGTATCGGCACGTAACGCCTAACGTCACCTGCCATACGTTGTATGATTCCGGAATCCTGTCCGGTGCACATTCCCCTACTTTTATCCTGGCAGGGAATTACGCCAGCAAAATCAGGCAATGCCTGAGAAAACCCTATTCTTCCTCGCCAATCGCGTTGCTGATATAGGTCATAGTCAGCATACAGAACACATAGGTCTGGATGCAGCCGGAAAAAATATCAAAATATGCATGTAATGCACCCGGCCAGAAGTATGCGATCTTGGACAGCAGCGCATAAATCAGTGCCATAATAATTGTTCCTGACAAAATATTTGCGAAAAGACGCAATGACAGGGAAACCGGCACTGCAAGCTCGCTGATTACGTTAATGGGGAACCAGATTGGCAACCATGGCGGCAACGGTGAACACATATCAACCCAGATTTCTTTGGGCTTCTGGTATTTAAACTGATTGAAATGAATCAAAATAAAACTCAGCAATGCCAGTGGGAATGTCACACCGTAATCCGCCGTCGGCGGACGAAGGCCAAACAGCCCGGAAATATTGGAAATTAGAATAAAAATAAATATGGTTCCAATATAATTAACAAACTTGTCTCCGCTTTTGCCCATAACACCGTGAACCATCTTGTCAAGCATTTCCACAATCAGTTCCACCACATTCTGAAAACCACCCGGAACCTCCGAAGCATGTTTCATCGCCCGGTTTGCCGCAATGGAAAATACCGTTAGTACCAACATGACAATCAACAGGCACACATGGGTTGTCGTAATCCAAAAGGTCTGTCCGAACAGCTCATAGGAAAAAAGGCCTTTTACCATAATGTCTATATCCGGACCGGAAGACAATAAAATCGCATCCTGCACTCTCTCACCTCCTTATCGTTATTTTATTTCATGTTATGCTGAGCGGCAAATTTATCTGACGCCCAGTATATATTCATCAATCTGAATTTACAGATGATTCATCAGAGTCAACGGACAACTCACCAGCCTCCTTTTGCCCGCGCGAAATAATTTTATAAAACATGGGCTGTAAATAGGCAGATACTTTCAAGCCCATCAACCCTAAAAACATAATCAGCGGATTTGCCAACTCAAAATACCATGCGGCTACAAAAACGCCGACAACTACCACATAGCGAAGAACTGACCAGAACCCCGTCCGCACTGACCTTCCTGTGGAAGCCATTCCATCCACTGCATCCAAAATGACAATCGCCATATTGATTGCCATACCTATCGCCAGTGCAATGCCTATCCACAACCCCAACGTATACGCCTGTTTATCATTTACAAACCACATGCCGGTAAGCTGAAGCAAAATCCCATATAACAGTATTCCGACAATCAACTGCGGAAGAACCGGGTTAATCCTTTTGAGCATAATCATTATCTCCCTTCTTATGCCCCGCAGGAACCCCTGCTGATGTCTCCTCCTGAACAGGCTGAACCCTGCGCGTGCCTTTCCCCCTCGAGGGGCTCTCCTTGGAATAAATTTTCTGCGCCATGATAAAGACGTTACGGAACCCCGCAAGCGCGCCAACCACAAACAACGGTATCACAATCCATTCTACAGAAAACCGTTTGCCGATAAAAACACCGGCGATTGTGCATAAAAAAATAGGCACCAACATGTTAATTCCAAACTGCGTAATCAAAGTCAGTGAACGGTATACGCTTTTGTCATATTTCACATGAGGCACCTCCTAATTTATAGTTTGCTGACAAAATAGCCAAATTTGCCCGCTATAAAAGATATTATATCTATTTTTACCACAAATGTCCATTCCTTCCTCAAATATTTTGCACTATTTTCTTAATTCCCTGAAATCGTGTTCCTTTTAAGGCTGCACAAAAACGCTCCCGCTTTACATATATAAAATATGATTTCAATATTCCCCCTAAAATTCCTAAAAATTTCCTCTTCTGCTTCTATATTTATGTTATAATTTGTTATAGTTTTTCAGACGCAATGGAAATAGGAGGCTAAGTTATTTATGTTGAATCTATCGGATTACACTGCATCACAAAATATATGGAATGGCATCTCCCGCTATGTGCGGGATCACTTTGATAAATACCAGGATAACCTTACACCTTCATTTTCAGAAGACGACTTGTTGAGGGCATTAAAAAAGAGCGCCGGCAAGCGCCTTTTGCCCAAGGAATATGATACGTTCCGCAAAGCGGTAACCTCTCTCAAAAAGGGGACTGCCGCAACGCTGAAGCATGAAAATATATACCGGCTCTGCTTTGTGCTGAATCTCGAATCAGACATTCAGGCACAGGATCTTTTTATGAATTACCTGCATATTAATGAACTGTCCGCCCGCTCTCTGGATGAATTTATCATCATCTCATGCCTGAAACTCCAATTGAGCTGGGAAGAAACCTGCACATTCCGTAAGAAATACCATGAGCAAATCAATGCCCAGCCAAATTCTCCCTGCGCTCTTTTTGATGAACAGACCGTAAAAACGTATTACCAAATCATCAATGAAAAAATACTAACTGTGCGCGATCTTCGCAATTTTCTAAATGAACCGCTGAACATGGACTTGTTCGCCAGAACCAGAAATACACAGTATCTGGGGCTTTTTGATGATGTAAAGCTTGAGGTTTTATCCCGAGGGGATTCTGAGCAGATAATCCGGCTTGTCACCAATTATGGAGATTTTGAAAAGGAGCCTATCCTGGAATATTACCAATCTCTGTTTGGTATGCAGTTTCCGGAAGATAACTGCCAGTTGACGGAAAAAGAAATCTCCTCTTTGAGCTCCATTTTCGAAAACGTCTTCATGAACTATGACAACTTCCTGCTGCTGGTTCAGCGCAAACGCCCGGTAGAGATCTCCTCCGGCACTTTCATGCTGAGCCTTCTAAAAAAGCTGCTGACCGAATCCTCCGAAAAAGAGAATGATTTTTATATGAATTTTCTGAATGAAAATGAATTTGTGGAAATCTGCAATGACATCCTGATTTATTTCGGCTTTCCGACCCTAAACCCGGAATGTGACAGCTTTGATCGGCTGCTGTTAGACGTCTATCGGGAAACGCTGGACGAGCATCCGGGCATATCGAACCCGGAATTCCAGAAGGTATATTTCCTCTCTTTAAGAAACTACCTCCGCATGATTGCAAATTTGCAGTAACAATTCTGAATTATACACAGAACAAAGTGGGCAAGCCCCCTCAGTACCCCTAACTCCTCACTCATGAGGGGTTTGCACACTTTGAAGCGCCGAGCACATTTGCGAAGCAATATTTTCCTTTTGTGCGAGTGCGCATAATTGTTTTTATCTTAATAGGAAAGACACTTTCACGCTTTAGCGCGACAAGGTCTTTCCTAATTAGATAAAAAATAGCCGTCCTGTTCTTTGACGAGAATGACAGCTATTTTTTGTCTTGAATTATTTCGCCGGGATGGGTGAGGTGCATCACTTCTCCCCGCCGCGTTTCCTCTTGGTGCATTGTTCTATCAATGCCAGAGTCACTTCTTGATATTCCGCGTCCCATCCCTCCATCCTCCTTTTTAAATCTTCTTTCCAAGAATGATTTATTGAAAAGTCATACGGCGCGCGGCGACCCGTCATTTTCTCATAATAGCTGGCTGCAAAATAATAAACGTCATAATAAAAATTTGTTTCCAGGTCCTTGCCCTTCAAACAGTTCCTCCTGTATTCCGGCGGAAAAAGCGGATTATGCCAGGCATACCCTGCATACCGCCGGCCTTTTGCCGCGTCGCAGCAATAAAAACCTGATTCATAGAGCAGGTTGATCACTTTAATGCCTCTCACCAGACGCCTGACACATTCCTCTTCCGATAAGTTTTCCCAGCTTGTTTCTCCCATTATTATACGCCTCCTCTGCACTCGGGGTTCTGAATAATTAAATCATATCACAACTAATTTCCAGAAACAGAACGAGTTTCCAGAAAACAAGGAAAATGGGAGAATGAACAACATTACTGCACATTCTCCCATCCAAATCCATTTATATCAGTAAAGCATTCCATGCTGCGCTAATCGTTCTGCCATCTGCCCCGCATACATCAGGAGCAGCCCTATTGCGACGCCGATAATGATAGCTTTTGCCGTCCTGGGTTTTTTCTTTATCCAGACAAAAAACAGAATAATGCCGATAAAAGGCAAAAAGCAGCCGAGAAGCCCCCACCCAAATCCTCCTTTGTCTTTCTCTACCGGCGTCCCGCAATTGGGACAGATCGTCGCCTCCTCCCTCAGTTCTTTTCCACAATTTTTACATACAGTCATTTTTTCCTCCCAAAAATATAGCGTTGTTTCTTGCGTATCAAATCATTGATTTTGCATATAGATCCTTATCTGCATCCCCCTATGTCACGGCTCCGCTGCCGAGTGCAATAAATAGAATAATATAGGATAAAACCAGAATACACACAGCAAGCAAAGCGCCGAGTCCGGCTGCCTTTGCGGACTTGGGCTTCTCATCCTTCCATATCAGGTAGAGGACAAGCCCGACAACGGGGATACAGCAGCCGAGGATCCCCCAGGCAAATCCCCCTTCGCCCGCCACGGGCGTCCCGCAATTGGGACAGGTAACCGCCTGATCGCCGAGCTCTTTTCCACAATTTCTACATATAGCCATTCTACTTTCCTTCCTTTCAAACACATCTCTTTACTCTTTCTATCCATAAGCCTTGTTAAAGTTTGCTGATATCCACCCAGATTGCCGGGCGTACGCCGTAACATTCATTGATCATCGGCGGAAAAAATCCGACATTGCCCACCGGCAATGCGACTAACGCCTTCCTTTTCTTTCTGTTCACGGAGCGCAGCCACCAACTGACGGCTTCATCCTTCTTTGTAAATATCTTTATCTTCTGCCGCGCATACTCCGTCGCGCTTGCCCGGTACTGTTCTTCTGTAAAATGATACTGCTCCTCAATTTCTTCCAGGCTTAAACAGAATACCTTATCCCAAGTCTCCACCAGGTCATCAATTTTGGTCTTATTTTTATAGTCTGCATTCTCCAGCCTCACAGCGTACAGCGCGTTCTGCTCCGCCTCTGTGAACGAACAACGTATAAAATCGTCATTCAGCCATTCACGCAAGTCGCTTACACTCCAGGTTGCTTTCTGCTTTCCATCTTCATGAAAACACCTGTAATCCAGTACATACCGGCTCAATAGCAAACATAGATCGTCATTTCTCTTAATCACCTCCCATTCAATCGGCGTCTTTTCTTTTTTATCCTCCTCCTGATAATAAGCGCCAAATCTGACAAACTCTTTCTCTATAAACTCGCTTACGTCCGATACACTCGCGTTTAATTGATCTGTATCCGGCGTTCCTGCATCTGATTCGCCATTGTTTGCCGAAACGTTTCGCGCCCCTCCATTTTGGAGCGGTTCCGCTTCACCTGCCGGGCTTTTACCGGACGGTTTTTCTTCCTCTGCCGTGCTTTCGCCGGGCAGTTTCTCCGGGAAAGCATGGTATGTATCTTCGCTCAAGGATTCCCGCGCTGAAATCTCCCCGCCGTCGGTTGGCGTCGATGAAAATGCATGGTATGTCTTTTCCTCCCGAAATCCCTGGGTCGCGTTAAAAGATTCCTGCGATAGGACCTGATGGTTGGGCGGAATCTTGGAATCCTGCTGCAAACCTGCGTCTTTATGCGTTCCTGAATCCTCCAGCTGATTAGCGTCCTTCTGCGTCTCCAAATCATCCGGCAGACCTACGTCCTTCAGTGTTGGGGGATCGTTCGGATTCTCTGTGTCTGGCGTTATTTCGTTACCGGATAAATTCAGATTAAGACGCCCATCCTGACGCGGCATATCCGTCTTTTCATCATGGAACTTCTTTGCCAACTGCCATTTTAACAAATCCCCCTTCATCTCCGCAGCGTTCTGGTAACGATCCTTTGCTCTATAAGCGCAGGCCTTCCTCACAATGTAGGTGAGCGTCTCGTCCCCGTCTGCAGGCGGCTCTAACGCGTTCCCGCTGATCAGGCAATGTATCGCTTTTTCCAGATCTCCGGAGCGTATCGGCTTGGGCGCCTCGGGCAGAAAAGGAATCCGCCCCTTGTTCAGGAATCGGTACAGGGTAATCCCCAAGGAATAGATATCTACCGTATTGTCATAAGATTCCCCACGGTAAATCTCCGGC
Source organism: uncultured Lachnospiraceae bacterium (assembly GCA_947565425.1). Lineage (GTDB taxonomy): Bacteria > Bacillota > Clostridia > Lachnospirales > Lachnospiraceae > Petralouisia. The sequence goes on from CANOFW010000025.1 coordinate 30,564, forward strand.
GCCATATACATACGCGTTCCTTTCTGCGAACGCATACTCTGGGTTCCCTCCATCTGTTTGGAAATCCCAAAATCACCCAGCTTATAGCCGCCATATGGGTTACGGAAAATATTGCCCGGCTTTATGTCGCGATGGATCGTGCGGCTCTGCTCGCAGCACTCTAACGCACTGCAGATGTCAATTCCCATTTTCACTGTTTCCGTCACATCTAAGATACCGTTTTTCTGCACATAAGCGTCAAGGCTTTCCAGCAGCTCCATGCGGATATAGAGCGTCCACCCCAGCTTTCCCGCATCTTCCACAAACACGCAGTCCTCAATAGAGACGATATTGCCCGCTGTCTTCAGACGCTCCATAATCTTAATTTCATTGACAAGGCCGTTCAGCACATCTTCATAGTAAATGCGGATGGACTGGGCGTCCATTCCCGTATTCTGAAGCTCTATCACCTCTGTCTCGTCCTGCGGGATACGGATCACCTTCACTGCCGCATAATATTCCCCGCCGAAATCTTCTTTCAGCACCTTATATACATTTCCAAAGGAGCCTTTCCCAAGAAGCCCCGCCGTCTTCCATTTTGGCCAGATTTTCGTAATTTCGTCCATTTCCTCATTTCTCCCTTTGTGCCAGCCCGGCGCGCGGCAAAAAGGCCATCCCCGCCGTCTGCTGCTTTGATTCCCGTCCCATTTCAATCAGAAGAACCGTCACATTATCACGGCCGCCATGCTCCAGCGCTTTCTGTATCAGAAGCTCCGCCCTCTCAGGCAGGTCTATTTTCTTGGATAATAATTCGCTGATTTCCTCCTCCGATACCATGTCGGTCAGCCCATCGCTGCATATCAGATACAAATCCTTCTGCTTCGCCTCCATGCTGGAAATAAACGGCTCAACGATTACTTCCTCTTCGCTGATGCCCAGAAACTGCGTAAGCCCCGGCTTGCGGCCGGTGATTCCCATCCGCTTCAATTCTTCCGCATTGGTATGTGCTTTCCCCAGCATCATAAGCTCTCCCTGCCGAAAACAGTAAATCGGGCTGTCTCCCAAATTGCATACCCATACCGTATCATTCTCAAACGCCAGCATGGACAGGGTCGTCCCTATTTCCTGATACTGCTGGAGGCATCCGGCTTGGTATACCTCTCTGTTTATGCAGCGCACCAGCTCCGTCAAACCTTCCTTCGTCGGCAAAAGTTCCCGGCAGCGTTCTGCAAGCTGCGCCGCCGCCGTGTAAGACGCCAGCTCTCCTCCGCGCAGCCCGCCCATCCCATCGAATACAGCGTATGCCATACAGCCCTCAAGGGGCTGGTAGAGCACATAGGCGTCGTCCATGGACTGGTGGTTTTGAGGCAGATAATACCCTCGAAACGTAAAATTATCTTCATTATGCGCGCGTACCTTCCCGGTGTCGGACAGGCATACCGCCCTTATGGCCATGCCGGACTTGCCGAACTTGTTACGAAATCTCATAATCCGCATCCTTTCCCAAATACCCGAAATGGGGCTATTGGAAAATAAAAGACTTTATTTTCCAATAGCTCCCAGCTTTTACAAAAGTTCCATCTGTTATTATCTATACACGGCCAATGAAATCTGCCGCACCGTAAAATTACATAATAACTAAGTGATCCCCGTTTTCTATCCCATAATCCTTTAACGCCGCCTTGCCTTTGAGCAGGAGCCTCTTTTCCTTCAGGCAGAGAAATTCATGGCCTGACGAAACATAATGGTAGTCAGACAATTCTTCCAGCGCTTTCCCGATTAAGGAAGCCACCATACCGACGCTCAGAAAGCCGGGAATATATACGTCATAACTTGCCGAAATAGAAGGACACTCTAAGGATACCAATATTTTTTCCATGCTATTCACCCGTCCTCATCTTCCTCGCTTTAATCTGACGCCGGGGTAAATACGCTGTTTTTGATATCGCTTGTGTCCGTTCTCTCGCTCATACCTTCCAAAGACGCCTCCCAGGCAGCCAGGCCTTCTGTATCGCTTTCTAATCCAACATACATAATACTGACACATCCGCGCGTGCCCTCTGCTTTTTCAAATATCATATCAGATCCCATAACTACTGATACTCCTGCAATATCTGCTTTTGCCACGCATTTTATCGCCTTATACTGACCGACTTTTGTCTCATTATATGAGATCACTTCTTTCACTTCCGCATTTTCGTTTCCACTGAAACTTTCCTGCATACCTTCAAGGAAAGCCGCTTTATTCGCCTCCGGGTCAGAACTATATTCCCCCGCCATAGGCACCATTTGAAAAACAATGGTAGGGGTAACCCCTTGATCTGCCCTATCGTTTGCAAAAAAGCGCGGCGTAGAAGATGTTTCTGTTTCACCGTCTACCTCATAGCCATCCGGCAATGTAATTGTAATCGGTCCGTAAGATACTGTCTGCCCGTCAATTGTCGCAGCGCTGAACGGACTCCACAGATCCTCATGTTCTGCGTCTGCATCGCTGCCCTCTTCCTCCGATAAGCCTGCGTCTGCATCGCTGTCCTCTTCCTCCGATAAGTCTGCGTCGGTATCGCTGTCCTCTGCATCAGAAAGCTCCGTATCTGCGTCGGCGCCTTCGGACATATTGCCGCCGGTATTCGACGCTGTATCGGAAGAACCGTTTTTCCCGCACCCGGCCAGCAGAACCACCAACAACGCTGCCATTATAAAAGCCATACATTTTTTATTCTTTTTCATTTCTTTTCATTTCCTCCCATGCTCCATGACCAAACCGCCGTGTTTTCCGGCAATTCAGCCATGGAGCTGATTAAGCTGTACTTCTAAGTCGTCTAATATTCTTTGATTCTCATTCACGATTTTTCGGAAACCGTACACCATATCCTCCAGAAACTCTATCCTCCATGAGATGCTCTTCTCCAGCTTTTCCAGCCTTTCCATGCATTCTCGATACATATCCATGCTGTAATCCGGATTGAAAGACAGAAGCTCCACCGTTTCCTTCAGGGACACCGCCTTCCTTTTTTCTTCCTCCAGCAGCATAATGTGGCGTTGGATTCCTGCAAAGCTTAGTCCAATATACATGGACGGATCAGCCCTTGATTGCTAAATTGCTAACCAGAGACTGCGCTTCATCCAAAAGCCCGCTCGCCATGGATTTCTGCTGATCCATTTCATCTACTACGCCCTTATATAAAATCCTTAAATTCATTACCCTGTCGGAAGCAGATTTTACCTGAAAAATAGATTTATCTATGATTTTCAATGCTTTTTCTCCCTCATCATCTTCCCAAAATTCCGGTATCTGAGATTTTAAGCCTTCCAATTCCGCCAGATGCTGCTCTAACTTAGTGTTATATCCTTCCAATTCTGTAATCTTTTCTTCATATTGCTTTTTTGTATAATGCAGCATCGCGGACACTCCGAGCTTACCCGCCGCTAATCCTACGCCAATTGCTGTCGCTAATGCCATATCTGTTTCCCTCCCTTTATCTTCCTATTTTATCTTTATATTCCTTAATAGCTTCTACGCTCTTCTGGATACCCGACCCAATCGTCTGTATTGCCGATCCAATATTCTCCAATACATCGTCAAATGTTTTCGTAAGGGTATTCCAACTTTCGCTCAGTTTCTGTCCAGTATCTACAATTTCACTTATAATTGGATCATCCTCTACAGGATCCCTTTGGCAACATTCTGAAACTTCTTTCAGCAACACCTTGACTTCCGCCAATTCACCTTTTACTTCCGCCTGCCAAGACTGGGCACGCGCAACATTAATATTTAAATCCATAATCTGATCTCCTTCCTATTCCAGCCTAACAGTTACCTGGCTGTCCTTAACCTGCTTTCCACATCCCGCAGCAATTCCTTTTCACGTTCCAACAATCCTTTATATTCATCAAATATATCGCCTTTTAATGATTTCGATATCTCCGCACAGTCCTCCTCCAGTAATGCAAGCAATTTCCTGCACTGTGCCATGCTGTCTTCTATGCGGTTAGCATCATAGCCTTCCATTGCGGAACCTCCTTTGGGGCATCATCCCCTTTCTTGAAATCTGCTCTCATGCCTCCTTTTCAAAAATATTTATATCATCTTCATTCTCAGCCTGCACCGGCAATTCCCCGCAGGGCATTAAAATGGGATATATTTCCTCACGGTATTTCATCAGACACCGGTTATAAGCGCACGGTTTATCCATTTGCCGGTATTCCTTGGGAAGGGCGGCAAGCGTCTGCTTGCTGAACTGCCCGCCGAACAGCATGAACAGCTCGTCCGGATTGAAGGCGGCATACAACGGATAACCCATGGCTTTTTCATCCGGGTAAAAGCATCCAACCACATAGACATTGTACTGCCTCGCCAATTTGAATATTTCACGGAACACCTCATCCGTGGCTTCCTCACTGATTTTGCATACATCAACAAAGCTTTCAAACAACAGCAGCTTTGCCGTCGTATACTCGTGCATATGATAAAAAGTATCTTTATAAATATCTGTCCTGGCGGCGTCAAGCCCCCGTTCCTTGCAGTATTCTATCAGCAGCTCCCTGCGCACCATCAGGTCGTCGACAAGATCTCTCCATAGCTGGACCAGATTCTCCGGCGTGAGTTCAATATAGTCCGCCTCATACTCCTGCCCGTGGAAACAACTGTTGTCCTTGCGCTTTACCACCGTTATTTCCATGGACTGCGCCTGCGCCGCAGCAAGGAAATTGCCGAGCACGGGCTCCACCCCTTGCGGATTGCCAAAATACAGCGAAAGCATGGAAAACTGTTTGAACGGCAGCGCAATGGGCTTACCGCTTTCCAGGGAATATCCGAGCGGAATACGGTCTTTTTTGAACCGCTCCATAAACTCCTGGTAAGTCTCTGTCTCCGACACGGATGGAAACCCTTTTGCCGCGGCATGGCCCTTATATTTTTCACAGATGGAACGGACGTCCTGTTTCATGCGCTGGATCCTGTCCTTGTCCTCCATGTCCGGGTAGTACTTTGCGACCTGTATTTCCAAGGGAACGCCGTCAAACAGCGCCATTCCCCTTCCGGGCATTTCCGGCGGCACATAACTGCACCGGCATCCTAAAGCTTCCCCATACTCATAGCGGTCTTTTAAGTGCAGGCTGATCCTGTCTCCCAATTCCTGCTTCATACGCAGGGAACTTTCGTTCAAATGGCTGCTTGTGATAATGTATTTAATGCCGTAATTAGGACCTGCTTTTAAGTACTCCTGAAATTTAAAATAGTGCTGCTCCCCCGCTTTCAGCCCGTTCAATCCTGCAATATTATCCACAAACACCAGAATCAGCGGGATTGGCCGGACGGCATTTGCCGCGCTGTAACTGTTGACCTCCAATTCAGTAAAAAGCGTTTTACGCTTTGCCACAATTTCATTGATGATTTGAAAGAAGGCGTCCAGGGAGCTTTCCTCCTCTTCCCCCAAGACGGCGCCGCAATGGGGCAGCGGCTTAAATATGTTCATCAGCCTGCTTGAGTAATCCAGTATATAAAAATTTACTTCTTCCGGCGAATAACGCCTGGCCAGCGAGAGGATCACCGTTTGCAGGAGCGTCGTTTTCCCGCTTCCAGGCTGTCCGGCCACAAGCAGGTTCCTGCAGTTTGGGACATCAAATATCAGCGGGAACTGCTTTTGGTTTTCCGGGTCGTCCGCAAGCCCAATACTTACACAGACCGGGCATCCTTTGCCGTCATGGACGCTGGTATTTAGGGAATCGGCATCCAACTGCCGGGCAAGGGCCTCCTTCCAGAGCTGTCTGGGGGCAATCCCAAGCTCAACCGCCAGATCAGACAGCCGCTGCACAATCTCTACCAATTGCGTTTTTCCAGTATTGACCCGGGTCGGCTCCGGCTTTGCCGCATATATGGTCTGCCCGACCGCGTCAATAAACTGTATCGACTCATCTTTCTGGACGACCACTTCGTCCTGCGGCTCATACGGAGCGCCGCTCCATGCGGACTGCCCCATGGCAAAGAATTCATTATAGCCGACCTGCAAGTAGAATCTGCCCGTCTCTTTCAGCTCAGCCGCCTCCGGCCTGTTCAGCATATCCATGCTGTCCGCCCGGTCCTGGACTTTCAGGCAGACCCTGAACTTTGTATTGCTGCGGATCTGGTCATTGACCACCCCGGCAGGCTTCTGCGTCGCCAAAATCAGATGGACTCCTAAGCTTCTCCCGATTCGCGCAATACTGATCAACTGCTCCATGAATTCCGGCTCCTGCTGCTTTAATTCTGCAAATTCATCGGAAATGATGAACAGATGCGGCAACGGCTCTTCCACAATATGCTGCCGGTAAAGCTTCTGGTATTCATAGATATCCATCGTGCCCTCATTACTAATGCTCTTTGCCTCATTGAAGATTCGCTGCCGCCGCTTGAGCTCACTCTGGATGGAAATCAGTGATCTCTGGATTGCCGGCCCATCAAGGTTCGTGATCGTGCCCACCAGATGGGGCAGATGGATATTCCTTGCCTTGTCGTCAAATGCGCCGGCGAGGCCGCCGCCCTTGTAATCAATTAAGATAAACGCCACTTCATTGGGATTATAATTGATTGCCATGGACAAGATATAGGTAAGGATAAATTCACTCTTCCCCGAACCGGTCATGCCGGCGACCAGGCCATGCGGCCCTTCATATTTCTGGTGAAGGTCCAGTTCAAAAAGCGAGCCGTCCGTCGCAATCCCGACGGGCGTCGCCAACGACTTGACAGGATTGCTTTCCTGCCAGCGCTTCACCGGATTGAGATGGTCGATTTTGCCAACCCCGAACATCTCAAGGAACGTCAGCGTCTTGGGCAGGGAATACGCCTGAGTGACCAGTTTCAGGCTGGTATTGGCAAGCGTTTTCATGCTTTTTACAGATTCCATATAATCGTAGCCATCCGCCACGAAATCTTCCGCGCCGCGCTCTATCTCATTAAGATAAGTCACCGTGTTTGTGCCTGAGTCTTTTATGTCAAATAATTGGAAACATTCTTTGGGAAGGCCGTCAAACGCTGCTATGATGCTTATGCCGCAGGTCTTTTCCGACTGCATGGCTTCCTTCAGCACTTCCATGCTGTCAAAGATCCGTTTATTCAGCGCAAACACGACATAATAGGGACGCTCCCTCAATATTTCTTTTAAATCCCGCGGCTTAGGCAGATCTGTTTCCAGTTCTTTTTTTAGGTAATCGCTAATCTGGTATCCCTCTCCGTTATCTGTGACGATAAACCGGGTGACTTTTTGGTCGTCCCATGCATGGGGGAGATACTTGATGAACTCCAGTTTCCGTAAATCTTCTTTTTCCAGCAGGAATATGGTCTTGACTTCATCATAGCTGTGCAGGATTGTAATCTGCAAAATGAGGATTCTTATAAAATCAATCATCTTCTCCCGCCCTCCCATGACGCCGCAGACAAAATTCTGCGTGATGGAAGTGATAATAGGCGCTTGCTCTAAATAAACGGGCTGCTCCGTCATGTCATACATCTGCTCTTCCAACTCATCCCTGTCCATTTGGAACCGCTTATCTGGATATTTCACTTCCGCCATCAGGGGAATCCTTCCGGAACCCAGGCGAATGTCCAAGAAATCATCGTCCACTTTGCGCCTTTCCCATAAGCGGGAACGTTCTTCCGTATAGGAGAGTATCTTTCGTATATCCGGATAATTTTTATTTAAAATTTCCTGCTCGCGCCTTTTCTCGGCATGGATTTCTTCTTTCTTTTCCGTTAAATATTTTGTGTAACTTTCCACGCGCCGTTCTTCATATTCCTTTTTCTCCTTATCCGTGTATTTCTGTGTCAGCAAAGGGAACAGCACCGAAGACAGCAGAGTCGTATAATGCCCGGTCAGCGCCGCCGAGCCGCCCATAACCATGGAGCCACCCATGCGCAGCAACAGAGGGATCTTGTTGGAATTCAAAGACATCGGCGGACCTTCGACGATAAGATCTTTGGGCGACAATGCATTGCGTTTCCTTGGCATCCTGTTAAACAGCGGAGCGGCAAGGACTGCCCCCTCCCTCGGCTGCATCGCCATCCCCTCTGCCGGAGCCTCAATATAGTGCAGATTCCGGTCGGATACGCGTACCCTGTCGTTGCAGTCATTGATGGAAAGGAAACCGATTCCGATAATAATGCGCAGCCCAAGGATATATATGGTGTCCCCGACCTCCAGAAACGCTTCCCTGACGTTCTGGCCATTGACATAAATCCCATTGACGCTGTTATGATCCCTGATCTTCCACAAACCATTGACAAACTGCAAGGTTGCATGCCTGCGTGATACGAACGGATTAGTATATACAATATCGTTATCCACAGCGCGCCCGATTTCCACCCTGGCCGTCGGCAATATAAAATAGTTGTGAAAAACGGAATGGTCTTTTTTCCTAGTTTCTACATAAATTGCGCCTTTATAATTCTCTGTTTCAAACTGGAACAGGATCAGATCCGACAATTCTACCGTACTGCACATCTGTCCCTTTAGCTTGAAAAAAGCGGGGGATATGGCATATGCGTACCATTTACCCTCATATGCCTCAATGCAGAATCCCTCTTTTATTTCCTTCGTACAATCCTCAAAACAATACCTTCCGCGGGGGACAGCCGGAATCCAAAGGGAACTCATCGCCCCGGATTCCATCATCAAAACAACCTGCGTACCCGTATCTGATGTAAATTCAAAATTGTTGTCCATGTCTGATTGCTCCTATATTTATCAAAAAGTGTACTTTTTGATATTTGTCCTTTTCACATTATTTACAGCATTTTTTACACAATTTGAAAGAAAAATTACAGAAATACTGTAGAATTTACGGCCGAAACCTATAAAAACAAAGAAATTTGTTGCTTTGCCACCGAATTTATAGTAAAATTTCCCATGAGAAAAGAACTATCAAAAAGTACACTTTTTGATAGTTTTATAGATTGCAGAGAGGACGCCTTGCCAAAAATTGGGCGTTACCCGGAAGAACTTTTGATCCAGCCCATTGGCAATGCGCCTGCCGGCTTCCTCCCCGCCAAAGCTGGCATTGTCCGGCATAACCACTTTCTGCAATCCACTATAAAATACTCATTCCCGTTTCATCCTGCTATTCATCCACCTTTACTATCGCGTCCGGAAGATTATATCCACTTCATGCTGTAATAGCCGGTTCCCATCGACCAAACCCGCAGATAATAAGTCCCCTGGGGCAGCGTATATGTGATACTCTTCTTCCCTTTTATATCATAAGCAAAGACGCCAACTACTTTCCCTTTGGCATTGAGCTGCTTATAATTTTTGCCCTTCTTCACATACATCTGCGCAACCAGATTTGCAAATTCATCGCCCGTTATCCTCGAATCGCATTTCAATACAACTTTGGTCTTTTTGTTAAATTTTAATTTATAATACTGTTCCGGTACTTCTCCCTTGGTGGAAATCAGTAAATTTTTTATTGTAGCTCCTTTTTTAAAGGTTGCCGCCTTTGCAAAATTCTTGCCCGATTTGCTTACTTTCGTCACCGGAGTAAAGGTATAACGGAGCTTGGCGGCTGCATTTCCTTCCATTTTTAAATAGTAAGTGCCCTTTTTTACCCCGCACGAAAACCGCTTAACCTCATCGCTGTCATAGAGCATTGAAATCGCTTTCTTTTTAGAGTTCAAAACCTTAATGTATATCTGCGGATCCTCCTCTTCAGGTTCACTGCCTTCCCAGATATAATCAAGATATTCCTGCATACCCGGAAGTTTAGTCGCCTTCATGTCTACCATTATATATCCCTGTTTGGGTATCGTTATTTTATAATAAGTTTCACCCAAATCCTTGTAAGAATCTATCTTTCCATCGTGATCCGCGTCAAAGTATTCTCCGCATTTCCCGGATATCCATGTCTTATTCTTCATGGTCTTAGTTCCGGCGGCAAATGTTGTCATGCCCAGCGCCATAGTACACAAGAATACTAAAATGCATCCGATCCATAATTTTTTCTTCATTTCGTCCGTCCTTTCTTTTATGTTTTTTTCTCACTTTTTTTACTACTTATTTCCTTACTTTTACTTTATTAATACTGCTCCAGCTTCCATATTTACCGGAACGGCTGTTGTACCCGCGTACCCGTACAAAATAAGTAGATCCTTTTTTCAGTTTCTTCCATGTATACTGATTTGCAGTAATCGTTTTTGTCTGTCTTCCTTTCTTAAAGCTCTTATTCAATGCAATCTGAAGCTGATATTTGTTGGCATTTTTCGCTTTCTTCCACGAAATCTTAACCATCCTTGATTTCATTGCCTTTACGCTTGGTTTTGCCACTTTTGCCGGAATAATGAGAGGTTTCTTCGGCTGGCTCGGCGTCTGGTTTCCCTTATCTGTATTGTCCCCAGGCTGGCTTGGCGTCTGATTTCCCTTATCTGTATTGTCCCCAGGCTGACTTTCTTTGTCCGTATTATCTCCTGGATTGACGGGCGTCTGATCCTCCTTGTCTCCCGGCTGGCTTGGCGACTGATTATCTTTGTCCATATTGTCCCCAGGCTGGCTCGGCGACTGTTCTTCTTTATTCGTTTCGTCTTCTTTGTCCTCCGGCTGATCCGGTTTCTGTTCCTCGCCAGAGGTCTTCTTCTTAAAGCGTACTTTTACAGAATCTGCCGACGGGTCAGCGGCATTGCACCACTCTGACGTCTTGGTAAATTTGTATTGCACGACATGGACTTTATCCTGATAAGTATTGGTTTTGTACCATGCCTGACAACGCGCACCGTGCGACCCCCACGCGCCGTCGCAGCTTACGCCTGATTTGCACCATACTCTGCCGCCGCCGTCATTCCAGTCAATCAGGTAATAGGGATGGCCGTTGTCCATTCCCGAAGCCTGCACGATCACGCTTGTAGCCGGAATCTCGTCATAATGCACAAATTTGCCCGTCTGTTCATAATTTCCTTCATTTCCGGCATTCGGTCCGCAAAAATGGTAGTACACGGAGCGGACAAGAACCCTTGACGCGGAGGTCGGAAGATCTGTTTCGCTGTTATACTGTCCTCCCGAATTTTCCCATGCGTCCTTTACTTTCCCTTCGTTTTTCCAATCGGCTCCGGGAGAATTCGCCTGAATCTTCTGATAGCTATTCTGATACTCAATTGTATACTGGTCTGATGTCACCCCGCCCGGGAGCGTATTGCAGTAATACCAGCCGTCAGATTCCAGCGCGGGCGGTGCGACATAAGTATCTTTATAATTTGCCCCACAGTTCAAACATGTATGGAGCGTGTAACCCTGCTCCGTTATTGTGGGCGCGACCACGGTATTTTTATAGCTATGGCCTTTGGCGGCAATCGCCTCTGTGTAAGAAGCGCCGCAGGAACAGCGGTAAGTCATTACCCCTTTTTCTGTACAGGTCGGCTGTTTTGTGACAGAATACGCATAGGCATGCCGATGTACCCCATTGTATATATAGCTTTCATTCAGCGGGTTGATGCCGGACTCATTCCAGTAATTTCCAAGGCTGATCCCAAAGTGCAGATGATAGCCCGAAGAATTCCCGGTCGTCCCGACTTTTCCTATCTTCTGCCCCGCTGATACATAAGCGCCGTAATAGACATTGGAAGGAATGCTTCCGCCCTGCATATGCGCATACTGGTAAAACCTTCCGTCGTCCCCTTTGATGACAATACCGGTTCCAAATCCATTGCAGTCGCCGGTACTTCCAAAATGCTGGCTCTGGCATAAGAAAATCGCTGTAACCTTTCCACCCATTGCCGCTATTACGTCTGCGCCTGCAATGCTTCCATCGCTGATATCAATTGCCTTGCCATCATGAAATCCCTGAGATTTTCCCGTATGCCCCGGCACGGGCCAATACAGAGACGCGGCATTTGATGTAATCGGCATTGATAAAAATGCTCCGCAAATCATGAAAACTGAAACTGCTGCTAACAAAATCCTGTTTTTAATCTTTTTCATTACTCTACACCTCCATCATTCTTTTACGCTTATAAAATTACAAGTTGTTGTTATGGTCATATAGTAGCAGAACGGCTGAGCGCAAAACGCCATGAGTTTCCAGATTTTAGCCTTTCAGGTCTTCGGCACAAAAAAAAAGGATATCCCAATACACAATGATTGAGATATCCTTTCGTGAAATTCTCTTTTTATTTAGTTGCCCTCCAACTCAAACTATCTTCCAAGATTTGTTGCATACCATTTTTCATTCGGCTCCGACAAATACACCACGATTGAGCCGTCTGTCTCTATTATGCTTCCTTCCTGCGGCCAGACCGCCATTTCCTTCGTGCACGCCAGCCCTTCTTCGATTTGCTGCGCTGACGGCATATGTAACGCATATCCTTCTAATTCCATAAAATCAACAATCCGGGAAATATTACCGCCATCCCACGCAAAAAAAGACGCCCCCAGCGTGCCAGATTTTACAATGGAGATATCATCCATCTCTTTACTCCCTACAAACACGACAGTCTTGCTATGGTAATCGTATCCAAGCCGCTGAATATCATAAATGATATGATTCGCCACCGTTTTATCATATTGATATACCAGATAATTATGATAATATATCTGATTCATATTCGCTGCATTGACAATCAAAATGCCTGCAAAAATAACCCCCACAGCCTTCTTTATCCATTCCCTGGAAAGCAATTGACAAATCACAAGAATTTCAATCATCCCGGAGAGAGATAATGCGATCAGCATCCTTCCATGCGTCTTATATGTACCCATAGCAAGATAAAGAGAAAACGGCGCAAGCACCACTCCCAGAGAATAAAGCGTGACACCGGTTTTTCGCACCCAGCCTTTCTCTTTAAAAAACAGTACGATACAGGAAACTATAAAAAGAATCATCAAAATCCGCAACGAGGCAGCGCCATAGATGTAGACGTCGTCAATGGTAATCCCCAGAGAAACGCGCGCTACATTGGCAAACGTCAGAAACAACGCGCGCAAAATTCCACCTTCGTCTGTCCACCCAATATAATTTCCCGTCAAATAAGATGCCGTACCTATTATTTTCCCAATAACAAAATTCAACAAATAATATACTGTCATGGAAGCTAAACTATAACAAACACCCGGCAAAAAAGCCTGCCGGATGTCAGATTTCTCCAGAAAACGGCAAAAACACCATGCGGCAATTGCTGTAATATAGACGCAGATTAATGCCTGATAGACACCGCAAGAAATAATCAAACATCCCAGAATAAACGCCCGATTGACGTTTTGGCGTTTGAACCAGGGTTTGACCGTTCCGACAAACGCTGCCGCTGTCAGAACCATCGCAAACGCCTCCGGTATAATCTGCATGGAGAATGCAAAGGCTTCCCCAACACAAAGCGGTACAGAATTATAATAGCAAAGCATTATCAGCCGCATCCACCAACAATCTTTCTGCTCAAAATCAAAAAAGACATAAGCAAACAAAATGCCGGAAATATTCCAAAATAGAATCCCTGCTACATCTGAAAAAAACGGCACAAAACGTCCATATCTTGTAAATAGAAGATTATAAATATAAATACCATAACGGTCTTGAAGCAGCCATTGCAGAGAATCAGAGTCTCGCAGTATCCATGTTTCTTCATCTATATTTACCATGTAATGTGTGAGCATAAACCCAAAACAAAAGCACATATATAGAAATGATAGTAAAAAAATCTTTTTGTTCTTCTTGAAAAATTCTTTCATCCTTTATCCTTATCACCTTACAACACTATGCTCACTTCTCGATTCGTATGAGAATACTGATAATAGCGCACACCTGCCGCATCCATCATCCGCTTAGACGCAATAACAGACGGCGTATCCTTATATTTGTCGCTATCATAAATTACCGTCTTGATGCCAGCCTGGATAATCGCCTTGGCACATTCATTACAGGGAAACAGGGAAACATAAAGCTTTGCCCCCTCCAAACTTCCGCCACGGTAATTTAAAATAGCGTTCAATTCGCTGTGAGTCGTATACAAATACTTATTATCCGGCGCCTCACCTTCGCGGTTCCAGGGAAATTCATCGTCGGAACAGCCTTGCGGAAACCCATTGTAACCCATAGAGAGAATCTTATTGTCCTCGCTGACGATACATGCCCCAACCTGCGTACTCGGATCTTTGGAACGCATTGCCGACAACATCGCCACTCCCATAAAATATTCATCCCAGGTAATATAATCCTGTCTCTTACCGTTCATTTACCACTTCTCCTTATTTCGTGCCAAAAATCCGATCCCCGGCATCCCCTAAACCTGGGACGATATAGCTGTGCTCATTCAATCCTTCATCCAAAGCCCCTATATAAAGATCAACATCAGGATGCGCCTGTTTCATGGCTTGCACACCTTCGGGCGCCGCTATAATACACATAAGATGAATATTTTTCACGCCCTTGTCCTTCAACATGCGAATTGCTTCCACCGCAGAGCCACCTGTTGCCAACATAGGATCTACCACAAATACCTCACGCTGCGCGCAATCTTCCGGCAATTTACAATAATACTCCACGGGCTTTAAGGTCTCTGGATCACGATACAGACCAATATGGCCTACCTTTGCCGCCGGAATAATTGCCAGTACGCCATCCACCATGCCAAGTCCAGCTCGAAGAATAGGAATGACAGCAAGCTTCTTCCCTTTCAACTCTTTAACTACAGCCGTACAAATAGGCGTTTCTATTTCTATATCCACAAGCTCCAGTTCTCTAGTTGCCTCATAGCACATGAGCATCGCAATTTCTCCGATCATATTCCTAAAATCTTTCGAGCCTGTCGCTGTCCTGCGAATCCAGCCAATCTTATGCTGAATTAGTGGATGCTCCATAACAATCACTTTTGCCATACTGTCTCCTCTCTGTTTTTCATTCGTATCGCTGCCCATCACTCTTCTTTGTTCAGCAAATTCACCAGTTTGCGAATTGTTTTATTCAGCGTCTCATAACATAGCCCATAAGACTGCAATGTTCCGCCATACGGATTGAGTATTTCCAATTCATCCCCCACCAATTCTGTTAAAACCTCCACATTTGCATGGGCCGCTTCTTCAAAGTCTTCCAGAATCTTCTCTTTCTGCGCCTCCTCAAACGTGAGAAGTAGATTGTCCGGGGAAAGATCTTCCTCCTCCAACTGACTAGACATTTTTTCCGACATATTAATGCCATTGCTGATTAAGACGGCCT
Source organism: uncultured Lachnospiraceae bacterium (assembly GCA_947565425.1). GTDB lineage: Bacteria > Bacillota > Clostridia > Lachnospirales > Lachnospiraceae > Petralouisia. The sequence continues at coordinate 45,702 of CANOFW010000025.1, forward strand.
CCGCTTTCTGATTCAAAGGTTCCGGAAAAAGCACCACCAGCCCCTTGCTCTCAATCTCAACCGGATATTTGATGGTATATTCTTTCATAATGGCTTCCGCCATCGGAGCCCTGCTCGTCCCACTGTCGCACACAAAAATAATTTTGCTGTACTGTTTCATGTTGCTGCCTCCATTTTTTCTACACTTCAATCACCTGATGCCCGGCTGCTTTTAACAAGCGATTCATAATTGCTTGTCCAATTCTGGGCGTAGAAAAACTCTCAGAATATATAATATCCACATCCTGTTCGTCAAATTCCCTTAATATTCCATACAGATGCCGGGCAATTGTGTCCTCGTCACTCCTTGTCCCAATACTTTTGACGATTCCATAATGATAACATCCGCAGCTTTCATCCGTTCCGATTACCCCCACAGTCCTCCCGGATTCAACAGCTTCTTTTGTCAGGTTATTGATCGTTTGCTGTACCTTCTCCTGTGCGCCGTTTACGAGAATTAATTCTGCCTTGGGCGCATAATGTTTGTATTTCATTCCCGGCGCTTTGGGTCGAACTGATAAATCCTCCCCCGCAAGCCCCGGGTCGATTCTTATTTCTCCAATTACTTCCTTCATCATATCCGGCGTAATATATCCGGGCCTCAGCACCATTGGCGTCTCTTCCGAGAAATCAACAATCGTTGATTCAATGCCTATCCCCACGGCTCCGCCGTCCAAAATCATGGGAATCCTCCCATCCATATCTTCTTTCACATGTTCTGCCAGCGTAGGGCTTGGCTTGCCCGAAGTATTTGCACTCGGCGCGGCAATAAAACCGCCAGCCGCCTCAATCAACGCCAACGCTAGCGGATGATTGGGCATACGAACAGCCACAGTGTCAAGTCCTCCGGTTGTCTCTGCGGGGACATTGTCACGCTTCTTAAAAATCATAGTCAGCGGCCCAGGCCAGAAATGATCCGCCAGCCTTTTTGCCTTGGCCGGTATATAAGCGGCAATTTTTTGCAAATCATCCATACAATAAATGTGTACAATCAGCGGATTATCAGAAGGACGCCCCTTCGCCCGGTAGATTCTGTCAGCAGCAGCCGGATTCAAGGCATCCGCCCCCAGTCCATATACTGTCTCCGTAGGAAATGCAACCAGACCGCCTTCCTTGAGAATGTTTGCCGCCACTTCAATTTTATGCAGGTTTTGTGTTTCCTCGCCTTCAAGTAGTTTCTCTATAACTGTTTGCATTGTTTTGCCTTTTCCAATATATATTTGCAGTGCTTACTCGAGAGCTGGCGCTCTCTCCTTCACGGGCTGTCGCCCTATCAACTCCTCAAAAAAAGCGCCTGCCGCCGTGCTAGCTTGACGCTGGCACTTTTCCGAATTGCCTT
>CANOFW010000026.1 GCA_947565425.1 uncultured Lachnospiraceae bacterium
GCCTTAGGACTCTTGCCGAAGCCACAGAAGTTGAAGTCCTAAGGAGGGACCCAACTGGCATGAGGATAAAAAAATAACTATGGAAAGTGAGGAAGTAACATGGCGCAGCAAGAAACCATGGAGCAGAAGGAAAAAAAGAATCAGGAATATAACGAATACGTCAAGCAGGTGACGCCGACCCATTCCCTGCCGGCGAATATGGCGAAGGCATTCGTGGTGGGCGGGATTATCTGCACGATCGGGCAGTTTATTTTAAATATGGCAACAAACAATTTCGGGCTGGATAAAGAGACAGCCGGGGGCTGGTGCAGTATGATATTGGTATTTACGAGCGTACTGCTCACCGGGCTCAATATCTATCCGGTCATCGCCAACTGGGGCGGCGCAGGCGCGCTGGTGCCCATCACCGGGTTTGCCAATTCCGTGGCGGCACCAGCCATTGAATTTCAGAAAGAAGGGCAGGTATTTGGTATCGGCTGTAAGATTTTTACGATTGCCGGACCGGTCATTCTCTATGGAATTTTCACGAGCTGGCTGTTGGGGCTGATTTACTGGATATTGAAACTCATGGGAATATTATAGGAGGAAGGCAAATGCCAAGCAAAGGAGGAATCGCGTATGGATGGACAAGCAAGTAATAGTTATGATATGCCTATGGGCCTAAGCTTCCAGCTTGGGGCAAATCCCAAAGCGATGGATGCGTATGCCAAATTGAATGATGAGGAAAAACGTCAGGTGGTAGAGGCGGCAAGGAATGTTACTACCAAGTCGGAAATGCACCAGATTGTGCGAGGGCTGGAGCAGAACTTTTGCTGATGACGTACGGGTTTGTCCCGAGGATATTTGTTTTGCAGGTGTCCTCGAGATTTTTTGGCAGGGTAATGGACTTGAGGACTCGTTGGCCTGCCTTTTTTAAAAGAGGTGCAAAATTCTTACGAAGTTTAACAAGGGTGAAAGCGGATAAGGATAAAACTTTAAGAAAAAAGAGATTGACAAAAGTTATAAATCAGCATATAATTTCAAGCACGATAGAGAACCACATGGGTTATAAATAGTCTGGGTGGTTCTCTTTTTATCCGAATTACTAGAAAAGAGGTGGCTGCTATGGCTAAAAATGTGACAAAAGACATGACAGTGGGATCCCCGCTTCGCTTAATTTTACAGTTCTGCATACCGCTGTTTTTTGGAATGTTGTTCCAGCAATTTTACAATATGATGGACACATTGATTGTTGGTCAATTTTTGGGTGTTTCTGCATTGGCGTCTGTGGGAGCGACCGGTTCTATTAATTTTATGATTATTGGTTTTTGCATGGGTGTGTGTAATGGGTTTGCGATTCCGGTGGCACAGCGTTTCGGGGCGGGAGATTACCACAGTCTCAGGAAATATGTAGCAAACTCTGTGTGGCTTTCCATTGCGTTTGCAGGGGTGATGACGGTAGCAGTCTGCGTGCTCTGTCGTCAAATTCTGCTGTGGATGAATACGCCATTGGATATTATAGACGGCTCATACAGCTACATATTTGTGATATTTTTGGGGATTCCTGCGGTGTATTTGTATAATCTGTTGTCCGGGGTGATACGCTCTTTGGGTGACAGCAAGAGCCCGTTGTTTTTTCTGGTATTTTCTTCCGTTTTAAATATTATATTAGATATTACGCTGATTCTCGCCTTTGATATGGGCGTGGCGGGCGCGGCTTGGGCGACAGTAATTGCTCAGCTTGTTTCAGGGCTTGCCTGCTTGGTTTATATTAAGAAACGGTTTGATATTTTAAGAATTACCAAAGATGAATGGCGATTAGATAGCAACTGTGTGGGGATTCTCTGTAATATGGGCATCCCCATGGGGCTGCAATATTCCATTACAGCCATTGGCAGCGTTATTTTGCAAACGGCGGTTAATAGCCTTGGTTCCGTGTCTGTGGCGGCAGTCGCGGCGGGAAGTAAGATAAGTATGTTTTTTGCCTGTCCGTTTGACGCCATGGGCTCTACGATGGCGACGTATGCAGGGCAGAATGTGGGCGCAGGGAAGCTTGACCGTGTGTCACAGGGTATAAAATCTACCTCTTTGCTGGGGCTTATCTATTCCGTTATTGCTTGCGTTGTGCTTGTGTGTTTTGGAGGGACGATTGCATTGCTGTTTGTAAATCCTTCCGAGGGCGAGATTATACGGCAGGTTTCTTGGTTTCTTGCCGCGAATTCAGCGTTTTTCTTTCCGCTTGCCCTGGTAAATATTGTGCGATTTACCATTCAGGGATTAGGGTTTAGCAAGTTTGCTATCTTAGCCGGAGTTTGTGAGATGGCGGCGCGCAGCCTTGTGGCGATGACGCTGGTGCCGCTGTTTGGGTATGCGGCGATTTGTTTTGCGAGCCCGGCAGCATGGATTTTGGCAGATTTGTTCCTAGTGCCAGCGTATCTGTATGTGATGAAGAAATTGCGGCAAATGAGCAGTGGCAATCCTGAGCCTTGTCCTACTGATACTTTGGTATGAAAATATAAGTATGCAGATGCTTTTGGCAAAGAATTATGTCTGTGAACAGGAACATCTTAATAAATATTAATAAAAATTTTTACAAGAAAGGTTGATTTTTCCCCCTCATTCGTCATATGATAGACTATAGCTGTTAGAAGCTGCAAATGCATAGCATGGTTTTGGGTGTTGTGAGTGCAGTTTCAGCTTACCATAAAATTACTTTCGCAGTAAGGGAGAGATAAAATGGAAAATCATCAGGATACTTCTAAGCAAAGAATAGATAAGGAAACGAGCAGAAAATACAGGCAGAAAAAAAGATACATGCAAAAGAGAATGATTCAGACGTTTGGCATTCTTCTGGCTATCACGGCAATTGGAGTGACGGCGGCGGCTCTTGTCCCTAAGGGTGATAAATCTACGAAACAGGGAGAGTCTATAGAGACAGGCGCGAAGCCGGTAACTAAGGATGAGGAATCCAAGGATTTGCAGCCAAAGGAGCCGCAAGAACAGGTGAAGCCGCAGGAACAGGAAGAGCAGGAAAATAAAACAGATGTGCGAGTAGCCGTGTTAGAACAGGCAGAACTTTTGGCAGCGGGCTATGATTATGACGGCGCGATCGAGACGGTTAAGAGCTACGAGGGATATGAGCGGGACTCTGAACTGACAGCAAAGATTACTGACTATGAGAATCAGAAAGCAGCCTGCGTTCCGGTGGAGATAGACAAAGTTACGCATGTATTTTACCATTCGCTGGTGGTAGACCCAGAGCTTTGCTTTGCCGACCAGGACACCAACCCGCAGGCGGTGGGAAATAACCAGTGGATGACAACCATTGAGGAATTTAACAAGATAACCCAGATTATGTACGACAAGGGCTATGTGCTTGTAGATCTTCACGATATGGTGAAAGAGACTACGGATGAGAATGGCAATGTGCGTTTTGAGAAGGGGGAGATAATGCTCCCGCCGGATAAGAAAGCTTTTGTGCTCTCTGTGGATGATTTATCTTATTATCACAGTTATGACGGCTATGGTTATGCGTCTAAGATGGTTTTGGATGAAAATGGCAAGCCGAAATGCGAATACATACAACGGGATGGAACTACCGTTGTTGGAGATTATGATGTTGTTCCTTTGATGAATAAATTTATCGAAGAGCATCCGGATGCTTCCTATCATGGCGCGCGCGGAACGATTGCACTTACCGGATATAATGGAATTTTAGGTTACCGGACAGATATCACTTACCAGACAGTGCCGGAGGACATTGATACAGATAAGCGTAAATGGTTAGAGAATCATCCAGATTTTGATTTAGAGAAGGAGCGTGCGGAAGCAAAGAAGGTGGCTGATGCGATAAAAGCGGAGGGCTGGAAGTTTGCCAGTCATACCTGGGGACATTTGAAAGTGGGCGAAGCGTCTTTAGAACGTTTGAAAGCGGATACTCAGAAATGGAAGGAAAATGTGGAACCGCTGGTCGGAAGTACGGATACCATTATTTTTGCCCATGGGCAGGATTTGGCTGAGTGGACAGTAGGCTATACGCCCGACAATGAGAAATATAACTATCTCAAAGACCAAGGCTTCCATATTTACTGTAATGTGGATTCCCAACAATATGCCGTGCAGATTACAGACACGTATTTCCGACAGGGAAGAAGGAATTTGGATGGTTACCGTATCTACTTTAACTCGATTGGTGAGATGGACAGTTTATCCGATTTGTTCAATGCTTCAGAGGTGATTGATGCCAAACGACCGCCGGTGCCGAGGCTGAAATAGTACAAGAAATAATTTCATATATTTAAAAACTGCTGCTTCTGTGAGCGATCAAGAGGCAGCAGTTTTTTCTCTTATTGGAAACACCTTGTCACGCTAAAGCGTGAAAGAATATTTCCTATAAGAGAAAAATAATAATGCGCACTCGCCCAAGAGATAACGATTGCTTTGCAATGGCGCTCGGCGCAGCAAAGTGTGCAAGCTCACGTTGTTCTTCCATTTTAGGATGCCGCCCTAATCTTTATGAAGAAAACTATTTTTAGAGTAAAAATTGGTATTTTGGGCACAATAACAGCAGTAAAAAAGGCGGAAGGCAACTGCGAAGCATAGGAGGAAGGCAAATGCGCAGCATTTCTTAAATGCTTTCCGACGAACTGGCAGGTGGCGCAAAGCGGCGCGTGCCGCTACCCGAGAGAAATGCCTTCCTCCGAATTGGCAGGTGCCGCGAAGCGGTGCGTGGCGATACATTAAAAAAGGAGGAAAGATTATGTCACAGACAATTGGGAAGCAGAGCATTCAATTTGATGAGGCTCCCTATATTCTGGGCAGTGCCAGCATTGTAGGAACTAAGGAGGGCGAAGGGCCGCTGGGTGGATTGTTTGATCTAGTCGGAGAAGACGATAAGTTTGGAGAAGACACTTGGGAAGAAGCCGAGAGCACTCTGCAAAAAGAAGCTGCGACCATGGCAATCGGCAAAGCGGATATGGAAAAAGAAGATATACGCTATATTTTTGGCGGCGACCTGCTGGGACAGAACATTGCCACGACATTTGGCTTGATGGAGTTAAATATCCCGTTGTTCGGACTGTACGGAGCCTGTTCTACGGCAGGTGAGTCCTTGTCACTTGGCGCTATGGCAGTAGCGGCTGGCTATGGGGAACAGGTACTTGCCGTTACTTCCAGCCATTTTGCGAGCGCAGAAAAACAGTTTCGTTTTCCGCTGGAATATGCAAACCAAAGACCATTGTCGTCCACTTGGACGGTTACGGGAAGCGGGGCGTTTGTGCTTGGCAAGAAACGAAGCAAGGTGCGGATTACTGGCATTACAACCGGCAAAGTCGTAGACTATGGCGTGAAGGATTCCATGAACATGGGAGCGGCGATGGCGCCGGCAGCGTGTGACACCATTTACCAGAACATGAAGGACTTTGGGCGTAAGCCGGAGGACTATGATAAAATTATTACCGGGGATTTGGGTACAGTGGGACAGGAAATTCTTTTTGACCTTATGAAAGAAAAAGGGTTTGATATTTCCGGGGTGCATATGGATTGCGGGATTGAGATATTTGACAGTGAATCTCAGAATACCAATGCGGGCGGTAGTGGCTGCGGCTGTTCTGCCGTGACTTTGAGCGCTTATATTTTGCCTAAATTGGAGACAGGCACTTGGAAGCGGGTACTTTTCGTGCCAACCGGGGCGTTGTTGTCGACGGTAAGCTTTAATGAAGGGCAGAGTGTGCCTGGGATTGCCCATGGCGTAGTGATAGAGTATGCCGGATAAGGAGAAGATATGATGGATTATGTGAATGCATTCTGGGTAGGCGGGCTGATATGTGCGCTGGTACAGATTTTAATGGAAAAAACAAAGATGCTTCCAGGCAGAATTATGGTGCTTCTGGTATGTAGCGGCGCTGTGCTGGGAGCAATACAGCTCTATGAGCCGTTTATGGAGTTTGCCGGGGCGGGCGCAAGTGTTCCGCTCTTAGGGTTTGGCAACACACTCTGGAAAGGAATTCAAAAAGCTGTGGATTCCGATGGTTTTCTGGGAATATTTATGGGTGGCTTTACGGCAAGCGCCGTGGGCATTTCAGCGGCGTTGATTTTTGGATATTTGGCGAGCCTGGTCTTCCAGCCGAAGATGAAAAAATGAAAAAATAAGTATAAACTAGAAAATTCTGTCCATAATGGATAGAGACAAGAAAATATTTTGCAAAGGAGATTTTATTATGAAACAGTTAAAAAAAGTGCTTATGGGCTGTCTGCTCATCCTGGTATTAGGCAGTGTTACCGCATGTGGAAATAATGATAATGCGGACAACAACGATACAACGAATGATGTGACAAACGGCACAGATAATAATGGTACGGGAAATGGGGTAAATGATACAAACAATAATGCCACAGATACCAACGATACGAATAACAATACTAACAACAATACGACCAACGATGCTAACGATAAGGCAGACGGCATTGTGGACGAAGTTGGCGATGATATTGTGGATGGCGTAGAGGATATCGGTGACGATGTGGAAAACGGCGTCGATGATATGACAGATAATAATGGAGCTACAGACGATAAGAATAACACAAACAATACCAACAATGCAGATACTACAACAAACAACAAGGGCAATGCAACCAAGGATACCCCGAATCCGTAATAATGAGTAAAAGGAATTCAAGACCTCGTGATGAGGCCTTGAATTCTTTATGTACACTCGCCGAGGGGTGTGTTATCGCTATTGCAGCTTGCAGGCTAAATAGCCCACAAAACGATAACGCGAGGCACATACTTATTCATCTATACTGTAATTCGGAGCTTCCTTGGTAATATGAATATCATGCGGATGGCTTTCCTTGAGGGAAGCAGCAGAAATCTTTACGAATTCTCCGGTTTCCTTTAAAGTCTCAATATTGACAGCGCCGCAATATCCCATGCCGGAGCGCAGACCGCCGATTAACTGGAATACCGTGTCCTCCACAGATCCTTTATAAGCAACGCGTCCTTCTACGCCTTCCGGTACAAGCTTTCTGGCATTTTCCTGGAAATAGCGATCCTTGGAGCCATTCTCCATTGCAGCCAGGGAACCCATACCGCGGTAAACTTTGTATTTTCTGCCCTGGTACAACTCAAATGTTCCCGGGCTTTCATCACATCCGGCAAACATGCTGCCCATCATACATACGTTAGCGCCGGCAGCAATTGCCTTGGTCATATCACCGGAATATTTGATACCGCCGTCTGCAATGATAGGGATGCCGTATTCTTTGGCAACGTTATAGCAGTTCATGATAGCGGTAATCTGAGGAACGCCGATACCTGCCACTACGCGCGTTGTACAGATAGAGCCGGGGCCAATGCCTACTTTCACTGCGTCTGCGCCTGCTTTAATCAGAGCTTCGGTTGCGCTGCCTGTGGCAACATTTCCGGCGATAACCTGTAAGTCGGGGAATGCAGCCTTAATCTGTTTGACTGCCTGCAAAATATTACGGGAATGGCCATGTGCAGAGTCGACAACAATAACATCGACCTTTGCCTTCACCAGCGCATCCACGCGTTCACGCATGTCAGCAGTAATGCCTACGCCTGCGCCGCAGAGCAGTCTTCCTTGCGCGTCCTTGGCGGATAGCGGGTATTTAATCTGTTTCTCAATATCTTTTATTGTAATTAATCCTTTTAAGTTGAAGTTCCCGTCAACGATGGGAAGTTTTTCTTTTCTTGCCTTGGCAAGAATTTTTTTCGCCTCTTCTAAAGTGATTCCCTCGCGGGCAGTCACAAGATCTTCAGAGGTCATGGAATTCTTGATTTTTTTCGTGAAATCTTCTTCAAACTTCAAGTCGCGGTTGGTGATGATACCCACCAGCTTGCCGTTTTCTGTGATGGGGACGCCGGAAATACGAAACTTTGCCATAAGGTTGTCTGCATCTTGCAATGTATGTTCCGGGGAAAGAGAAAATGGATCGGTGATGACACCGTTTTCTGAGCGTTTTACCTTGTCAACTTCTTCTGCCTGAGCTTCGATAGACATGTTCTTATGAATAATGCCGATGCCGCCCTGACGTGCCATGGCGATTGCCATTCTGTGCTCCGTAACTGTGTCCATGCTTGCGCTCATCATAGGAATGTTGAGCTTTACTTTCTTCGTCAGGTAGGTAGATAGGTCTACCATATTAGGCGTAACCTCAGAGTATGCAGGAACTAATAATACATCATCAAATGTGATTCCTTCGCCGATAATCGTACCCATTTTTCTTCCTCACTTTCTTAAATGTTTTTTGTTATTCCCACGATTTTATCAAAAAAGATGAAAGCTGTCAACGATTGGTGAATTTTTGTTCATAAATTTTACTACTGAGTAAATTAAGCAAAGCTAATAAAAGATTTGTGTTGTGCAATCGTAGGTTTTTGCTTATAATGAAAACGAGGCTTTCAGAAGATAGAGCAAGAAATGTTCTCAATGTTTAGAGGTCGGCAAAAGAAGTATTAAGGAGGACGGGATGGAGTTTCGACCGTGTATAGATATACATAATGGAAAGGTGAAGCAGATTGTCGGGGGCAGCTTGAAGGATGAAAATAATCAGGCGTCAGAGAATTTTGTTGCCCAACAGGATGCGGCGTTTTATGCTAGGTTATACCGGGAGCGTCGTATAAAAGGAGGCCATATCATTTTGCTGAATCCGGTGGAGAGTGAATTTTACAGTGCGACAAAGGCCCAGGCTATGCAGGCGTTGCAGGCTTATCCCGGCGGTATGCAAGTGGGAGGCGGCATTAACGCAGATAATGCGGGAGCGTTTTTAGACGCGGGGGCAAGCCATGTGATTGTTACCTCTTATGTGTTTCGCGACGGCGTGGTGAATTATGAAAATTTAAAACGTCTTGTCTCTTTAGTAGGCAGACAACGGCTGGTGTTAGATTTGAGCTGCCGCAGGAAGGGCGATGATTATTATATTGTGACGGACCGCTGGCAGCGGTTTACACAAGAGAAGATAGACATTTCCCTGTTGGAACAGCTTGCCCAATACGCAGATGAGTTTCTCATTCATGCGGTTGATGTAGAAGGAAAGGCACAGGGGATTGAACAGGATTTAGTGAAGATATTAGGAGATTGGGGACAGATCCCCGTTACTTATGCCGGAGGCGTAGGCAGCTTTGAAGATTTAAGGACTTTGCAAGAACTTTGCAGAGGTAGGTTGAATGTAACGATTGGCAGCGCCCTTGATTTATTCGGGGGTACAATGGAATTTGAAAAGGTCTGTAGATTTTGCCACGAATCAGAATAGATAGCAGCCCCCTCAAGCTTGGGTGGGCAGCGGTATGGAAGCAGAATTGTACGCTTTGTCCAAGGGAGGATATGATATGAAGTTAAAAAAAGTAACAAAAAAGAGCATTAAGTTAAAGGCGGCAATGTTGGCAATATGTTTGTCAGTATCAGGACTTGCAGGCTGCGGAGGAGCTTCTTCTTACGATGAGTTTACGGCTGCGGCTGACGAAGAGATTGGCTTTGATACATATGAGGACACAGAGGAAATTACAGAAGCAAAGGAGGCTGCCGAGCCAGAGGAAGATGCGTCAGGGGCAGCGGAGGATGATTCTGCGAGTACAAAAGAAGAAATAGGCACATCTCCTCTGGAGGGGAAGGATAAAAAGTTAGTCTACGAAGGGTCGGTGGCTATCGACGCGATAGAATTTGAGACGGCAGTGGGCTCTTTTAAGGAAACTGTGCAGAAATTTGGCGGATTTTTGGAAAATGAGCAGAGTTACGGCGCGGGCGGTGATTATGCGCCGGAGAGTTCTTACGGCAAGGAAGAACCCAGAACGTTTCGTGCCACAGCAAGGATCCCTTCGGACTCCTATCAGGAATTTATGGAACAAACAGAAGGGCTTGGCAAGGTGACTGAGAGCAATTCACAAGTCACGAATATGACGAGACAATACGGCACACTGAAAGCAGAATTAGAGATTTATGAAGCGGAATATGCGCGTTATTTAAAGATGTTTGACGAGGTATCAGAAGATAAGGCGATGCTTGCCATTCAGGAGAAGCTTACAGAATTATCTCTGAATATAGCGCGGACGAAGAGCGAAATGTCAGTGATTGATACAGACGCATCTTATAGTATTGTAAATATTCGTATCAGTGAGGTTGCTGTGTATGAAGAAAGCGCTACCAGTTTCCCGCAAAGGCTCGGTGATGTGCTTGCCAAGAGTTGGAAGAATATGCTGAAATTCTTTGAAAATCTCTTGTTCTTCTTTATTTTGCACTGGTATAAATTGTTGTTGCTGTTTTTGATTATCTGGCTGATTGTGAAGTTTGTGAAAAAGCAGCAGGCAAAATCTGAGCAAAGAAGGCAACAGATGATGCAGTCCTATCAGAATGGGCAAAGAAGGCAGGGAGGCGTGCAGCCGGGAACGAGCCCTGCGCCGCCCGTACAGTCGCAGATGGAAACGAACTCGGCACCATCTAGTCAGCCGCAGATGGAAATGAACCCGGCGCCATCTGAACAGCCGCAGGTGGGAACGACTCCCATACCGTCCAGTCAGTCACAGATAAAGGCAGAAGAAGTAAATTTGTCAGAAGCGCAGAAAGAAGAGGGCAGCCATCATGAGTAATTATACCAAACAAGACATTATCCGCATGGTGGAGGAGGAAGACGTAGAGTTCATTCGCCTGCAATTTACTGATATGTTCGGAACATTTAAAAATGTGGCGATTACCAAGAGCCAGTTAGAGAAAGCGTTAGACAATCGTTGTATCTTTGATGCTTCTTCGATTGAGGGATTTGTGCGGATTGAGGCGTCGGATATGTATCTTTATCCCGACCTTGACACGTTTACAATATTTCCCTGGCGTCCCCAGCAAGGGAAGGTGGCGCGTATTATTTGCGATATTTACCGCCCGGACCATACGCCCTTTGAAGGAGATCCCCGCTTTATTTTAAAGCGGGTGCTTGCCAAGGCTGCGGAACTTGGTTATCAGTTGGATGTGGGACCGGAATGTGAATTTTTCCTTTTTCATACGGATGAGGACGGAGCGCCCACTACCATCTCACATGAGCGGGCAGGCTTTTTTGATTTAGGTCCCATGGATTTGGGAGAGAACGCCAGGCGTGATATAGTGCTGACGTTAGAGGAGATGGGGTTTGAGATTGAGTCGTCCCACCACGAGGCGGCGCCTGCGCAGCACCGCATTGATTTTCGATATGACGAGGCGTTGAGGACGGCAGACAATATTATGACTTTTAAGCTGGCGGTCAAGACGATTGCCAAACGGTTTGGCCTGTTTGCAAGTTTTATGCCCAAGCCGAAACACGGAATAAACGGTTCCGGTATGCATCTCAACATTTCAGTGACAAAAGACGGTAAAAATATATTTGCGGACCCTACAGATGCGCGTGGGCTCAGCCAGGAGGCGTATTATTTTATCGGCGGTCTGATGAAGCATATGCGTGGTATGACGGCGGTAACAAATCCGTTGGTAAATTCCTACAAACGACTTGTGCCGGGCTTTGAGGCGCCGATTCATATTACCTGGTCGGATAGTCACAGGCGGCCGTTAATTCGCATACCGGTGGAGCGGGGAGAGTCAACAAGAATTGAGTTGAGAAGCCCGGACCCGGCAGCAAATCCTTATCTCGCTTTTGCTGTTTGTCTTGCAGCGGGGCTTGACGGGCTTCAACATAAGATTATGCCGCCGAACCCTGTCAGCGCCAGCGTTATGGATATGACAAAAGAAGAGCGGATGAAGTTAGAAATTGGCGCTTTGCCATTTGATATAAAGGAAGCCGTGGATGCGCTCGAAAAAGATTCCCTGCTCTGTCGTGTGCTGGGGAATCATATTTCGGAGAAATACGTAAAAGAGAAGCGCGCAGAATGGGCGGATTACTGCGAACAAGTAACGAATTGGGAAATTGACAATTATCTTTACAAAATATAGTTCCATGGAGGAAATGTTTTGATTAATATTATTGTCGCATTCCCCAAAATGGAAAATGCCAAAAGTATAAAAAATATATTAGTGAAAAAAGGTTTTCCTGTAAATGCTGTGTGCACATCGGGCGCACAGGTATTGCAGCACGCGGATCTGCTGGAAGAGGGAATCGTTGTCTGTGCGGGGCGGCTGCAAGACATGATGTACATACAGCTTCGGGAATATTTGCCGCCGCATTTTCAGATGCTTGTGGCTGCTTCTTGCAGTGTGTGGCAGGAGGGGACAGTTGAGAACATTGTCTCTTTGACAATGCCTTTTAAAGTGCATGAGCTTGTGGGTACAGTGGAGATGATGGCCAATGCTCCAACGCGCAGGCGCAAGAAGAAAAGCTCTCTAGCTGCGCGCAGCGAGGAAGACAAGCAGGTGATACAACAAGCCAAAGAAGTTTTGATGGCGCGCAACAATATGACAGAAGAGGAGGCGCACCGTTATATACAAAAAAGCAGTATGGACAGCGCAACTGGCCTAGCGGAGACGGCGCAGATGATTCTCAGCATATATCGGTAGTCAGAATCGTAGTAGAAAGGAGTACCATATGAAATTTACAAAAATGCAAGGAGCAGGTAACGATTATATTTATATAAATTGTTTGGAAGAAGAAGTTGTGAATTCGTCGGAAGTGTCCAAATTTGTCAGTGACAGGCATTTTGGTATTGGGGCGGATGGGCTGATACTGATAAAACCCTCACAGCGCGCCGATTTTGAAATGGCAATGTATAATGCGGACGGTTCTCAGGGGGAGATGTGCGGCAATGCCATTCGCTGTGTGGCGAAATATGTCTACGACCGCGGTATGACAGATCAGACAGAGCTTAGCATAGATACGCTTGCCGGAATCAAATACTTAGAATTGTCTTTGGAAGACGGTAAGGTAACGCGGGTAAAAGTTAATATGGGCGCCCCTTGCCTTACGGCGGCACAAATTCCGGTCAAAGCAGATAGCGACCAGGTAATAAGCCAGCCGATTGAGGTACAGGGCAAGACGTATGAAATGACTGCGGTGTCTATGGGCAATCCTCACTGTGTTGTCTTTCTTGAGGAAGATGTACGTGAACTTAATCTGGAGGCCATTGGGCCTGCTTTTGAGCATCATCCGCGGTTCCCCAAACGGATTAACACAGAATTTGTGAATGTGATTGATAAGTCTACACTGCGTATGCGCGTGTGGGAGCGTGGCAGCGGCGAGACGCTTGCCTGTGGGACTGGCTCCTGTGCCACGGCAGTTGCCGCCATTTTAAATGGCAAGACGGAATCTGAGATTACCGTTCACCTTATGGGCGGCGAACTTGAGATTGCCTGGGCAGGTGGGGATGCGCCTGTCTATATGACTGGGCCGGCCGTCACTGTCTTTGATGGCGAAATCGAGCTGCCCAAGGATATACAGTAAGAGGTACGAATTCCCATGTGAGAATGCCGAAGAAATAATAAAATGAAATTTTGTAAGCGAAAAAGGAGGATATTATGTTTCAGATTAACGAGAATTACCAGAAATTACCAGGAAGCTATTTATTCAGCACGATAGGCAAGAAAGTGGCGGCATTTACCGAGGCGAACCCGGACAAAGACATCATTCGTCTGGGAATCGGCGATGTCACACAGCCCTTAGCTCCGGCAGTCATTGAAGCGATGCATAAAGCCGTAGATGAGATGGCGAAAGCGGAGACATTTCGCGGGTACGCTCCAGATTTGGGGTATGATTTCCTGCGCAATGCGATTGTGGAGCATGATTATAAATCTAGGGGATGCGATATTTCGGCAGATGAAATCTTTGTTTCCGACGGAGCAAAGAGCGATTCCGCCAATATTCAGGAAATTTTCGGACCGAAAAACCGTATTGCAGTCTGCGACCCGGTCTATCCGGTCTATGTAGACTCTAATGTGATGTCGGGAAGAACAGGCGTATACGATACGGCTTCCGAAACATGGAGCGACGTTATCTACATGCCCTGCACGATGGAAAATCAGTTTGTGCCTGAGTTCCCCAAAGAGACGCCGGATATGATTTACCTGTGCTTGCCCAACAATCCTACCGGAACGACGATTACGAAGTCGCAATTGCAGGAGTGGGTCGACTATGCCAATAAAGTGGGCGCTGTGATTATCTATGACGGAGCATATGAGGCGTACATTTCAGAAGACGACGTGGCGCATTCCATTTATGAATGCGAGGGCGCCAGAACATGTGCGATCGAGCTCAAGAGCTTTTCCAAAAATGCTGGATTTACCGGCGTGCGTCTTGGCTATGCCGTAGTGCCCAAGGATTTGAAATGCAAGGAAGTTTCCTTGAACGCTATGTGGGCGCGCCGCCACGGGACGAAATTTAACGGCGCTCCTTACATAGTGCAGCGCGCTGGAGAGGCAACGTACAGTCCCGAGGGTAAAGCGCAGCTCAAAGAACAGGTTGCCTATTATATGAAGAATGCATCAACCATCAAGAAAGGCTTACAGGATGCTGGTTACACGGTATTTGGCGGCGTCAATGCGCCCTATATCTGGCTTAAGACGCCGGATAACATGACGTCCTGGGAGTTCTTTGATTATCTTTTGGACAACGCCAATGTCGTAGGTACGCCCGGTTCCGGCTTCGGTCCCAGCGGGGAAGGATACTTCAGGCTGACCGCATTCGGCACTTATGAGAATACGCTTGCCGCATTGGCGCGCATACAAAAATTATAAAAAATAAACATACAAGCCAGGGGTGGCAGATTGCAAAATTTCCCCCCTGGTTTTTTGTATGTTTTTACTGAAAAATCGTTTTGCCACTTATCATTTTAGTAAATAGCTTGAAAAATTTACTAAAGAAATTTAAAATATAAGTTAATAGTAGCAGGGTGGGACAATCTGAGCTTTTCTAAGTCCTTGCAGCTAATATGGGAATGACAGAACGATTTTGGAGGAGCGAAGCATGGAAGGGAACGTCTTGCACTAAAAATTAATAAAGGAGAGAGAAAAATGAAAGGATTGAAAAAAGGTATCAGCGCTGTCCTGGCAGCGGCTCTTGTTTTGACGGCATTGCCGGCAGATGGTTTAAGTCAGGCGAGAGCAGCGGGCAAAGCAAGAGATGCGGTAGTTGCCGATGCGACAGTCAAAGTACTCCCTGACAAAGCCTCGCCATTCAATGACACGAATGGAGATGGATTAGGGGAGTTTGAGGGATGGGGTACCTCCCTTTGCTGGTGGGCGAACCGCTTAGGCTACGACGCCACAATGACACAGAAAGCGGCAACGGCTTTCTTTGACAAAGAAGCCGGGCTGGGCTTAAACATCGGCCGCTACAATGTGGGCGGCGGCGATAACACAGGCGAGATTACGGAAGTTCCTGCTAATCCCAAGGCTCAGGTCTTTGGCGTAGAGAAACAGGAAGGCGTCCTGGATTATGCAGGAACAAGCATGAAGGTAACGAAAGGCGAGAGTCGGTTTGAAACAGTGTCATACAGTGTTTCCGATGCAGACTTCGGTTATACAAAGGGCAAGCCAGTCGGCAAAATTGACTATGTAGGATATGTGAAACAATTAGATGGAAATGTGGGAAGCGGAGATAATTTGCATTATACAGTAAACGTAGAGAACGCAGCAGATTATACGGTAAAGATGATTCTGTACCACAATGCAAATTCAGACAGGGATGTAGTGATCCGTGTCAATGGAGAGACAGAGTTTGTTGTCTCCAACCAGGAGCTTCAGGCCAATAAAATAGCCTCTACCAGTACGCACGCATTATTTCAGGCAAATATTCGCAATGTGGCGCTGAAAGCGGGCGCCAATACGATTGAAGTTGCAGGAAAGGCGGGCTGGACCCTGGACTTTGTAAAAATGCTGGTGGTAAAGTCTGACGAGGAGGGCGTATTGCAGGAAGAGGATCCATTCCTGCATCCGTCGCACATCAAACGTTCCGATTCCGATATGCCGGGTTATTGGAAAGATGTGACGAAGATTCAGATCACCGAGGATAAACCTATCTCCTGGTGGGAAGCAAACTATACAAGAGTAGATGAAGAATGCGGTTATGCATGGAATTATGATTGGAACAAAGACGCCAATCAGAGGAATATCCTCACTGCGGCAAAGGCGGCAAGCAAAGATGAATTTATTGCGGAGGCATTTTCCAATTCCCCGCCCTATTTTATGACGAACAGCGGTTGTACCTCAGGAGCTACAGATTCTAGTAAGGACAATTTGCGCAAGGATTCTTACAATGCGTTTGCGGCATATATGGCGGATGTGATTGAGCATTATGCCGAGGCTGGCATCGTCAATTTCACGAGCGCGACGCCGATGAATGAGCCTTATACGAATTACTGGGGCGCAAACAGCGCGAAGCAGGAAGGATGCCATTTTGATCAGGGTGAATCAGAATCTACGATCATTGTTGCTTTCAAGAAAGAGCTGGCAAAGAAGGCAGCGGCGGCAACGAATGAGAATGTAAAGAATGTTTTGAACAATATCATTCTTTCCGGTACGGATGAGACGAGTATTGATACGGCGATTGATTCTTATAACGCGTTATCGAATGAAGCGAAAAATGCGATTGCAAGGATTGACACCCATACATATAGCGGTTCTAAACGTGCAGAGCTGTCGGCATTAGCGCAGAAAGAAAAGAAAAATTTGTGGATGTCTGAGATTGACGGCGCCTCAAGAGCCGGCACAGACGCCGGAGAGATGGCAGCCGGGTTGGGATTTGCCCAGAGGATTATCACCGACGTCAATGGTTTGAAATGTTCTGCCTGGATTATGTGGAACGCCGTTGACCTCAATGTGGACGCCAACAATGAATTTGACGCGGATTCCATCGAAGACTTAAAAAGCATGACAAATGATAGCGGTGAAATCATGTTTGACCCGGAGAATAAAGGCTGGTGGGGAATCGCGATCGGTGATCATAACAATAAAGAACTTGTGCTCACAAGGAAATATTATGCATATGGGCAGTTCTCCAAATATATCCGCCCAGGATATACGATTATGGGAACCAGCGACAATGCCAATACCCTGGTAGCTTACGATTCCGTCGGCAAGAAGGCTGTCATTGTGGCGGTCAACACAGCGGGAACGGATAAGACTTGGAAATTTGATTTAAGCAGATTTGAGACAATGGGCGATCAGATTACGGCAAACCGTACCAGCGGCGCGTCGGAAGGCGGCGAGAACTGGGCGGATGTATCATCGTCTGTAAATGTTGCTGCCGATACGGCGAACAGAGCGTTTACGGCTACTGTTAAAGCAAATTCGATCACCACTTTTGTGGTAGACGGCGTGGAATTTGATAAAGAGAAAGACGACGAGCGCACAAAGCGTGAGGAAAACTTAAAGAAGATGCAGACGGAAGTTATGAGCGCTCTGGATGTAAGTAACTTGGATCTGGAAAACCTCAACATTCCGCTGACTACCGACATGGTAAGCGGTAGCGCGCCGTGGAACAATGGAACGGTAAATACTGTCGATAAAGTAATAGACAATGATTATCGAACCTTCTTTGACGGCGTGTCAAACGGTTATGTGCAGATTGATTTAGGCGAGGCAAAAGCAATTGCAGCTTATGGCTATGCGCCGCGGTATGACGGCAGCGATAAACAGTATCTCGGCAGGTGCGTAGGCGCGTCTTTCTATGGCTCTAATGACGGAAGTACTTGGGAATTGCTGCATACGATTACCAAGACGCCGGAAGCTGACAAGATTACCTGCGCTTATATCAATGAGTTTACTTCTATGTCCGTGATGGGCAAGCCCTACCGCTATTATAAATATGCGGTAGGAGATACGGGCAATTGTAACATTTCAGAGTTGAGGATTTATGAGAAGCCGGAGAGCCTTACGGTTCCGGAAATGCCTGATACTTTGGAAAAATGGGTTGCACACTGTGAAGAAAAAGTAAAAGGACACAGATATACTCCCCAAACAAAAACTGCATACGAGAATGCGCTTGCAGCGGCGAAAGCATTAAATGCTTCCCAGGATGAGAAGGCAAGGGAAGACGCACAGTATGCGTTGTTTGACGCTTATCTGAACTTAAAGGAAATCTATAATTATGAAACATTCTCCGGCGTGAACGGCGATGCGATTTACGATAACAGCGGAGAGCTTATACAGGCGCATGGCGGCCAGGTACAGAAAATTCAATACGATTATGATTTTGACGAAAACGGACAGATCGATGCGGATGAGCACGAATTTTGGTACTGGATTGGCGAGGATAAGACGAATGACTACCGTCCATGTCCCGGCGTTCATGTATACATTTCCAAAGACCTGCTCAATTGGAAGGATATGGGATGCGTACTTCGGACCGTTGATAACTGGGAGACATTTACCACGGATAAGTATTTTACCGATTTGTATAGTGATTTGACACAAGAGCAGAAAAGAGCGGTTTATGCCGATATCTGGACCGCTGACGGCGCCAGCGATTCCGGGTGCGTGATTGAGCGGCCGAAAATGATTTACAACGACAAGACGAAACAGTATGTGATTTGGTTCCATGCAGATGGACAGACGCCGGACAGCAGCGGCGGCAACTATGCCAAGGCGAAGGCGGGCGTGGCAGTTTCCAGCAGCCCGTTCGGACCGTTTAAGATGCAGGGTTCTTACTTGTTGAATTATGTCGAAAGTTTAGATCATGGTTTTGATGACGGAGGCAGTCTGGGCCATGTACGTGACATGAATGTGTTTAAGGATGACGACGGAACAGGATATATTATTTATTCCTCCGATGGAAACGCCAACATGTACATTGCGAAAATGAACGATTCTTATACGAATATTGCCAAGACGAATGACGAGGGAGCAGTCCAGGGCATAGACTTTTCCGTTAATTTTGTCGGAAGTTCCAGAGAAGCTCCGGCGATGTTCAAGTACAAGAACAAATATTATCTGATTACCTCTGGCTGTACTGGCTGGTCGCCGAATACGGCGCAGTACGCAGTGGCGGATCATCCGTTAGGGCCCTGGAAGGTTATGGGAGATCCCTGTATCGGAGAGGACGCGAATACCACGTTCTTTACCCAGAGTACGTGTGTGATTCCGGTAGACGCTCAAAAAGGCAGATTTATCTATATGGGCGACCGTTGGTATAATCCCGAGATTTCCGTGGGACCTGGGGCGGGCGGCAGTCTGCGCAATTCCAGATATGTATGGCTGCCCATTGAGTTTGCCGGTGACGGTACGATTGCACTGAGACGATACAGCGACTGGGATATGAGCGTATTTGACAGCATAGAGCCGTACGAACTGGTAACCAAACTGCCGGAACTGGTAAAATCTGCGGCAGAATTAGAGACGGCATTGCCGGGTAAGGTTACGGTTCAGTTTGCTTCAGAGGAGGCGCAGACAGAAGCGTCTGTTACCTGGGATACAGAAAGTTTTCCAGCAGATAAGAGCTTAGGGGAAGTAACCGTCTCGGGAACGATGGAATATACCAAAGGCGGCAAAGAATATACGCGGACAATCAGCCACAAAGTAACGTTGCTGGACACAAAACTGATTTATTTCTTTGACTGTGCGTCAGAGGATTCTGCATACCATGATTTGCTCAGCCTTGAATTGGCAGATAAGCTGCGTAACGAGGAGCCGGACAGAGAATATTCGGTAGAAAATCTTGCCGGATTTGCCGGAAAAAATGGCGGCGAGGGAATCGGCAGCAACGATACAGACTATGACGTCGGCGTGAAGTCTGAAGGCAGCAATATGTGGCAGCAGGGCTATTGGGCGACAAAAGGCAGCAGTATCGATTATGCATTTATTTTAGAGGCAGGAACTTATACCGCAGCCACCGGATATCATGAATGGTGGAGCGGCGACAGGAAGACGAAGATTAATGTAATCTCCAACGGCAAGACGATCGCTTCTTCGGAAGAGTTTGCCGTGGCAGGAAACAAGAGCCTGCAAAAGAACCTGCAATTTACAATTGAAGAGAATGCTAAGGTTACAGTGAGCATTACCGGAAACGGCGCGGACCCGATTTTGAGCTGGATAGCGCTTTTCCAGGATCAAAAGACAGGCGAGTTCGGCAGTACAGATACCGAAGAACTCAAAGGGCTTATCACGACTGCCGACAGTATGGAAAGAGGCAACTATACCGAGGCAAGCTGGGAGAAGTTCCAGGATGCATTGGAGAATGCAAAGTATGTTCAGAAATATGTACTTTCTACTGAAAAAGAAATTGAAGCGGCTACAGCGGAGCTGAGAGACGCTATGAATGCGCTGCAAACGCCCAAACAGTATTTGCAGGCGTCCATTGACAAGATTGCGATTTCAGAATCAAATGCGGACAATTATGAGAAAGACGCTATGTGGGCGTACTATCAGGAAGTTCTGGCGAATGCACAGACGCTCCTGACAAAAGAAGATTTGACCGAAAAAGAGGCGGAAGAAGCGCTCAAAGATCTGCGCGACACCATCGACTTGTTGACGCCGAAAAAGACTACGCCGCCGACACCTCCAACGCAAACGGAAAA
The DNA here is from genome assembly GCA_947565425.1 of uncultured Lachnospiraceae bacterium. Classification (GTDB taxonomy): domain Bacteria; phylum Bacillota; class Clostridia; order Lachnospirales; family Lachnospiraceae; genus Petralouisia. The sequence continues at coordinate 20,417 of CANOFW010000026.1, forward strand.
GAAAGACCAGGTAATCTCTGTCAAGTCCAAAGTGACGAAGGCTTATGGCGATAAAGCGTTCAGCCTGGGCGCAAAGGTTAAAGTCGGTAATGGCAAGTTGTCTTACAAGAGCACGAACAAAGCAGTTGCAGACTACAATGCCAAGACTGGTAAAATAACCATTAAGGGCGTTGGCGTCTGTATTATCACGGTAACTGCGTCAGAGACGACAACTTATAAGGCAAAGACGGCGAAAGTGACCGTGAAGGTGAACCCGAAGAAAGCCAAAGTAAAGGCGGTGAAACCGGGCAAAAAGAATTTGAAAGTAACCTGGGCGAAAGATGCGAAGGCAACCGGATACGAGGTACAGTGCTGTCTGAAGAAGAACTTTAAATCTGGCGTTAAGAAAGCGACGGTCAAGAAAGCAAAGATTACGTCTACGACCTTTAAAAAACTGAAAAAAGGTAAGAAATATTACGTGCGCGTCCGTGCATACAAGAATGTAAAAGTAAACGGCAAAACGACGAAGCTTACCGGCGCATGGAGTAAGGTAGCAGTGAGCAAAAAGGTAAAATAAATAAATGGAGGCAGATATGGGGAAAAGAACATGGAAGTCTGGAATCTCCCTGTTTCTGACAGCAGCGCTTGCCATGACCAGTTTTGGCATGGCAAGCCCGCTGACAGCGGATGCAGCAAAAGACAGTGCAAAGGCAGCGTTGGAGGGAGAAATAAATCTGACGGCGGATGGCGATGCTGCAACGGGAGACAACAGTACATATTATATTGACGCGGTAAACGGAAACGACAGCAACGACGGAAAGTCGGAGGCTAAGGCATGGAAATCTCTGCAAAAGGCGGCTTCTCTGAAACTCGGCGCGGGCGGCAAAGTGCTGTTAAAAGCCGGATGTACCTGGAACGATCAGAAGCTGATGGTCAGGGAGGCAAGAGGTACGGCGGAGAACCCGGTTGTTATCGGCAAATACGGCGACGGCAAGAATCCCATCATCAACGGCAACGGAAGCAATTGGCTTGATAATATGGACAGAAGCGCTTTGAATAAAGAGGATGTTGCAGCCGTGCATATTCAGAACTCTGAGTACATCATCATAGAAAATCTCGAAGTGACAAACTGGGAGAGCGACAAGGCAGATCTGGAAGGAAAGCTGGGCAAGACAAACTCTAACAGTGACAGTCCGGGACGAAAGATTCTCTTCGACCAGAGTAAATATATGCTGACGGGAATTCTCGTGGAGAACCGTGACGCCGGAGAACTCAAAGGCGTTACGATTCGCAACAACTACGTGCATGACGTCAACGGTTATATGTCGACGAATGGCTCCGAGGGACACAAGAAAGGTTCTGGCGGAATTATGGTTCTCGTAACCGGTGGAGCGACGGAGTCTTATTTCAAGGATTTGCAGATTCAAGGAAATGAAGTGAATAAGGTTTGTCATGAGGCCATCTATATGGAAAGCTGCTGGGCGGCGCGTACATTAGTCGGTGGCGCAGGCAGTCAGCAGGCAGGAAGCAAGCCATGGGTTGGCTGGCCGAATGTCCATGTAGAGAATAACTATGTGCATGATGTGGCAGGAGACGGTATTGTCTTAATCAATGCTGACGGCGGCGTGGCAGAGAATAACTTAGTGGTAAAGGCTGCCAGCGAGGATTGGTATTACTCCAGAAATCCGGCGCATGCGGCAATCTGGGCATGGGACAGCAACAATGTAACATTCCAGAACAATGAGGCGGCTTACACTGAGAGCACACAGGACGGTATGGCCTTCGATTCCGATTATGGCAATCAGAACATTTTATTCCAGTATAATTACAGCCACAATAACAAGGGTGGTTTCTGGATGGCATGTCCGGGACCTTATTATTCCATCAACTCTGTGGTCCGCTACAATGTCAGTGTTAATGATGGCGGTTATGACGGTTCCCGTATTCTCTGGGTAGGAGAATCCGGAAGTATCGGCCATCAGGTGTATAACAATACGATGTATTGGGACGATAGCTATAAGAACATTCAAGCAGTGAAACAGGGTGCGTGGATATCTGGGAACGCAACAGCTCAGACGAGCGGGACCGATATTTACAATAACATTTTCTATGGAGATAGCCAGGAGTTTGTCAATCATGAAGGCGTGCATTATGACAATAACTGTGTCTGGGGCGGCGCCGAGAAAGCATATCCCTGGGAAGAGGATAAGACCGGTATCGCGGCAGACCCAGGTCTCAAGGATTTGACGGCGGCAGGACATTCTGACGGAACCTTTGCCAATGGTACGGTTACGCTCGGTTCCACAGCCGGCATGGAGCTGACGTCATCCTCACCGTGTATTGACGCCGGAAAAGCGTATATGGCAGTGCCAAATGAGTCTTTCGATGCGGTGGCAAATGAGAAGCTTCCCAATGATAAGACCCAGATTACACTGGAAAATAAAGATTACAAAGGCAATGTCGTTCCTTATGCGGCGGGAAAAGCGGATATAGGAGCGTTCGAGTTCCAGGGCGCTTATGCGGGCGCTTATGAAGCGCCAGAGGAAGATAAGGCATGGTTACAGGAGATGGTAACCCTGGCAAAAGGCGTTGACAAAACAAAATTTGAAGCGTTCAGCGTACAAGAGCTGGAGCAGACAGTAGCGAATGCAGAGACGGCATTACAGAGCAAACCAATTCAGGTAAGTGCGATGGTGCCAAGGCTTGAGTATGTGCTCATGAACATGGTGCGGGCAGGAGAAGGCGGAGCAGGAACAGAGAAAGACAATCTGCTCACAACAGAACAGTCTGGATTTGAGAGTGGCACAAGCGGTTGGGGCCATTGGCCGGACGCAGTATCGGTGACGGCGTCCAATGAACAAAAGCGTACGGGCAGCCAGAGTTTGAAAATAGCTTATGAGAATGCAGCGAATGACACGGCATTTTCCGAGCTGGGCGGTATTTCCGTAGAGCCCAATACCAATTACGTCTTTGAGGCGTGGGTGTATTGCAGCAATGCCAGTGACACTGCTAAAGTAGGCGCGGAGGCAAAGCATCATAATAGCGTTACTGGCGGACAGGGCGATATTAAGTTGGCAAATGCTGCGGCAACCGAAGAACAAGACCCAGCGCATCCCGGCTGGTATAAGTTATCGCTGGCCTTTACTACCAAAGGGTACAATACGATTAGTATTGCGTTCAGCAGTAATATCCAAACAGTTTATGCCGATGATGCGGTGCTCTATCCGGCACAGAAAACAGCTACGAAATTGAACAGAACCAATTTAGAGAAGGCGCTGGCATTAGAACCGGAGTACGCACAGGCCGATTATCCGACGGCATTGTGGGATGCTTATCAGGAGGCGTATGCTTCAGCCAAAGTTGCACGTGTGAATCCGGCGTTAGAGCAAAAAGACATTGATGCGGCAACTTCCAAGCTCAATACGGCATACCGCAATCTAGCGAAGAAAGCAGAAAAAACCGGGCTTTTGCGCGCTTATTATACAACCCATGCTACGAAAAAGAAAGATGACTATACGGAAGCTAGCTGGGATCGTTTTGAGAAAGCATTGCAGGCGGCAAAAGCAGTATTAGATCAGGGAGATCAAGCTACGCAGACGGCAGTGGATAAAGCATTGTCTGACTTGAAGACAGCAGTAAACAGATTGGAAGAAAAGGAGCCGGTTGTAAATCCTCCGGCAGCCAAGAAAAACCAGACGATCAGTGTGAAATCTGCTATCACGAAAGCATATGGTGATAAAGCGTTCAGCCTGGGCGCAAAGGTAACCGTGGGCAATGGTAAGCTTTCTTATAAGAGTTCCGATTCCAAAGTGGCAGTCGCAGATAATAACGGTAAGATAACCATTAAGGGAATTGGAAAATGCGTGATCACAGTAACAGCGTCAGGGACTACCACGTATAACGCTAAGACGGCGAAAGTGACTGTGACAGTCAATCCGGGGAAAGCAGTTGTAAAGAAGCTGACGCCCGGAAAGAAGACTTTGAAAGTGAGCTGGGCAAAGGATGCGAAGGCCACCGGCTATGAGGTTCAGTGCTGCTTAAAGAAGAATTTCAAATCAGGCGTCAAGAAAGCAACGATCAAGAAAGCAAAGACCACCACAACTACATTTAAGAAGCTCAAGAATGGCAAAAAGTATTATGTGCGTGTTCGTGCCTACAAGACAGTCAAAGTAAACGGCAAGTCGATAAAACTTAACGGTGCATGGAGCAATGTTAAACTAAGTAAAAAAGTTAAGTAAGGAGCGGACAATTAACATATGTTCGGGAGAGAAAAGGAGATGAGAGAGTGAGAGGATGGAAGAAAGGCATCAGCGCTGCGCTTGCAGCAGCGCTGATTGTAACGGCATTACCGGCAGATGGAGTTCATCAGGTAAATGCGGCAGAAAGGGCCGCGGTCGATGCAACCGTAGAGATGATTCCCGGCAAAGCATCCACATTCAATGATACGAACTTGGACGGGCTCGGCGAGTTCCAGGGCTGGGGCACTTCCCTGTGCTGGTGGGCAAACCGCCTGGGCTACAGTGAGAAATTGACGAGCGAGGCGGCGGCGAAATTCTATAGCGACGACGGATTGGATATGAATATTGGACGTTATAATGTGGGCGGCGGCGACAATGTAGTTGGCGGCGAGTATGCGGAGGAGAATGAATTTCTCCATGACGCGCACATTGAGCGTTCCGATTCAGCGGTTCCCGGATATTGTCAGGATGTAACTAAGATGAATTTGCAGGAGCATGATCTTGCCTACTATACGGCAAATTACGACCGGGCGGATGAAACCAGCGGCTACGCGTGGAATTATAACTGGACGGCGGATAAGCGCCAGTTGGCAATTCTTAGCGCCGCCATGAGAGCAAGCGGAAAGGATTTTATTGCAGAGGCATTTTCCAATTCCCCGCCTTATTTTATGACGAACAGCGGATGCAGTTCAGGAGCAGAAGATGCAAGCAAAGATAACCTGAGGTCCGATTGCTACAAGGCGTTTGCCGCTTATATGGCGGATGTGATTGTACATTGGGCGAAAGAAGGGCTGGTGGACTTCACAAGCACGACGCCGATGAACGAGCCTTATACAAGTTATTGGGGCGCGAACAGCCCCAAACAGGAAGGGTGTCATTTTGACCAGGGAAATTCCGAATCCACGATTCTTGTGGAATACAATGCGGAGCTGCAAAGACAGCTTGCCTCGACGACGGATGCGAATGTGAAGAGAGTGCTCAGCAATCTTATCATCTGCGGTACGGACGAGACCAGTATCGACACAGCGATTAGTTCTTATAATAAACTGTCGACAGATGCAAAGAAAGCCATCCAGAGGATTGATACCCATACCTATGGCGGTTCTAAACGTGCTGAATTGTGTGCTCTGGCAGAAAGAGAAGGCAAAAACTTGTGGATGTCTGAGATAGATTTAGGCTCCAAAGCAGGGACCAATGCAGGCGAGATGGCCCCGGCGCTGGCGTTTGCGCAGAGGATTATCACAGATTTGAACGAACTGAAAGCTTCTGCATGGATTATGTGGAACGCCATCGACATTCATGTAGACAGAAACAGTACTTCCCGATACGACGCTAAAGAAAGCCTGGAAGAATTGAAGAGCATGACGTACGATGACGGTACCGTCATGTATGATCCTGCAAAAGCAGGCTATTGGGGCATTGCGATTGCCGACCATAATAACGAGGGAATCATCCTCACAAAGAAGTATTATGCGTACGGACAGTTCTCAAGATATATTCGTCCAGGTTATACCATTATGGGTACCAGTGATGAGGCAAATACATTGATTGCCTATGATCCTCAAGGGAAGAAAACGGTGATCGTGGCTGTCAATACCTCAGATTCCTCAAAGACCTGGGAGTTTGACCTTAGCAAGTTTGATTCTATGGGAACATCGGTAAAGGCGTACCGTACCAGCGGCGTGCTCGATGGCGGAGAGAATTGGCAAGACGTAACCGCGGAGGCGTCTATCGTTGCAGATACGGTCAACCGACAGCTTCAAGTCGGTTTAGCGGCAAATTCCATCACCACATTTATTGTTGAGGGAACGGAATATAATGTAGAACAGAATTATGAGATACCGGAGAAAGCCATCGCAAACCAAATTTTGCCTGGAATCTATGCAGAAAATGACGCTGTGATGGAGGCGAATAAGGGCAACGTGGAGTCAGTGGCATTAAATGAGGATATGGTTACCGGAAGCGCGCCTTGGAACAATGGCACAACGGACGTTCCGCAGAATGTGGTAGACGGTAAATTTGATACTTTCTTTGACGGCGTGGCGGACGGCTGGGTGCAGATTGACCTGGGTATGCAGGAGAATATTGCGGGCTTTGGCTATGCTCCGCGAAGCGGCTATGCAGACAGGTGTGTGGGAGCCTCCTTCTACGGCTCGATTGATGGACAGAATTGGACGAAGCTTTATACAATTTCAGACAATCCTGCGGAGAATGTTTTGACAAACGTGTATGCTTCTAAGTTTGAAGCGCCCAACAATAGTTATTATCAGTACATTAAATATGCGGTTCCAGAAGGGGACAGCAGCGCAGGCTGCAATGTTTCTGAGATTGCAGTGTATCGTTGGAAATCGGGCGTCAATGTAATGTTTAAAGAACCGCAAACTCCCGAAGATTTGCGGGGCTGGACGGCATTTTATAAGACCCAGACAGCGGGCAATACTTATTCCAAAGAAAGCTGGGCAACTTTCCAGGCAGCATTGGCGAAAGCGGAGGCGCTGCTCAAAGACGGCAGTACGAATACAGCCGAATTGAACAAAGCGCGCCGGGCGTTGGCGATGGCTTATCTGGGACTTACGCCGGGAAGCGGGGAAGAAACACCAAAGCCGCCAGTAAAACCGGTAAAACGTAATCAGACGATTACATTTACCAAGAGTTATACCAAGGCGTACGGTGATAAGGCGTTTAAACTGAATGCGAAAGTAAAAACCGGAGATGGCAAGCTTTCTTACAAGAGTTCTAACACAAAAGTAGCCAATTATAACAAGAAAACCGGTAAGGTGGAAGTCAAAGGCATCGGTCAATGTACGATCACGATTACGGCGTCGGAGACTGCGAACTATAACAAGAAGACGGCAAGTGTTACCATTACTGTGAATCCCAAAAAGGCTTCCCTGGTTAAGAGTAAGTTAAAACCGGCAAAGAAGAGCCTGAAGGTGGGCTGGAAAAAAGACGCCAAGGCGGACGGATATCAAATACAGTGCTGTTTAAAGAAGAACTTTAAGTCAGGGGTTAAGAAGGTAACCGTTAAGAAAGCGAAAACTACCTCTGCAACGATTAAGAAGCTGAAAAAAGGCAAGAAGTATTATGTACGTGTCCGCGCCTATAAGAAAGTCAAAGTAAATGGGAAAACTAAGACCTTGAATGGGGCGTGGAGTAAGGTAATTCAGAGTAAAGCGATTAAGTAAGGAAGAGTCAGTATGCGAAACAGGTATATGAAAAAGATCCTGTGCATGACGACCGTTTTTTGTGCCGCAGCATGGATAGGCTGCGGCACAAAAACTGTAGAGGACAGCGACACCGTCATGGAGATTGCAGGACAAAGCGTTGTGAAAGCAGAATACCAGATGATTCTTGGCGATTACGAATCAGAGGTTAAGCGGCAGTATGACACGGACACGGCAAACCGCAAAGATTTCTGGACAAGCGAGCAGAAGGGGCGGCGGCCTGTGGATGAAATTATGCAGCTTGCTGAGGAGGAGTTGGCGCAAAAAAAGACGGTTATCTGGCTTGCCGCAGATTTGGGCATAGAGGCTCAGGCGGATTATCTGACGCTTGCTGCGCAGATGGAGCGTGAAAATGACAATCGCGAGGGAGCGGATGAATCCGGAGAACTTATATATGGAATGAACGCGTTTCAGATGCGTGAGTATTACGATTATATATACACACAATTGGAATATGAAGTGATAGAATCGCTAAAAGAAAACGATGAAGTCTCACAAGAAGAGCTAGAGAGGATGTATCAGGAGAATCAGGAAGCTTATACGAGCGATGTGAGCGTGAAAATGCTGGTTGCCGAGGCGATTGCAGACGCAGGGAATGCGCCGTCCTCCCAGGAGGCAGATGCAAGAAATGAGCAGCCGTCCCAGGAGGAAGATGCAGGGAATGCGCAGTTATTACAGGCGGCAGAAGACATGAAAGAGCATACAGACTTGGCGTATTTTACTGAGCGATACCCATTTGTCAGCTTTTATGAACTCACGATGTCTTCGCTGAATATGCAGGAGGGAAAGAGTGGCGCTTATATGCAGCGTTGGCTGACGGCCTCCGCCATGCAGCCGGGGGAAGTGTGCGAACCTTTTGCCATCGGACAAAACCTCATGGTTATGCGCTGTCTCGAGCGCTCTGAACATGAGGTGCTGCCGTTGGAAGAGGTGAAAGGCGTGTTGAAAGATGACGTCCAGTCCAGCCGGGCGTATGAAGAGATAGAATCTCGGCAGGAAGAGGCGGAAACCAAAGTGACAGTCACGCAGGAACAGTTGGAAGAAATTGCGCTGGAAGCATTGCAAACGCCAGACTGATAAAAGGCGTCTTCTCTGATGAGATAAATTGCACACATAAAAAGGCTCCTATTGGCTCAGAAATGTCTCACATATTCTCAACCAAGAGGAGCTATTTTTATTTCCGCGAGCAATGAGCCAGGCAGCCGCGCTTGTGCGGATATTTGGCGAATGCCGCGAGGGTAAGTGCCCTGCGGGCGGAAAGAACAAGCTAGGTCATGCCCCGTAGCTTGCTACGGGGTATTTTACTTCTTAAATCCTGCCCGTTTGCGCAAGGTTGGGTCTAAGATCCGTTTGCGGATACGCAGGCTTTCCGGCGTGACTTCTAAGAGCTCGTCCGCCTCAATAAATTCCAAAGCCTGTTCGAGGCTGAGAATCTTAGGCGGCGTTAAAGTCAGCGCTTCGTCAGCGCTCGAAGAGCGGGTATTGGTGAGATGCTTTTTCTTGCACACGTTAATCTCGATGTCTTCCGGCTTGGCGCTCTGTCCAATGACCATTCCGGCATAGACCTTCTGTCCTGGGCCGATGAACAAGGTACCGCGGTCCTGCGCCCCGAACAGCCCATAAGTTACGGATTCGCCAGTTTCAAAGGCAATCAGGGAGCCTTGCTTGCGGTAAGAGATATCTCCCTTATACGGTTCATAGCCGTTGAAAATCGTGTTGATAATGCCGTTGCCCTTCGTGTCTGTCATAAACTCATTGCGGTAGCCGATCAGCCCCCGGGAAGGAATGTTAAATTCCAGACGTGTGTAGCCGCCGCTGATAGGGCCCATATTGCGCAGTTCCCCTTTGCGCTGGCTTAATTTTTCAATAACGGAACCGGTAAATTCATCCGGCACATCGACGTAGGCAAGTTCCATAGGCTCCGTGCGTTTACCTTTCTCGTCTGCGTGATACAATACTTCTGCCTTGCTGACAGCAAATTCATATCCTTCACGGCGCATATTCTCAATCAGCACGGAGAGATGCAGTTCTCCCCTTCCGGAAACTTTCAGGCAGTCTGGGCTGTCTGTCTCCTCCACGCGCAGAGAAACGTCTGTATTGAGCTCACGGAATAGGCGGTCACGGATATGGCGTGAAGTTACGAATTTTCCTTCCTGTCCGGCAAGTGGGCTGTCGTTGACGACAAAATTCATGGAAATTGTCGGTTCAGAAATTTTCTGAAAATCTATGGCAGTTGGATTTTCCGGGGAGCAGATCGTATCGCCGATATGAATATCTGCAATACCAGAAATAGCAACAATGGAGCCGATTTTGGCTTCGCTCACATCCACTTTATTCAGTCCGTCAAATTCATATAATTTGCTGATACGTACCTTTTGCAGCTTGTCCGGCTCATGATGGTTTACTACTACGGCTTCCTGATTAATTTTCAGACATCCGTTGTCCACCTTGCCGACGCCGATACGACCGACATACTCATTGTAGTCGATGGTACTGATTAACACCTGAGTGCTGGCGTCCGGGTCGCCCTCCGGCGCGGGAATATATTCTAAAATAGTTTCAAAAAGCGCCGTCATGTCTTTCTTCTCGTCGTTCAAATCTTTTACAGCATAGCCGTCTCTCGCCGAGGCATAAATGAAGGGACAGTCTAATTGCTCATCCGAAGCATCTAAATCCATGAATAGTTCCAGTACTTCATCAATTACTTCATCCGGGCGTGCCTCTGGGCGGTCAATCTTATTGATACACACAATTACCGGGAGATTTAAGGCAAGCGCTTTCATGAGGACGAATTTTGTCTGCGGCATAGCGCCCTCGAACGCGTCTACAACCAGGACGACGCCGTTGACCATTTTAAGGACGCGCTCCACCTCGCCGCCGAAATCGGCATGTCCCGGGGTGTCGATAATATTGATTTTTGTATCTTTATAGAAGACGGCTGTATTCTTAGAGAGAATGGTAATTCCGCGTTCCCTCTCAATATCGTTGGAATCCATCACGCGCTCTTGTACTTCCTGGTTGGCGCGGAATACACCGCTTTGTTTCAGAAGCTCATCCACCAGCGTTGTCTTGCCGTGATCTACATGAGCAATGATGGCAATGTTGCGTATATCTTCACGTTTCGTTTTCATAAAAAATATCCCTCTTTCTCAAATCGGTAATTACTTAATATTCGTTGTACTAGCGTATTATACTGCCCGCGACGCTATTTGGCAAGTCCCGGTTTATAGTAGGACGTAAGAACATGATTCTGTGACTATTCAGCCTTAATTTTTATATAACAGCCTTATTCCATAATATAAAAGTTCTATGGAATAGGGCTGTACAAAAATTAGGGCTGAATAGTTATTGCTATCCATGTTCAGTAACGGATATTTCTTGTATTATAAAATCAGGTCTGTTATAATTAGAATAATGATGCAGTACATTCGTGTAGAGTAAACTGTGAAATAAGGGCAGGAGGATGTTAGATGAGCGAAGAAAACAATATGTTTGAACATAATGGAGAGCAGGCTACGGAGCAGCAAACAGGCGTAAGTTTACAGAAACAAGTGGAGCAGCCGTCAGACAATAGTGGGCAGCTTGGTTATGGTCAGCCGTCAGACAATAGTGGGCAGTCGTTTCAGCCGGCGGACAATGGTGGGCAGTCGGTATATGGTCAGCAGGCGGGCTACGGCGCCAATCAGCCAGGTTATGGCGGGCAGACTGGTTACAATCAACAGAATTATAATCAGCAAGGTTATAGTGGCCAGCCGGGTTATGGCGGGCAATCTGGTTACAATCAATATTACGGCGGGCAGAATCAACAGACCCCGCTGTCCGGCTATGCGGAACCGGTTTACAGCCAATATGATGCGGGCAGACAAGATGAGAGCCAGGGATATGGCATTGCCTCTTTAATCTGCGGAATACTTTCTTTGGTTACTTGTTGCTGTTGTTTTCCGAGTATGCCGTTGGCTGTTGTTTCTATTGTTATGGGTATCTTACAGATTAAAAAGGGAACCGCGAAAGGCATGGCGATTGCCGGCATAGTTTGTTCTGCCATCGGGCTGGTGTTAATGTTTATCTCCATAGCGATGGGATTCGTTATGGATACGAGCGGAGACTTTACCGATTATTATCGCAATTATTATCGTGATTATTACGATATGTTGCAGGAGTTGGAAGATATGAACCATTATCAGACCTATTGATATTTCTTAAATAAAGATAGGCATTCCTTTTAAAGAGTGTAAGTTTAAAAAGGCTGTTGTACCGTTTTTTGGTGCAACAGCCTTTTTATCTTATCGGAGATACGTTGTCATGATAAAACGTGAAGGTATATTTCCTTAGAATTTTTTTCTTTTTGTGGACAAAATAGCTTTCTCAGGAGTTTTATATATGTAAACGTTTACGAACCATACAGCGTGTGGTTCTAATTCATAGCGAATAAATTAAAAAAGTAATATTCGGCAGGGGGAAGGAGTGAGAACTATGCAGATGGAAAGAGCGGAGAAGTTATATCAGAAATATTTTGCAGCAGTGTATAGCGTCTGCTTTCTCTATATGAAAAATCAGGCGGATGCTTGCGATATGGTTCAGGAAACCTTTCTGCGGCTGTTGCAGAGAGATTTCAATTATGATACGGAGGAGAAGGCAAAGGCATGGCTGATAGTTACGGCGTCAAATTGCTGTAAGAGCCAGCTCAGAAGATGTTGGCGCAAGAAACAAGTTGCGTTCGATGCGGCTGTCCACGACAAAGGAAAAGAGCAGACAGACAATTTGCTGCTGCGGATGGTGGAGGAATTGGAGGAGAAATACCGTCTGCCGGTGTATCTGTATTATTTTGAGGGCTATCGCAGCGCAGAGATTGCCCAGATGCTTCATGTCAATACTTCCACAGTCAGGAGCCGCTTGGCAAAGGCGCGCAAGATTCTGCGTCTGCAATTGGAAGCAGAAGAGGCGGCCGATGAGGAATTCGGGGAACGAAGTGGAAATGCGCAGAGAAATATAAGAAAGGCGTGGTGAATATGAAAAAGGATTATAGGAGAATGCAGCAAGAGATCATGCCCGGCAGGGAAACACAGGATTGGATGTGGGAAGAAATTGAAAAGAAAGCTGCTGCGGGAGAGAAACAACAAAACAGATGGGCAGGATTGAAAATAACCGCCAGTATTGCGGCCGCTGTGCTACTGTTCGTGATTTTGCTTCCGCAGACCAGTTGGGCGGATCAGTTAAAGGGATTTTTCAAAGAGTTCTTCTATGCCGGCGCGGGTGCAGATGTAAATCAGGAAATTGTGCAGAATGTATATGAGGATGAGGGAAAGTATGGGCATGTCAAAATGCAGATTCGCGAGATGCTCTCTGACGGTTCCTGCGTGTATTGTAATATCTGTTACCAAGCCTTAGACGCAGAAGGCGAGGAATGGCTCAAAGAGCAGGAATTTGATGTGGAAAGCATAAGATTTCCGCATATTACCGGTGGATGGACGTTGCTGGAGCAAAAAGAGCAGGCAACAGAGAAGGAAAGATATTTTGCACTGTATTATGAAAATAATGATGGAAAATTTCAGCTCAAAGATCAACTGGTGACAATGTATTATCCCATGTATAAGAACCAGGGTATAGGCGCTGTCAAAATAGCCAGCAACCTTGAGACAGTTTCCTACCGGTTGGTTGGCGAAAACTCCCCAAGCCAATATTATGAGCCCAGATACCTGGTGGTTTCCAGGCTTTCCTTCGCAATCTTTGGGAAAGATCATGGAATTAACGCTGATTGGATAGAGAAGGACGGAATGCTGCATTACCAGTACAGTAAGGGATTTTTAGCGGAAAAGGGGGATGAAAAGATGGAAGGATACGTATATTTTGATGGGGTTCCACTGTCATTTACCATGAAAGAGGGAGCGAAAATGGATATAGGGTTCGCACCGCCGTTTTTCAGCGATACAGAGGGTTCTTATGCTTCAGATCTGCTAATCTGTGCGGGACAGTTTAATGTGGACAGGGAGGAGTGGGATAAAATTGCGCCGATAGACGACCCTGGCGCTTTGACGGAGGTGGAGATTGACGGCGTACATTATGATTTGGTGAAAGAAGAAACTTTGGATGAAAAATAGCGGCTATTTACAGTAGAGGATAAATCTATAGCTGGAAGCGAAAAAAGCCTGCCTCCCTTGACAAAAGGGAACGGCAGGCTTTATATTATAATAAATTTAGTAAAAGTATATTTCTCATTAAGAAATATATTATAGGAGAAAATAAATGATTTTATATCATGGAAGTAACATAGTTGTATAATCAGTTAGTGATAACAACGGACAAGGCGCTTGCTTATTTGAAATTTTCCGGTATTATACCAGAGGAGGAATTATAATGGATAATAAGAAATTTGAAGCGGTATTGATTCTTCTCGTGCCGCAGGTTATACAACTAATTTCTGAAAATGACAGGCATGATGAAGTGAAAGCTGCGAAAATATTTTATGCTTCCGAGGTATATGCCCTTTTGGAGCAGGAGGACACAAAGTTATGGCATTTTAGTGCATTAACATTATATCATATGTTTTTAGAAGAGCGGAGGACAGGGAGAATTTTACTCCCGGAGGAGACATGATATGAGCAGAGAAGGTAATTTTTTAGTATATTGTATAGAGCAGTACAAGGCAGCCAAGAATCTGACAGGGAAGCAAGTATCGGAATTGTTTGAACATTATAACGTGTGGGAGTATATATATTCCTGTTTTGAGGCATTGCATACTACTGGGGAGAATTATATTATTGCAGATATAGACTCTTTTATTGAGAATCGTGCAATAGATAGAAAGTAATTGTAATTCCTTGTGGTGGTAAAACAATTCTTTTCCAGGATAAAAGCCTGCCTTCCCTTGACAAAAGGGAAGGGCAGGCTTTATAATTTGAACAATCGCACGAAAGGAGAATCACAATGTATAGCAAAGTCGAGACGAATTTAAACTTTGTGGAAAGAGAGAAGCAGACAGAACAGTTCTGGAAAGAGAATGATATTTTTGGCAAGAGCATGGAGAACCGCAAGGAAGGAGAGACTTACACATTCTATGACGGACCGCCAACAGCGAACGGCAAACCGCATATCGGACATGTATTGACACGCGTGATTAAGGACATGATACCGAGATACCAGACCATGAAGGGCAAGATGGTTCCGCGTAAAGCGGGCTGGGACACGCATGGCCTTCCGGTAGAGTTGGAAGTTGAGAAGCTCTTGGGACTTGACGGCAAGGAGCAGATTGAAGAGTATGGTTTGGAACCGTTTATAGATAAATGTAAAGAGAGCGTTTGGAAATACAAGGGCATGTGGGAAGATTTCTCCGGCACGGTCGGTTTCTGGGCGGACATGGAGAATCCCTATGTCACTTACCACAATGATTTTATTGAGTCCGAGTGGTGGGCGCTGAAAGAAATCTGGAACAAGAAGTTACTGTACAAAGGGTTTAAGATTGTACCGTATTGCCCGCGCTGTGGCACGCCGCTCTCTGCACAGGAAGTGGCGCAGGGATATAAGACTGTGAAAGAGCGTTCAGCGATTGTCCGGTTTAAGGCGGTGGGTGAAGACGCTTACTTCCTTGCCTGGACGACCACGCCCTGGACGCTGCCCTCGAACCTTGCACTCTGTATGCATCCTGAGGAGACTTACTGCAAAGTAAAAGCAGCGGACGGCTATACGTATTATATGGCACAGGCGCTTTTGGACAAAGTGCTCTCCTCGTTGCTTGACAAGGAGCAGCAGGCTGCCGGCGAGAAAGCATATGAAGTCCTGGAGAATTATAAAGGAAAAGATTTGGAATACAGGGAGTATGAGCCTTTGTTTGCCTGTGCGGGCGAGGCGGCAGCAAAGCAGCACAAAAAAGCACACTTTGTTACCTGCAACACTTATGTTACGATGACGGACGGTACGGGAATTGTGCACATTGCGCCGGCATTCGGTGAGGATGACTCCAAGGTGGGCAGGGACTATGATTTACCTTTTGTGCAGTTTGTGAATGGCAAAGGAGAATTGACCGAGGGAACGCCCTATGCAGGTGTATTCTGTAAGAAGGCGGACCTCATGATTTTACAGGATTTAGAAGACCAGAAGTTATTGTTTGACGCGCCCAAGTTTGAGCATGAATATCCCCACTGCTGGCGGTGCGACACGCCTCTTATCTATTATGCGAGGGAATCCTGGTTTATCAAGATGACGGAGGTTAAGGAAGACCTGATCCGCAATAACAATACAATTAACTGGATTCCTGAGAGCATCGGCAAGGGACGTTTCGGCGATTGGCTGGAAAATGTACAGGACTGGGGTATTTCCCGTAACCGTTACTGGGGAACGCCGTTAAATATCTGGGAGTGCGAGTGCGGACATATGCATTCCATCGGCAGCATTGCAGAGCTCAAAGAGATGTCTGACAACTGCCCGCAGGAGATTGAACTGCACCGTCCCTATATAGATGCAGTGACGATTAAGTGTCCACAGTGCGGCAAAGAGATGCATCGCGTACCGGAGGTAATCGACTGTTGGTTTGACTCCGGCGCTATGCCTTTTGCACAGCATCACTATCCATTTGAGAATAAAGAACTCTTTGAACAGCAGTTCCCGGCACAGTTTATCTCGGAGGCTGTGGATCAGACACGCGGGTGGTTCTACTCACTGCTGGCTGAGTCCACATTACTGTTTAACAAAGCGCCCTACGAGAACGTTATCGTCTTAGGGCATGTGCAGGATGAGAATGGTCAGAAGATGAGTAAGTCCAAAGGCAATGCCGTAGACCCCTTTGAGGCATTGGAGACTTACGGCGCAGACGCTATCCGCTGGTATTTTTACATCAATTCTGCGCCCTGGCTGCCCAACCGTTTCCATGGTAAAGCTGTGCAGGAAGGACAGCGCAAGTTTATGGGAACGCTGTGGAATACCTACGCATTCTTCATTCTTTATGCAAATATTGATGAATTTGATGCTACAAAGTACAAATTAGAATATGATAAATTGTCTGTGATGGATAAATGGCTCCTGTCCAAGCTGAATACGTTGGTATCGGAAGTGGACAACGACTTGGGCAATTACCGGATTCCTGAGGCTGCAAGGGCTTTGCAGGAGTTCGTAGAAGATATGAGCAACTGGTATGTCAGAAGGAGCAGGGAGCGTTTCTGGGCGAAAGGCATGGAGCAGGATAAGATTAACGCTTACATGACCTTGTACACCGCACTGGTGACGGTCAGCAAGGCGGCTGCGCCTATGATTCCATTTATGACGGAAGATATTTACCGCAACCTGGTATGCAGCATTGACAAAAATGCGCCGGAGAGTGTGCATCTTTGCGATTTCCCGACGGCTGACGCGTCCATGGTGGATGAAGAGCTGGAAAAGAACATGGATGCGGTATTGAAGATTGTAGTCATGGGACGTGCCTGCCGCAACAATGCGAATATCAAAAATCGCCAGCCAATTGGACAAATGTTCGTCAAGGCCCCCTATGAGCTGCCAGAGTTCTTCCGGGAAATTATAGCAGACGAGCTGAATGTAAAGAAAGTCGACTTTACTGAGGACGTCAGCAGCTTTACCGATTACACCTTTAAGCCTCAATTGCGTACAGTAGGGCCCAAATACGGCAAATTCTTAAAACAGATTCAGCAGGCGCTCTCTGAACTTGACGGCAACAAAGCGTATGCGGAGCTGAAGGCGAAAGGAAGTCTTACACTTGACAGCGTAAATGCAGAAGTTGTATTATGTGAGGAGGACCTTTTGATTACCATGACGCAGCAGGAAGGTTATGTGACAGAGGGTGATAATGAGGTGACAGTGGTACTCGATACGAATCTGACGCCGGAATTGTTAGAGGAAGGCTTTGTGCGCGAGCTGATAAGCAAGATTCAGACGATGCGCAAGGAGGCTGGATTTGAGGTTATGGATAAAATTACTGTTTTCTACCGCGCGGGAGAGAAGATTGAGACAATCTTTGCCAAACATGGCGCGCAGATACAGTCAGAAGTACTTGCCGAGCAGATTGACAATGCGCAAATCAAAGGCTACGAGAAGGAATGGAACATTAACGGAGAACATGTTGTGCTCGGAGTAGAAAAAATATAAAGAACAAGTGAAAACTGCCCTAAGGCAAAAGTTTCATAAGTCAAACATACAGGCACCAGAGAAAAAGGAGATGGCAATGAAAAGAATAATTGATAAGCAGAAATTTATTCAGGAGATTAAGAACAATGTAAAGAATCTCTACCGTAAGACTTTGGAGGAGGCTTCCCAGCAGGAAGTATATCAGGCGGTGTCCAATGCCGTTAAGAATGTGATTATCGACCAGTGGCTTGCCACACAGAAGACGTTTGATAAGGAAGATCCCAAGATTTTGTATTATATGTCCATGGAGTTTTTGATGGGAAGAGCGTTGGGCAATAACTTGATTAACATGACCGCCTATACAGAGGTTAAGGAAGCGTTGGAAGAAATCGGTTTTGATTTGAACGTAATTGAGGACGAGGAGCCCGATCCGGCGCTTGGAAATGGCGGTCTCGGCAGACTTGCAGCATGTTTTATGGAATCCCTCTCTACGCTGGGATATCCGGCGTATGGCTGTGGAATCCGTTACCGTTATGGCTTGTTCCGTCAGAAGATTGAGAATGGTTTTCAGGTGGAAGTGCCGGACAACTGGCTGAAAGACGGCTATCCCTTTGAGCTGCGCCGCCCGGAGCATACCTTCCAGGTGAAGTTCGGCGGTTATGTGCGCTCGGAGATGGCAGGCAACGGAAGAACGAAGTTTATTCATGAGGGTTACCAGTCCGTACGCGCCGTACCGTATGATATGCCGGTTCTCGGATATAACAATAATATGGTAAACGTGCTTATTGCCTGGGATGCAGAGCCGGAAGAATATTTTGAGCTGGATGCGTTTGACAAGGGTGATTATAAGAAGGCGGTAGAGCAGGAGAACCTTGCGCGCAACCTTGTGGAAGTATTATATCCTAACGATAATCATATCCAGGGTAAGGAACTGCGTCTGAAACAGCAGTATTTCTTCGTTTCAGCCAGCGTACAGCGTGCAGTTGCGCGTTATAAAAAGCATCATACCGATTTGCATAAGATGCCGCAGAAAGTGGCGATTCAGTTGAATGATACACATCCGACGGTAGCGGTGGCAGAGCTGATGCGCATCCTTTTGGATGAGGAAGGCATGGAATGGGATGAGGCATGGGAGATTACCACCCATACGTGTGCTTACACAAACCATACAATTATGTCGGAAGCTTTGGAGAAATGGCCGATTGAGATTTTCTCCAGACTGTTGCCGAGAATTTACCAGATTGTAGAAGAAATTAACCGCCGCTTTATTCTGGACATCGAAAAGAAGTTCCCTGGTGACCGCAGAAGAGTAGAAAAAATGGCGATCATTTATGACGGCCAGGTGAAAATGGCGCACCTTGCGATTGCCGCAGGCTGTTCTGTCAACGGTGTGGCAAGACTGCATACGGAGATTTTAAAGAACCAGGAGCTGCATGATTTCTATGAGATGTTCCCGGAGAAATTTAACAATAAGACCAATGGTATTACACAGAGAAGATTCCTTTACCATGGGAATCCGCTGCTCGCTGAGTGGGTCAACAAATATATTGGCAACGATTGGGTAACAAATTTGCCGCATTTGCAGAAGCTTGCCGTATATGTGGATGATGAGAAGGCACAGCAGGAGTTTATGAACATCAAATATCAGAACAAGCTGCGTCTGGCAGATTACATTCAGAAACATAATGGCGTGAAGGTAGACCCGCGTTCCATTTTCGACGTACAGGTAAAACGTCTCCATGAATATAAACGTCAGCTTTTGAATATTCTGCATGTAATGTATCTTTATAACAAGATTAAGGAACACCCTGAGATGGAGTTTTACCCCAGGACATTTATCTTTGGCGCTAAGGCAGCGGCTGGTTATCGCATTGCCAAGTTGACGATTAAGTTAATCAACAGCGTGGCTGAGGTAATCAACAACGATGCTTCCATCAACGGTAAGATTAAGGTGGTATTTATTGAAGATTACAAGGTATCGACGGCAGAGTGGATTTTTGCAGCGGCAGACGTGTCGGAGCAGATTTCAACGGCCAGCAAAGAGGCGTCCGGTACTGGCAACATGAAGTTTATGTTAAACGGTGCGGTAACGCTGGGAACCATGGACGGTGCGAATGTGGAGATTGTAGAGGAAGTAGGAGAGGATAATGCGTTTATCTTTGGTATGAGCTCTCAGGAGGTCATTGAACATGAACAGAGACGCGACTATGATCCGATGCAGATTTTCAACAATGACCAGGATATCCGTCAGGTATTGATGCAGCTCATTAACGGAATGTATTCTAAGAATGATTCCGAGCTGTTCCGTCCGCTGTACAACTCTCTGTTAAATACGAAGGAGACACAGTTTGCAGATACTTACTTTATTCTCAAAGACTTCCGCTCTTATGTGGAAGCGCAGGAAAGAGTAGAGAAGGCGTATCGGGATGAGAAAGGCTGGGCAAGGATGGCTATGCTTAATGTGGCGCATTCCGGCAAGTTCACCTCAGACCGTACGATTCAGGAATACGTAGATGATATTTGGCATCTGGACAAAGTAAAAGTAGAAATGCCAGAATCAAATTAATAAAGGAATATTAGAGGCTGCCGCAAATACTATCAAAAGGCAAAGATTTGTCTGGGACTGTTTTGCGGCAGCCGTTCTTGAATTGATAGGATTAAGAAAATGGATAAGATGAAGATTAGAAATTCCCTGCTGCTGCTTTTAACCGCCACCATTTGGGGCGTGGCATTTGTAGCCCAGAGCGTGGGTATGGAGTATGTAGGGCCTCTGACGTTTAACTGCGTGCGCTCTCTGATTGGCGGGGTGGTTTTGATTCCCTGTATCTGGTTTCTTGGCAGGTTGGAGAAACAGCGTGGGGAAAAAGATATAAGTCCTCAGGACAGAGTAAAGGAAGGCAAAGACTTGTTGATTGGCGGAACTTTGTGCGGTATTTTGCTCTGTGTGGCAAGTAATTTTCAGCAGATGGGGATTGTGTACACATCGGTGGGCAAGGCAGGCTTTATCACGGCGTGCTATATTATTATTGTGCCAGTGTTGGGGATTTTTTTACGCAGAAAATGTGGAGTGAGTGTGTGGGTTGGCGTGTTGTTTGCCTTGGCTGGACTGTATTTTCTTTGTATAAAAGGTAATACTTCTACGGTGGAGACAGAGAGGCTTATCTCCTGGCTGCCCGTTGGTAAGGGCGAACTCTTACTGATGATTTGCGCGCTGCTGTTTTCGCTGCATATTTTAGTCATTGATTATTTTACGGTGCGTGCAGACGGCGTGAAGATGTCCTGTATTCAGTTTTTTGTGTGCGGGGTTTTATCTGGTCTGGGAATGCTGGTGGCAGAGGAGCCGCAAATCATAGATATTTTTCACGCGTGGCAGCCCATTTTATATGCGGGAATCATGTCTTGCGGCGTGGCTTATACGCTGCAAATTGTTGGACAAAAGGGTATGAATCCTACGGTTGCGTCTTTAATTCTCAGTCTGGAATCCGTGATTTCTGTGCTGGCAGGAATGGTACTTTTATCACAGAAATTAACGCCATGGGAGATTTTGGGCTGTGTGTTGATGTTTATTGCCATTATTTTGGCGCAGCTTCCGCAGAGAGAGGGAGGAAAGCAACATGGACAATCATAATGAGAGAAAATTATTTCAGGCAAAACTGAGGATGGCGCCGATTGTGCTGCTGGCGTGTCTTTGTCTTGCAGGTTGTCAGAATAACCAGCAGGCAATTGAGGACCAACAGGCATTTCGGCAGGTGGGTATCAATAAAATGAATGAGGGCGACTATGCCGGGGCGGTGGAGGCATTCCAGAAAGCCTTAGACAAGTCGCAGGCGGTGATTGGCGAGCTGGAACTTGATATCTGCTATTATAAGGCGACAGCTCAATACAATAATGAAGACACGAAAGGCGCCATCGCTACTTGTGATGCGCTGATAGATTATGATAAGAAGGACGCCAAAGCATATTTTATACGCGGCTGTGTGTATTTGAAAGAAGGAGATAGCGAAAATGCCAGGAAAGATTATGCCAAGGCATTGGAGCTTTCTGGTAACAATTATGCGCTCTATTTGTCGGTTTATGAGAATCTTTCCGGCGCAGGATTTGTGGAAGAGGCGGAGGAGCTCATTGCTAAGGCTCTGGAGTTGGAGGGCGATTCGGCCGAAGATTACCGGGAAAGAGGACATGTTTATCTGATTCGCAAGGAATATGATAATGCCAGGAAGGAGCTGGATCAGGCTATCAAGATGGGTGATACCAAAGCGCTTCTTTATCTGGCGCAGGTCTATGACGCGCAGGATGACGGCAAGAAAGCGAAGTCCCTTTATGAGAGTTATTTAGAGAAAAACGGTTCTGACACGGACACGATGGTTGCGTTGGGAGAAATGCAGATGGAAGCCGGGAAATACAAGCGGGCGTTGGAGTTGTTTCAGCAGGCATTGGAGGCTGGCAGTCCGGAAAATGAGAAGAGCCTTAGAAGAAATGAAATTATCTGTTACGAGAATCTATACGATTTTGCCCATGCAAAGGAGAAGATGGCTTCCTATGTGAAGGATTACCCGGAGGATGAGGAGGCGCAGCGGGAGAATATATTTTTACAGACAAGATAAATATCCGCCAAAATCCGGCGGCGATGACAGAAAGAGGTAATGAGGATTATGAACACAACAAGAGAGAAGCTTTACAAATTGGGAAAGGTGGGAGTGGTTACACTGTTGCTGTTGACATTGCTGTTCCAGTCTCTTGCAGTCGATATACAGGCGGCGGGGATGATTTCAGAAAGTATTGTCGAAGGAACAACCGGAAATGAGCAGGAATCTAGAATTGTAAGTCCCGGAGACGGGCAGCAGAATGTTACGGTGAAAAAGGACATATGCAAGCTGAGTGATGGAAAGTATTATTACTTTGATGCGAAAGGGGTAAAAGTTACGCAAAAAGGCTTTCACAAAGCATCCTCACAAAAGTATATACAAGTTGGCAAGGGTGGTTATGTGGTCGCAAAAATGGAGAAAACCGGGCAGATTTGGAGATTTTTTCAATACAATTATCAGACTGCTCGCTGGGAAAAGCAGAAAAATGTCTGGAAGTTGGTAGACAATTGCCAATATTATTTTAATAAAAGAGGAAATTGTATCAGGACTTACCATATCAAAAGCCAGAAGTGCAAGGAATACAAAAACGGCAAGATGCGTCCTGTCAAAAAGGAAGTGCGCAGATTGCGCAACGGAAGATATTATTATTTTAACAGTAAGGGTGTGCGGGCGACAAAGAAAGGCTGGAAGAAAGCCTCCCGTAAAACTTATTTTTACGTTGGAAAAGCCAAATGGGTGACGGCAAAGATGCAAAACACCAAAAGCGGCTGGAAATACCATAAATATGATTATCATAAGAAAAAGTGGGTAAGACAGAAAAAGACATGGCTTACATTGGAAAAGAAAAAATATTATTTTAGTGGTTCTGGAAAATGTATACGAATGTACAATACGGTTACTAGAAAATGTTATGATTATCACAAGGGAAAGCCCAAACTGGTGAAAAATGATGTTCGCGAAGTATCCGGCAAAGCATATTACTTTGGTGAGAATGGTGTAAGAGTGCGTGAAGCGGGAATGTATCTGACCGGCAAAGGCAGCCTTATCTATGCGGCGGCAAATGGGTCCGTGACCAAGAGAATTTCCGGTCAGATTTTATCGTGTGCGATTGTGAATGGCAAAGTTGCAAGCTGCCGGGTAAAGGATGGCGTTTACATGTGTTATTACAATGGAAATGCAGAACCCCGAAGGAGAATTGATACCAGCAGGCCGATGGTGGCGCTCACTTACGATGATGGTCCTTCTCAGTATACATGGGAAATCCTTGATGTGCTAAGGCAGTACAGCAGTGTGGCGACATTTTTTGTGCTGGGAGAGCGGGTGCCTGGACATGCAGACATCGTCAGGAGTGCATATGAGATGGGGTGTGAAATCGGCAATCATACATACAGTCACCAAATCCTCACAAAAGTAAATGTTCCGCAGATACAGAGCCAAATCGGAGCCACGAATAGCGCGGTGCAAAATGTGACGGGAACCTCACCGGTTGTTATGCGTCCTCCGGGAGGCGGGCAGAATGCGACTGTCCGGGGAGCCGTAGGCATGCCTTTGATTATGTGGTCCATTGACACGCTTGACTGGAAGACAAGAAACGCTGCTTCCACGCAGGCGGCTGTTTTGGGAAATGTGAGAGATGGCGACATTGTGCTGATGCATGACCTTTACAGCCAGACGGCGGCGGCATCGCGGGTTATCATACCGGAATTACTGCAAAGAGGTTACCAGCTTGTGACAGTTAGTGAGCTGTCCGATTGCCGTGGGGCAATGGTAAGTGGAGGTGTGTACAGCGCATTTCGCTAAAGAAATTTTTAAATATAGTTGATGAGGTGATAAGATGATTATATTCTTTGCAACGGCAGTTTTTCTAGCAGTCATTGGATTGCGCAGAGAAGATGGTGCAGAGCGGGAGTATATGTCTGTTAACATGACGAATAGTATCAGAGGTTTTTTTTCTGCTTTTGGTATTTATCAGCCATATTTTTGGCTATCGTGAATTTACAAGTCCAACGTTTGATGTACCCTATCTTTTTATGAGAAAATTAGGACAATGTATCGTAACTATGTTTCTGTTTTATTCCGGGTATGGTGTTATGGAGTCTGTAAAGAAGAAAGGACAGGCATATGTAACAGGTATTCCGATGCAGCGAGTTTTAAAAGTACTGCTAATGTTTGACTCTGCGGTTTTTCTATTTTGGCTATATAGATTTTTTACGGATTACAAATATAGTCTTACAGACTTGCTGCTGGCGTTTACCGGATGGAAGTCGTTAGGTAATAGCAATTGGTATATTTTTAGTGTTTTATGGCTTTACGTATTTTCCTACATTGCTTTTATGGCTTTTAAAGACAATTATAAAAAGGCGGTCATAGGCGTTTTTCTGTTGTCAATTCTTTACATGGCGGTTTTGCTTATTGTAGGCAGACCTGGTTACTGTTACAATACGACGTTGTGTTATGTCTGGGGAATGGCGTTTTCATTGTATCGCGAGAAAATACAATGTTATCTCAATGAGAATTTCCAGTCATGGTTATTCTTTTTGTTCATAGCAGTAGTAGGATTTTTATCAAGTTATTTTTTTA
>CANOFW010000027.1 GCA_947565425.1 uncultured Lachnospiraceae bacterium
AGAGGTCACAGAGCCTTTGCGGTTTTTCTTTTGTCGTTTTTTATCGGAATGTGCCATAGGACTGTATGTTGCTGTTGTGTTCATTGTCGCTCTCCGCCCTCTCCATCTGGATTTTATATTTTCAAAAATTCAGAATGGAGGTATTTATGGTGAAGTATGCACCAAGAAAGGTATATATCAAGGAAAGCGGCGGTTATGCAGAATTGTCCTATCAAGATTTCTGCCGCCGCAGGCAAACCGACCAAAGTTACATGGACAAGCTATTTATCCCCGTGCAGGGTTGTTTGCTTGAGGTTGTGCGAGAACAGTACACAGATTTTTATCGGGATAAAGAACGGTGGCGTTATCTGAAAAAACTGGACGCGAACCACAAGTTGCTTTCATTGGAGGGATTTACGGACAGTGAGGGGAATGTGCTTGATTTCATTGTTGATGAAGCGGTGGACGTTGCGGAAACCGTTGTCCATGCGGTGATGGTGGACAGGCTGAAAGCCGCCCTGCCCTTATTGTCGGATGGTGAGCAGGCATTGGTAAAGGCAATCTTCTTTGAAGAACTTCCCGAGCGGGAAGTTGGGGTGCGGTTAGGCATAACACAGAGCGTTGTCAATAAACGCAAAACTAAAATCCTTGCGAAATTGAGAAAGATAATGGAGGTTTAAATTTAAGGCGTTCAGCCCTCTTGTTTTTTCCTTTGGGAAAATGAGGGGGCTTTTGCCTGCCCTCTCAATCAGTTTTGATTGGAGGAAATAAAGATGGCATACAACCACGGACGAGAAGAGAGAAAATGGCGCATCTGGAAAGAAGCCGAAGAAAAGATTTTGCGTGAGTGTGGCATTGATGAAGCGGTCATTGAGCAAATCCGCACAGACGACAGGGCAGATTTTAATTCCAACAGGCGGTTTTACCGATGGGCGAGCGATTTCGGAGAATACCTTGAGGGTATAGCAGACAGAGAAAAGCAGGCGGAAGTAAGGTCTGTTTCTGATTTACTGGACGAGATTGAAAGCGAAAATCTGTACCTTGCCTTAATCACGGTGGACAGGCGTACATTACAAATTGTCCTGCTGAAAATGCAAGGCTATTCCACAAAGGAGATTGCCCCGCTTGTGCATTTAACCGCAGGGGCTATCTATGCAAGGATGCAGCATCTACGGAAAAAGCTAAAAGATTTTAAGCACTAGAGGGCAAATTTTAACTTTTTCAAGGACTATAGGGTGAGGGATATTTTTTCTCACTCTATTCTTCATGGGAGGATTATTGCATATGGACAACTATATAGACAAAAGAACAAAGGAGCAATTTACCGAAGATACCGCTATTCGAGAAGCAATCAACAACATTTACGATATGCTTGCTGATTTGCCGAAAGAGAAACGCCTTGCTTTCTTTGGGCAAATTTCAAAACCAAAAGATTTGGATTTTGTAAAGGAGATAGATGGTATTTATTATGTTGTCCGTTCTCACTTCAATAAAGAACAAAGGGAAGATATGATAACCAAAGTTAATCGGGTATTAGGTACAGAGGTATGAAAATATTTTTAATTCGCACTTTAAAGCGTTGAAGTAAGACGGCAGATATGGTAGAATAGCATCACTACAAACATCATATCCGACTGTCGGAAAGGAGTTTATTTTGAACAGACAGTCAGAAAAAATTACTGCCCTCTATTGCAGGCTTAGCCGTGACGATATGCTGCAAGGGGAGAGCAACAGCATTACTAATCAAAAATCAATTGTCAGCAAGTACGCAAAGGATAACGGATTTCAGAATCCCCAATTTTTCGTGGATGACGGATACTCAGGTGTAAGCTTCACAAGACCGTCTTTTATGGAACTGATGGAGCTTGCCGAGGCGGGAGAAGTTGGAACAATTATTGTCAAAGACCATTCAAGGCTTGGCAGAAACCGCCTTGTTGTCGGTCAGCTATTGGAAGAAGATTTTGTCCGTCTGGGCATCCGTTATATTGCCATTATGGACAATATCGACACAAAAGACGGATTGAGCGATTTTCTTCCTGTGCAGGACTGGTTCAATGAAATGCACGCCAAGAACACCTCAAAAAAAGTGCGGGCAGTATTCCAAAATAAAGGCATGTCGGGGAAGCCGCTTACAACTGTTATCCCTTATGGTTATAAAAAGAACGAAGCTGAGCCTGCCCATTGGCTGATTGACGAAGAAGCCGCAGAGGTTGTACGCAGGATATTCCGCTTATGCGTTGAGGGATACGGACCGACGCAGATAGCAAATATCCTTTTTTCGGAGGGTATTTCAACGCCAACAGAGCATTGGCAGGCACAAGGGCGAAAGACATCTGTACTTCCTGCTGTTCCGCATAAATGGGCGGCAAGGACAGTTGCGGATATTCTGGAACGACTTGAATACTGCGGGCATACGGTTAATTTCCGTTCTACCACACGCTCATTCAAGGACAAAACCATGATACGCAGACCGAAAGAAGAATGGAAAATCTTTGAGAATACCCATGAAGCTATCATTGACAGCGAAACTTGGGCACTCGTGCAGGAGCTTAGAAGCCATAAACGCAGACCAAACCGCACAGGCGAAATCAGTATTTTTTCTGGATTACTCTATTGTGCCGACTGCGGGGAAAAGCTGTATTACAGTGTGACGAACAATTACAGCAGGGAGCAGGCATATTTTTTCTGTTCCAATTACCGCAAGAGTACGGCAAACTGTACCGCCCACTATATCCGTGAAAAGGTTGTTTATGCTTTGGTTCTTGAAAGTTTGCGGCGTGTCCTGTTCTATGTGCAGGCATTTGAAAAACAATTCGTACAGGAACAGCTTGACAAATCAAGCGAGGAACAGCGGAAAGAACTTGCCAAGAAACGGCGGGAATTAACCAAATCCGAAAAGCGTATTGCTGAACTTGACGTATTGTTTCAGCGGATTTATGAAGATAATGTATCGGGTAAACTGAGCGATGAGCGTTTTGCAACAATGTCGGCAAGTTATGAAGCCGAACAGAAAATGCTGAAAGAATTACTTACCCAATTAAAATTGGATATTGAAATGCAGGATGACAAAACCGCAAATGTATCAGCCTTTGTGGAAAAGGTCAAGAGGTATACCGAAATCAAGGAACTTACGCCTGCCATCGTCAATGAATTTATAGACTACATCATGGTATCCAAGAAAGAGGTCATAGACGGAAAGACAGTGTATCCTATTGATATTCACTATAATGGAGTCGGTATTATCAACGCCCCATCCGCTGAAGAATATGAAGAAATGTTCCAAGAACGCTTGAAACAGAAGCGTTCCAAAGAAGAAAAAACGGCATAGCCACAAGACTATACCGTAATTTGATACAGAGATGCCCTCGTACCCTTCACTTCCTTATGTGAAGGGTACGAAGCGCCGCATTTTTCGATGGATTTGTCAAGTGTTTTTGGCAAAAAAGTGGGGGATTTTAATAAAAAAGGAATCTGAAAGCCTGATATTTACTGGCTTAAAGATTCCGAGAGATTATTAAACATTTAGGAGGAAAAAATGTCATTAAAAAGCGTAAAGGATTATTTTAGAACATATGGAATCGAGGAGAGGATACAGGAATTTGATGTTTCAAGTGCAACGGTGGAGTTGGCCGCCAGCGCATTACACTGCGAGCCGCAGAGGATAGCCAAGACGCTTTCTTTTTGGGTGGAAGGACAGGCGGTGCTGATTGTGGCTGCCGGAGATGCGAAAATTGATAATCCGAAATATAAGACAAAATTCGCAAAAAAGGCCAAAATGCTTTCACCGGATGAAGTAGAAATCCTGGTTGGCCATGCAGTGGGCGGGGTCTGTCCGTTTGCGGTAAATGAGGGAGTGAAGGTGTATCTTGATATATCATTAAAACGCTTTGACACTGTCTTTCCAGCTTGCGGCAGTTCTAACAGTGCGATAGAGCTCACAATAGAGGAACTTGAAAAATACTCTTCATATATGGAATGGGTGGATGTCTGCAAAGGTTATTAAACTGTTGTAGAACTGAGCAAGAGGATGTAAGCGGAGGAGGGATTACACATGAGAATGTATGATATTATCAATAAAAAGAAGCGCGGCGGGCATTTATCAAAAGAAGAGATTGATTTTATGGTGGAGGGATATACGAATGGGGAAATTCCCGATTATCAGGTGTCAGCGCTAATGATGGCTATCTGTTTTCAGGGCATGGATGAAAAGGAGACGCTGAATCTCACGTTGGCAATGAGAGACAGCGGGGAAGTGTTGGATTTATCGGCAATCGAAGGCATAAAAGTAGATAAGCACAGTACCGGGGGTGTGGGGGATAAGACTTCCTTGGTACTGACGCCTATGGTGGCTGCGCTTGGCATACCGGTGGCAAAAATGTCGGGCAGAGGGCTTGGACATACCGGAGGAACCATTGACAAGCTTGAATGTTTTCCAGGATTTTCTACTGCGTTGTCCAGAGAACAATTTTATGAAAATGTCAATCGAATTAAGGTAGCGATTATGGGACAGACTGCAAACCTTGCCCCGGCAGATAAGAAACTGTACGCACTCAGGGATGTGACGGCAACCGTAGACCAGCTTTCACTGATTGCTGCAAGTATCATGAGTAAGAAACTGGCGGCAAATGCTGACGCTATCGTATTGGACGTAAAGACTGGCAATGGCGCGTTTATGAAAACAGAGGAGGATTCTTTTGCACTGGCAAAAGAAATGGTGCAAATTGGTATGGGCGTCGGCAAACAAATGTCAGCGGTAATTACGGACATGGATCAACCGTTGGGAAATGCGGTGGGCAATTCCCTGGAAGTGAAGGAGGCAATCTTATCTTTAAACGGCCTTGGACCCCAGGATTTCATGGAGGTTGTCTATGCTTTGGGGACGGAGATGGTATTGGCGGCTAAAAAAGCCGAAACGCCAAAAGAGGCGAGAAATTTGTTGGAACAGACAATCAAAGATAAGACTGCGCTGGATAAGTTTGCAGAATTTGTGGAGGCGCAGGGCGGGGATAAACGTTTTGTGTACCAGCCAGAACTTTTGCCCGTTGGTGGCATTCAACTTCAGGTTATGAATACAGAAGAGGGGTATGTTTCCCGGATTCTTGCCGAGGATATTGGACTGGCTAGCCTTGTGCTAGGAGGCGGTCGTCTCACTAAGGAGAGTGAGGTGGACTTGTCCGTGGGAATTTTAATTCACAAAAAACGTGGGGATTGGGTACGCCCTGGTGATGCACTTGCAACAATTTATGCCAATGATATGGCAAAGGCAAAAGAGGCTTACG
Source organism: uncultured Lachnospiraceae bacterium (assembly GCA_947565425.1). Lineage (GTDB taxonomy): Bacteria > Bacillota > Clostridia > Lachnospirales > Lachnospiraceae > Petralouisia. The sequence goes on from CANOFW010000027.1 coordinate 5,259, forward strand.
CTAGAATCGTGCGCGCTTATGAAATCAGCTCAGAGCCGGTGGGGGCGCTTCCTATGGTCAAAGGAGTTATTAGAGATGGCGTTTTTTCGCTGACTACGCTTTCGGAATAGGTAAAAGGCATCAGGGCTCTCCCCAACTTCGTTGGGTCCCCCCTCAGGTCAACTGCTAACTTTGCTCATGAGATGGCGCTCCGCTCATGCATATACAAATAGAATCTTTTACATGCACGCATGCAAAGCTTCTATTTGGTATGCATGGTTGAACTGTTGGTTGCATATGTTTAATTATGGGAGCATGGAAGAAAAAGAAACTGACACAGGTAAAATCGAATATTGTGGAGTCCTTAGAGCTGCCCCGGGATATCGTATACGGCGCGGTGATTATAACGGCTATGGGGCGTAACCAGGTGCTGATAGAAAATTACAAAGGCATTATCGACTATACGCGGGAGAAAATACGCTTACAGACCAAGAACTGCCAGGTAAGCGTGATCGGGAAACGTCTTGTAGTTGAGTATTATACCAATGAGGAGATGAAGATTACCGGATTCATTCAGGGAATATTATATGATTCATAAGGGGTAAGCGTATTGTTGATTGATAAAGTAAAGTATATGCAAGGGTATGTGAGGGTCAGGCTTTACGGTTACGCGCCAGAGCGTTTCTTAAATCTTTGTAGCAGCCGTAATATCCTGATTTGGAATTTGCAATACCAGGAAGAACAGTATGAATTCTGCATCAGCCTTCAAGGATTTCGACAGTTAAAGCCTATTTTGAGAAAAACAAGGACAAAACTCGTGATTATAGAACGGACAGGACTTCCGTTTGTTATGCGCCGTTACCGTAAACGCAAACTGTTTTTTGCAGGAATTGTGCTTTGCTGTGCGCTTTTGTATGTAATGTCTCTGTTTGTCTGGCGGATTGAAGTCAATGGGAATCTCCATGAGACGGACAGCAGCATTATTAAATTTTTGGAGGAAAAAAAGGTATATCATGGGCTGTTAAAAAGCAAAATAGACTGTGAAAAGATTGAAGAAGAATTACGTGCAGGATATGAAGACATTATCTGGGCATCAGCAAAACTGAATGGAACAATGCTGATTATCGACATTCAGGAAAATCTTGCCACGAACCAGCAAGCTGCTATGCAGCAATCAGAAAAAGGTACGCCAAGCGACTTAGTGGCCGATAAGGAAGCACAAATTCACAGCATCCTTACCCGCGCAGGAACGCCCAAGGTAGAAAAAGGTACAAAGGTGAAGCCTGGAGATTTGCTCGTGGAGGGAAAGAACCCCGTATTGAATGATGCGGGAGAAATTGCAAACTATCAGTACTGCGTGTCAGATGCAGATATTCTCGGTATCACACAATATTCTTATCATGACAGCTTTTCACTTAGGTATGAGGATAAAGTATATACGGATAAAAAAAGTAGTGCATATGGTATTCGGATTATGAACAGTCAGTTTACATTTCCTCATATTTTGCATAAATTTGAAAAGTATGATACTATTACAGATGAGTACGATCTAAAAATAGGAGATACCTTTTATTTGCCGCTGGTGTTCCTTCGCGAGACACGTAGAGAGTATCAAGTGGTGAGGAAGCAATACACAAAAGAGGAAGCTGAGACGCTTGCAAATGAGAAATTAAAAGAATTTTGTAAGGAATTATCAGAAAAAGGGGTACAAATTATAGAAAATAATGTTATGATAGTAACGGATGGGAAAAACTGCACTGCTTCCGGCAGCTTAAAAGTTATTGAACCAATAGGCACACGGAAGGCAACCAGTATAACAGACCTACCGCAGGAAGGGCAGATGGAAGATGAGTCTGATGGAGACAGCAATTGATATACCAACAGAGCACATAGCCAACGTGTTTGGACAGTTTGATGTATACATGAAAAAGATTGAGCGTGCATTTGGGATTACTGTAGTATTGCGCGAGGACAGCCTGAAGATTTTAGGCAAAGACGCCGATGTCCATAAGGCGTCGCGCGTATTTAAGCAGTTGTTTGAATTATCCAAGCTCGGCAATCAGATTACGGAACAGAATGTGGATTATGCGATTTCTCTGACCTTTGAGGAAAAGGAATCGGCGCTTGTGGAGATTGATAAAGAATTAATCTGCCACACGATTAATGGTAAGCCCATCAAACCTAAGACTCTGGGGCAGAAACGTTATGTTGATGAGATTCGTGATAAAATGATTGTTTTTGGCTTGGGTCCGGCAGGCACCGGCAAGACGTATCTTGCCATGGCCATGGCAATCACCGCATTTAAAAGTGAAGAGGTCGGCAGGATTATTCTGACGCGTCCAGCTATAGAAGCAGGGGAGAAGCTGGGATTCTTGCCGGGAGATTTACAGAGCAAGGTCGACCCATATTTACGACCATTGTACGATGCATTATACCAGATTATGGGAGTGGAAAGTTTTCAGAAGAATATGGAAAAGGGCCTGATAGAAGTCGCACCGCTTGCATATATGCGAGGGCGAACATTGGACAATGCATTTATCATCTTGGATGAGGCGCAAAATACGACACCTGCCCAGATGAAAATGTTCCTGACACGCATTGGTTTTGGCTCTAAAGTGGTGGTGACAGGCGACGCCACACAAAAGGATTTGGCGCCAGGCAGTGTTTCCGGTATGGATGTAGCGCTTAGGGTTCTTAAAAATGTGGAGGACATTGGCATTTGCCAGTTGACAAGCAGTGATGTCGTGCGTCATCCTCTAGTACAAAAAATAGTAAAGGCTTACGAGGAATATGAGAAACAAGAGAGAAGAGGAAGCAAAGACAATAGCCAAGGCAGAGGCAGAACCCGCAGAAGGTAATAGAACAGATACAGAAACAGCAAGAGGGAAACAGATAGATACAGATACAGCAAGAGGGAAACAAATAGAAGCGAAATTTGTAGGAGACAAGCAGATAGAAGCAGAATCCGCGAGACATACACTGGCAGAGTCCACAAGCAGCAGACGGCTAAGAGAGCGTGATTTTAGATTCCGCAGATTTATAATCATATTTATTGCTGCCTGCACAGTTTTGGAAAGTGGTTTTGCCGGGATGATCAGCCAGCAATCACAGGAACGGCAAATTGTGTTATTGTTTGTCGGGGTGCTCTATGCAATCCTCTTTCTCACTGCCTTGGAGATTACAAGAGTGAAACAAGAATGGTTATTTGAAAAATTAGGGGATTACAAGCGTCTGGCTATATTTTATTTTATAACTTGCGTGGTGGCAGTATTGTTTTTATACCTGCCTGAGTTTGTGCGTCCGGCGTTGCTTCTTAGCATGGTTATTTCTATGATTGTGAGCCCGATTTTTGGCATGGTATCTGGCGTGTTCCATTGTACGGTTTACATGTTATGCGGTTCTCAGGATATATATGTATTGTTATTTATCTTGCTGCTTTTACTTTGCGGATGTTTTGCCTCTTCATTCTTGGATAAGTATGAGTATCTTCGCTGGGGCATGGTCTTTTTGTTTCTCATTACATTTGCAGGCGTGATGGTATTTTCCTATTTGTCAGCAGGCAGACTAGACAAAGATTTTCTGATTTATGCGATCTGTAACGGCGCGCTCTCAGCCGCCGGAGCCGCCTGGTTATACCGTATTTGTTTCTTTGAACCGGAGGAGGTCAAAGAACAGGCGTTAAAGAAGATTTTGTCTGAAAAGTTTGGACTAGTGCGGGAAATGCAGCGTTTTTCCAGCGCAGATTATGAACATGCCAAAAAGGTATCGCAAATTTCAGAGCAATGCGCAAAAATTGTTGCCGCGGATCCCAACATCGCAGCAGCTGGTGGGTTTTATTACCGGCTAGGCAGGATGGAGGGTGAGCCTTATGTGGAAAACGGCGTGGCGTTGGCGCGCATCAATTACCTTCCAAGAGAGATTATAGAGATTTTAAAAGAGTATAATGGAGAGAAGAAGCTTCCATCCACGGTAGAATCTGCGATTGTGCACATTGTTGACAGTGTAGTGGCAAAATTTGATGTTCTGGATAAGAGTACGATTTCAAACTCCTGGAATCAGGATATCATAGTCTATCAGACATTAAATGAGAACTCGACGGCAGGGCTCTATGATAAGTCCGGACTTGGCATGAATATGTATTTGCAAATCAGGGATTATCTTATAAAGGAGGCGAAATTACTATGACGTTGACACTGGAAGAGGAAGTAAAAGCCGCTTTCAAGTTTGATTACAAACAGCTTGCAACAGAAGTCGTGCAAGCAGCGCTGGCGGCTGAAGAATTTCCTTATGAGGCAGAAGTAAATTTGTTGCTGGTGTCGGCAGAGGATATCCGCCAAATCAACAGGGAACAGCGTCAGATAGATGCGACTACAGATGTTTTGTCTTTTCCCTTAATCAACTATCCGGCTCCTGGGGACTTTGCCAATCTCGAAAGCGATGAGGATAATTTTAATCCTGACACCGGAGAAGCCCTATTGGGGGATATTGTTCTATGTATCGACAAGGTCAAAGAACAAGCAGCGCAATTTGGACACAGCGAGAAACGGGAATATGCATTCCTTATCCTGCACAGTATCTTGCATTTGTTTGGTTATGATCATATGACGCTGGCCGATTCACAAATAATGGAGGCAAAACAGAATAAAATACTATCTCAGATGGGAATTTTAAGATAAAGTATTAGCACGAAACATGCGTTCATGCATTCGGCGAATACCGAGTGCTGATGATAAATCACAGATTTAAAAATAAAATTTTGGAGGAATTACTATGAAGAAACGTATGATTTATCTGCTCCTGGCAATCTGTGTTCTTGGCACAATTGTAGGATGTGGAAAGAAGAAACAGCCAGAACCAGAACCGGAACCAGTACAAGAGGTCGAGGAACCCGAACCTGAGCCGGAACCCGAACCTGAGCCGGAACCGGTAGATACCCATGAAGGAATGGCAAAAAGTTACCTGACGGGAGAGTGGATTGATGAAGAATTGGCAAAGAAGCGGCCGTTTGCCGTAATGATTGGCAATACTTCCGATGCGCTGCCACAGTATGGAATTTCTTCCGCAGATGTTATTTATGAGGTACCCGTGGAAGGTTCCTATACTCGTCTGATGGCAATTTTCCAGGATTATAGCGGGTTAGAGAAGATTGGTTCTGTGCGTAGCTGTCGTCATTATTTCATTTTCTATGCGAGAGAGTTTGACGCCATCTATGCGCATTATGGACAAGCGGTCTATGCAGAGCCGATTCTTGCCAGAGAGGATGTGCATAATCTGAGCGGCATGGATTCTTCCATTGAGTCTATTATGTTCTATCGTGACCCGGAGCGTAAGTCGCCTCACAATGCATTTACCAGTGCGGAAGGTATCAATGCCGGGATAGAAAAAATGGGTTACCGCACGGAGCTTTCCGATACTTACAGCGGTCATTTCCAGTTTGCAGATGATGATGCACAAGTACAGCTTAGCGGAGATGATGCGCTCGTTGTGAGCCCCGGATATTTTGTAAACAAACCCTGGTTTGTCTATAATAGCGAGGATGGGTTATATTACCGCTATGAATTCAAAGATAAGCAGATAGACGGTGCGACAGAAGAACAGCTTGCCGTAAAGAACATCCTCATCCAATATTGTAATTGGTCTTATATGGACGAGAATGGATATATGGATATTGACACGCTTTCCGGTGGAGATGGCTACTATTTCACAAATGGCAAGATGGAAAAGGTTACCTGGACAAAAGAAAACGAAGATTCCCCGGCACGTTACTATGACGAGAGTGGGAATGAGATTACCATCAATCAGGGTAAGACCTGGGTATGCATCGCGCGCAATGATTATAAAGATCGGTTTGGCGTATATGCAACCGAAGAAGAATTATCAGAGGCAAGGGCAACCGAACAGTAGGAAGTTTTATTGAGGAATTTCTATGAGCAGAACTAGAAAACGTGAATCCAATTTCCTTGTACAAGGCTCGATTTTGGCAGTTGCGTCTATCATCAGCCGGATTATCGGGTTGTTATACCGGATTCCCTTAAAATCCATTATCGGCGATATTGGAAATGACTATTATGGAACAGCTATGGAGATCTACAGTATTTTGCTGTTGATCTCCTCCTACAGTCTGCCAGTGGCTGTGTCTAAACTGGTTTCCGCAAGGATGGCAAAGGGACAGCAAAAAAATGCATACCGTATTTTCAAAGGGGCTCTTTTGTTTGCCTTTGTTTCCGGGAGTGCGGCATGTCTAGCTGTATACTTTGGCGCAGGATTCATCACGACTTATATTGTAAATACTCCCCTGAGCATTTTTGCTCTGAAAGTGTTAGCGCCAACATTGTTGATTGTGGCGCTGCTTGGCGTAGTCAGAGGATTTTTCCAGGGCATGGGAACGATGATGCCAAGCGCTATGTCTCAGTTGATTGAGCAGATCATAAATGCATTAGTCAGCGTATGGTCAGCCTATATGTTGTTCCAGTACGGTACGAAGATTGGCGCAGTCCTGGGCAATCCCTCTACCTATGCGGAAGCATATGGAGCGGCGGGTGGCACTTTAGGCACTGGCGCCGGCGCTCTTGCCGCATTGTTGTTCACAATAGGAGTCTTTTTCATTTACCGTAGAACATTTATAAAAAAGGTAAAGGGCGACCGCAGCGGGAAGACCGAGGGTTATGGGCGAATTTTTAGCGTACTTATCATGACAATCCTGCCAGTGCTGCTGAGTACTACAATCTATAATATAACGTCTTTTTTAGATACCAGTGTATTCAAGCAGATTGCGGAACAACAAGGCTACAAAGCATTGGATTACAGCACGATGTGGGGAATTTATGTAGGAGAATACAAAGTGTTGGTCAATGTTCCTATTGCCATAGCCTCGGCAGTAGCAGCTTCTAGCGTGCCAAGTTTATCAGCAGCATATACCTCAAAGGATATGCGGGAAGTGCGGCGGAAAGTTGGATATTCTATTCGTTTTGTAATGGTTATCGCCATTCCCTGTGCGGTGGGCATGGCTGTGCTGGCATCACCTATTTTGCAGCTTCTATTCCAGGACGACCGTGAAATGCCGGAGCGTATGATGCAGATTGGCGCTGTCTCCATTATTTTTTACTCCTTATCAACGTTGAGCAATGGTATTCTGCAAGGTATCAACCGCATGAATGTCCCCGTAAGGAATGCAATCGTCACCTTAGTATTACATATGGGCGTTCTGGTAGCATTGATGTATGGACTGGATATGAATATTTATGCTGTGGTGTGGGCAAATACATTTTTCTCTTTCCTGATGTGCGTGCTGAATGGACGGGCGATTCGCAAACATCTCCGTTACCGGCAGGAAATCCCACGTACTTTTATTGTGCCTTGTATCTGTGCGGCAGCCATGGGCGGCGCGGTCTACGGCGTATATTATCTGTTAATGAAATTTATAGGTATCAATGCAGTAGCAGTTTCTGTCTCGATTGTAATCGGTATCATTATTTACGGTGTATTGCTTTTGCTCTTGCGTGGGCTGCGTGAGAAAGAGCTTCGAGGTTTTCCGATGGGAAATCTGATTATTAAGATTGCCAAAAAGCTACATTTGATGTAAATATGTTAGTAAAACATATCGAACAAAGGTAAATAGTTATGTAATTTTTTGAATAAATTTACAAAAGTAGCAGATACTACCATAAAAAGGAGTATGTAATGAAAAAGACATGTAGTATCCGCTTACTTTTAGTTGGAATTATTTTAACAGCCGCATTATCTCTTTGTCTGGGATTTTTTGCAGGCACAAAAAAAAGCTGGAAAGGTTATGAACAGCGCATAGATTTGCTGCGGCAAGAAAAAGAGAAGCTTTTGGTTAGACAGCAAGAAGAGCAGGAAAAGGAGAATACCGCGGAAAGCTTGCATGTGATTGCGCCATATGCGTATGTGCTTTTGGCAGAGGACGGGTTTGTGGCTGTCTATCAGGCAGACCGCGAGACATTGTATGCCACAACGGGGATTCTCATGGATAGCCTTCCAGATAATTTACAGCAGGAAATTCAGGAGGGGAAAGTAATTGATAGCGAGGAACAGCTTTACAGTTTCTTAGAGAATTATTCCAGTTAATGATTTGATAACTATGCGAGAAGAAAATAATAATTATTTAAAGAAAGCGCTATCCGATTTCGCTTACGATATGGCATGCGGTGCGCAAATTCGGCATCTTGCCGATCTTGGCTACACGATAAATCAAATCCTAGAAGCGCTAGACATTTCTGTACCGTATGAGAGGGTGCAAAAGACATTAAATGAACATCTGCAAAAAACAGGCGTGCTTCTTATAAGAAAGCCGGATCATATCATTCCTGCAAAGAAAGCTTTTGTCAAAGAATATGACAGCTATGGCAGGGCAAGTTTCCGTCAGATTGTCGTACAGGAAACAAAAACGTCCGCAGTTCATTGGCAGGAACATGCGTATAAGCAGGAGTACGACGGAAATCTCCTTCATTTCTTGGAGTACAAAACGAAGGAAAATGGGGTGGAAGCCTCTTACATATCCTGTGATTTTGGATTGGACCGAAAGAAAACGGAGGAGTGTTTTCGTGTACTCGGACAGCGGCAACAGGAATATTTACGAGGTATTTTATGGGAAAAAAAGCGTATGTATCATAGCCTGACGCCGCGAATGAGGGAAATTATCGCGCGATTGTATGTGCACGGTCTCTATGACGGGGAGGGGTATTTTCAGACAACTGGCGAGCATATTCTATTTGGAACGCCCATAAACCTTTCATAAAAAGCCAATTGCTATATTTTTTGTTTGATGATATACTGCTATTAGAAGAAACGGCTGAGATTTTAGAAACGCCAAAAACTAGTCACAAGGAGTTGTAATGAGTAGACAATTTGATATCGTCGTCGTGGGCGCCGGGGCTTCCGGGCTTATGGCAGGCATCCATGCGGCGAGGGCGGGAGCGCATGTACTGATTTTAGAACATATGGACAAGGCCGCAAAGAAGATTTTAGTAACCGGAAATGGAAAATGTAATTTTACCAACGAGAAGCAGGGAATTGCTTATTATCATGGCAAGAACCCTGCCTTTGTATTGCCTGCGCTTCGTCAGTTTGATGTGAAAGAAACATTACGTTTTTTTGAAGAACTCGGTGTGTATCCCAAAAAGAAATGGGAAGCTTATTATTATCCGGCGAGTGGACAGGCATCATCTGTAGCGCAAAGTCTGCTGCTCGAATGTAAACGGCTCAACGTGCGTATTGCCTGTAATATAGGCATCCGTGAAATAAAGAAGACAGCAAAAGGGTTTTCCTTCCATACCAAACAGGGGGAATTTTTTAGCAATTGCTGTATTATTGCTACTGGCGGCAAAGCGGCAAAAAAGACAGGAAGTGACGGAAGCGGATTTCTATATATTGAGAAGTTAGGCCATAAATTGACAGATATTGTGCCTGCGCTCGTTCAATTGCAAGGAAAACAGTCGTTTTTAAAAGAAATTGCAGGAATACGTGCAGACGGAAAGGTCAGTATTTACATAGAAAAGGAAAAAATTGCAGAAGATACTGGCGAATTACAATTGACAGAATTCGGCATTTCTGGGATTCCCGTCTTTCAGGTCAGCCGCTATGCTTCTTTCGCATTATCCGAAGGGAAACAGGTTTTTGCGATGTTGGATTTTCTGCCGCAGTTGACGGAGGAAGAGACGCGAGATTTGCTGCGAAAACGTTTCTTGTGTTTCGCAGAAGGAAAGAATGCTGCGCAGGCATTGCTGGGATTGTTCCCGGATAAGCTGAATGCAGTACTTTTAAATGAGGCGCAAATCCCCATTCGCAAACCAGCCGGAGAATGTTCGACAGAAGAATTGTCTTTATTAGCTGGCAAAGCGAAAGCTTTGTGCATAGACGTCACAGGAACGAAAGGCTTTGATAATGCTCAGGTCAGCGCAGGCGGCGTAGACACAAGTGAAGTAAATCCCATGACAATGGAATCCAGACTGGTGCCGGGGCTCTATTTTGCCGGGGAAGTATTAGATATTGACGGCATGTGCGGCGGCTACAATTTACAATGGGCCTGGAGCAGCGGTTTTGTAGCGGGAACAGAGGCGGCTTCCTGCTGTATGGCCGGGAATACTCAATGCATGTAGTTTACATAACATTTAAGAACGCGGCGATTATAGATAGAGGAGGAACATATGATAAGAATTCAGCAGCTTGCACTGCCAATAATTCACACGCAAGAACAATTGGTGCAAAAGCTTGCCAAAGTATTGCGGGTGAGAACGAATGATATCACGAAATATAAGATTCGCAGGCAGTCTGTAGATGCCCGTAAGAAAAGTGAAGTTTCTTTTGTCTATACGGTAGACGTCACTGTCAGGAATGAGAAAGATGTGCTGCGCCGTGCAAAAGGAAAACAGATTGCGCTGGCAAGAGATGTTATTTATAAGTTTCCCCAAGGAGGAGAGCAAGCCTTACAGCACCCTCCAGTGATGATTGGCAGTGGGCCGGCAGGACTCTTTTGCGCTTATTTACTCGCGGAACACGGCTTTCGTCCACTGGTGATAGAACGTGGAAAACCGATAGAGGAACGCACAAAGGAAGTGGAAAATTTCTGGCAGAAAAACATACTGAATCTTGATACGAACGTACAGTTTGGTGAGGGCGGCGCTGGAACTTTTTCAGATGGTAAACTGAATACACTTGTCAAAGATGTAAAAGGCAGGAACCAGAAAGTACTGGATATTTTTATCCGTCATGGTGCGCCGGAGGCTATTTCCTATCAGGCAAAACCGCATATTGGGACGGATATTTTAAAGCAGGTGATACGGAATATGCGCAGGCAGATAGAAGCGTGGGGCGGTTCCTATCTGTTCGACACCTGTGTGACAGATTTGCACTTTTCTAATGGAAATCTTCAGTCATTGGCATGCCGTAATCAAAAGACAGGAGAATGCTATAAGATAGAGACGGAATTGGCGGTGCTTGCCATCGGACACAGCGCAAGAGACACATTTGCTGTGTTAGAAAGCCGTGGATTCCAGATGGAGGCGAAATCTTTTGCCGTGGGGCTGCGTGTGGAACATCCCCAGGATATGATTAATGAAGCTCAGTATGGGAAGGAGGCGGCCTCGGTGCTAGAGGCTGCTCCTTATAAAGTCACGGCCAATCTGGAAAATGGCAGAGGTGTCTATTCCTTTTGCATGTGTCCAGGCGGTTATGTAGTGAACGCTTCTTCCGAGGAGGGACAAATTGCCGTTAATGGCATGAGTTACAGTAAAAGAGATGGCAAAAACGCCAACAGTGCGATTATCGTTACCGTCACGCCTGATGATTTTCCGGGGAATGGCGCACTGGCTGGTGTGAGGTTCCAGCGAAATCTTGAGAGAAAAGCTTATGAGCTTGGCAGCGGCAAAGTGCCTCAGCAGCTTTTCGGTGATTTTGAGGCCGGAAAATTAACAGAAAGTTACGGTAGTTTTACATCGGAAATCAAAGGACAGCATACGTTTGCCGCGCTGCATGAACTTTTTCCGCAGGATATAAAAGAATCCTTCTGCCAGGGAATGCACCAATTTGCAGGCAGAATCAACGGTTTTGACTGTGAAGATGCCATTTTGTCCGGGGTGGAGAGCCGGACGTCTTCGCCGGTGCGCATTGTCAGGGATGAAGCGTTTGAGAGTAATGGAAAAGGCGTCTATCCCTGTGGGGAAGGCGCCGGGTATGCAGGGGGCATTATGTCAGCCGCCATGGATGGCATGAAAGTTGCAGAAGCGATTGCACAAAAGTACAAAGGAGGGGATTCATTGTGGCAGAAATGACGCCAATGATGCAGAAATATTTGGAGACAAAGAAGGAATACCCGGATTGTATTCTTTTTTATCGGTTGGGAGATTTCTACGAAATGTTTTTTGAAGATGCCCTGACAGCATCCAAAGAGTTAGAAATCACCTTGACAGGTAAGAATTGCGGACTCAAGGAGCGCGCGCCCATGTGCGGTGTACCGTTTCATGCGGTGGAGGGGTATTTGAATAAGCTTGTGTCCAAGGGGTATAAGGTGGCAATTTGTGAGCAAGTGGAAGACCCCAAGATGGCAAAGGGACTGGTGAAGCGGGAGGTTGTGCGTGTTGTGACCCCTGGAACCAATTTAGACACACAGGCATTAGATGAGACGAAAAATAATTATATTATGTGTATTGTCTATATTGCGGACCGCTATGGCGTTTCCATCGCAGACGTTACGACGGGCGATTACTTTGTAACAGAATTGGACACGGAGCGCAAGCTCTTGGATGAGATACATAAATTTACACCCTCAGAGATTATCTGCAATGAAGCATTTTATATGACGGGCATGGATTTTGAGGATTTAAAACACAGACTGAACATTGCCATTTATTCACTGGATAGTTGGTATTTCAGCGATGAGACAGCCAAAAATACCTTGCTTTCCCACTTTAAAGTCGCGGATATACAGGGCTTGGGCCTGGAGGATTATGGTTCCGGCACTGTGGCGGCAGGCGCATTGTTGAAATATCTTTATGAGACGCAGAAAAACAACCTGGGAAATATGACCTCCTTGCAGCTTTACAGTACGGGAAAATATATGATTATCGACAGCTCTACACGACGCAATTTGGAATTGGTGGAGACGTTGCGAGAAAAACAAAAACGCGGTTCCCTGCTGTGGGTACTGGACAAAACGAAAACCGCTATGGGCGCGAGAATGCTTAGAAGTTTCGTGGAACAGCCCTTGATTGAAAAGGCGGAGATAGAGCGGCGACTGGATGCCATTGAAGCATTGAAAGAACAAGCCATGACAAGGGAAGAAATTCGCGAGTACTTAAATCCCATTTATGACCTGGAGCGATTGATTGGCAGAGTAACTTACCAGACGGCAAATCCCCGCGATTTGATTGCCTTTAAATCTTCCTTAGAAATGCTTCCCTTCCTCAAACATCTGCTGGATGAATTCAAAGCGCCATTAATTAAGGATATCCAGGCAGATTTAGACCCTCTGGAAGATATTTTTGCACTGATTGATGCCTCGATTGCTGAGGAGCCGCCCATTTCCATCCGCGATGGTGGTATCCTCAAGGAAGGTTATAACGAGGAAATTGATAAGCTGCGTCATGCTAAGACAGAGGGCAAAGGCTGGCTGATGGAGTTGGAGGCAAAGGAGCGTGAACGTACAGGCATCAAAAATCTGCGCATCAAATACAACAAAGTATTCGGCTATTATCTGGAAGTAACAAATTCTTACCGTGACATGGTGCCGGATGATTATGTCCGTAAGCAGACGCTTACAAATGCCGAACGTTTCATCACCGCGGATTTAAAAGAATTGGAAGATATTATCCTGGGCGCAGAGGACAAGCTGGTAGCCTTGGAATATGAGATTTTCCGGGACATCCGCGATAAGATTGCCGGTGAAGTACTGAGAATTCAAAAGACAGCCAAAGCGGTGGCAGGCATAGATGTGTTTTCTGCGCTTGCACTGGTGGCGGAGCATGGCAATTACTGCCGTCCTTCTCTCAACGAAAAAGGTGTTATCGACATTAAAAATGGGCGTCATCCGGTCGTGGAGAAAATGATTAACAATGATATGTTCATCGCCAACGATACCTATCTGGATAACAAGAAACAGCGAATTTCCATCATCACAGGACCTAATATGGCAGGGAAATCCACCTATATGCGCCAGACGGCATTGATTGTGCTGATGGCGCAGATTGGCAGTTTTGTGCCGGCGGAGAGCGCCAAAATAGGCATTGTAGACCGCATTTTCACAAGAGTTGGGGCGTCCGACGATTTGGCAAGCGGGCAAAGTACCTTTATGGTAGAAATGACGGAGGTTGCCAATATTTTAAGAAACGCCACACATAACAGCCTGCTGGTTCTTGATGAAATTGGGCGCGGCACCAGCACCTTTGACGGACTGAGCATTGCCTGGGCAGTCGTGGAACATATCAGCAATCCCAAATTGCTAGGGGCAAAGACCTTATTTGCCACCCACTACCATGAGCTTACAGAACTGGAAGGCAAATTGGATAACGTGAATAATTACTGTATTGCGGTTAAAGAAAAAGGGGACGATATTGTATTCCTGCGTAAGATTGTGCCCGGAGGCGCAGACAAGAGCTATGGTATTCAGGTAGCAAAGATTGCCGGTGTCCCAGAATCTGTAATTGCCCGCGCCAAGGTAATTGCCGAAGAGTTGTCGGCGCACGATATTGCAGAATTTACCGGGCGCATTACGATGGAAGGGACGCCGGCAAAGAAACATCATAAAAAACTCGATGAAGTTGATTTGACGCAGATGTCATTATTTGATACAGTAAAGGATGATGATATCATCAAAGAATTACAGGAGTTGGATTTGGGCAATTTAACGCCTATTGACGCCCTCAATAAATTATATCAGTTGCAAAATAAGATTAAAAACCGCTGGTAAGTTTACATAAAAAAATTATGTAAACTATAGGCTGGGTCAAACATTTTTAAGACTATAAGAAAGTTCTAATTTCATCTGAAACAGAGGAGCATATATGCCAAATATACAAGTACTAGACCAGCAGACAATAGATAAAATTGCAGCCGGGGAAGTGATTGAGCGTCCTTCTTCTGTCGTGAAGGAATTGGTAGAAAATGCCATAGATGCGCAGGCAAGTGCCGTAACTGTAGAAATTAAAGAAGGCGGCATTTCATTTATCCGCATTACCGATAATGGCTGCGGTATTGAAAAAGACCAGGTGCCGCTTGCATTTTTGCGCCATTCGACCAGCAAGATTAAAAGTGTGGAAGACCTGTTCACTGTTTCCTCTTTAGGATTTCGCGGTGAGGCGTTATCCAGCATCGCCGCGGTTTCTCAGGTGGAACTGATTACAAAGACCTCGCTTGGCATCAGCGGCGTCCGTTATGTGATAGAAGGCGGCAAAGAGCAGTCATTGGAAGAAATCGGCGCCCCAGAAGGGACGACATTTCTGGTGCGTAATCTATTCTATAATACTCCGGCAAGGCGGAAATTCTTAAAAACCGCGCAGACGGAAGCAGGATATATTGCAAACCTGATGGAAAAGCTCGCCTTGTCACATCCAGAAATTTCTTTTAAATTCATTGTCAATAACCAGCTCAAGCTGCATACCTCTGGCAATTCCAATTTAAAAGAAATTATTTACCATATTTATGGACGGGAGATTGCGGGAAATCTGCTCGAAGTGCAGGAGGAAAACGAGCTGTTTTCCGTCAGTGGATTTCTCGGTAAGCCTCTAATTTCCCGGGGGAATCGAAATTTTGAGAATTATTTTATTAACGGAAGATACATAAAGAGCGCGCTGATTGCTAAAAGCATAGAAGAAGGATATAAGTCGTTTGTTATGCAGCACAAGTACCCGTTTACCGTGCTGCACATTTCTGTCAAAGGAGAATTGTTAGACGTCAACGTCCATCCTACAAAAATGGAACTGCGTTTCTCCAACGGAGAGGCTATTTACCAATTTATTACGGATTTGGTGAGAAAGGCCATCAACCAGAGCGAGCTCGTCTATCAAGTAAGTTTGGAAAATGAGCGGGAGGTAAAAAAGCGGCAGGAGCAACAGAAAAAGGAACATTTAAAATCGGGCAGACAGGCGCCGGAGCCCTTTGAAGCCAAACGTTTGCAGGCGTTGAAAGAGGGCATCCGTAAGGACAGTCCTTATGAGAAGAAGTATGAAGAATATCCGCAGACGACAGAACGTTCAATGTTAAAAAAACAGATTCAACAGCCAAATGAGATATATACAGTGGAAAAACAGCCGCAACAGCCAGTTGAAATACCTACAGTAGAAAAACAGCCGCAACAGCCAGTTGAAGTACCTACAGTAGAAAAACAGCCGCAACAATTAGCGGATTACTCTATTTCAGAACAGCAGCCGGATTTAGCAGCAGAAACATCAGATTTTGCGATTTTGCCTGAGAAAATGGGCGAACAAATCACGCGCAAGTTACTTGATATATCTTCCCAGAAGGAACACCGGATAATCGGTCAGCTCTTCGAGACATATTGGCTGGTGGAATTTGATAACCAATTATATATCATTGACCAGCATGCGGCGCATGAAAAAGTGTTGTATGAGCGTACAATGAAATCTATGGCAACTAAGGACTATACGTCGCAGGCAATTTATCCGCCCATTCTGTTGACATTAAATATGCAGGAGGAAGCGCTTCTAAAGAAGTACAGGAACTATTTTGAGGAATTGGGCTTTGTCTTCGAGCATTTCGGCGGCAAGGAGTATTCGGTGACGTCTGTGCCGGCAAATCTCTTCGGTTTGGAAGGGAAGGATTTGTTAATGGAAATGCTGGATGGATTGTCCGGCTTCCACGGAAGAGAAACGCCGCAGATGATTACGGAAAAGATTGCTTCCATGTCCTGTAAAGCGGCAGTCAAGGGAAATCAAAAATTGTCGCGGCAGGAAGTGGAAGCCTTAATTGTAGAACTTCTGACATTGGATAATCCTTATCACTGTCCGCATGGGCGGCCAACGATTATCTCTATGACAAAATATGAACTAGAAAAGAAATTTAAGCGGGTGTTATAATGAAAAAACCTTTGATCATACTGACAGGTCCTACGGCGGTGGGTAAAACGGAGCTATCCATTCGCCTGGCAAGGCTGATAAACGGTTCTGTTATCTCGGCGGATTCCATGCAGGTTTACCGCCATATGGATATTGGCTCTGCAAAGATAACGAAAGCCCAAATGCAGGAAATTCCCCATTATCTCATTGATGAGTTTGAACCGGATGAAGAATTCCACGTCGTTCGTTTTCAAGAGTATGCACAAAAATATATGCAGGAAATCTATGCCCAGGGCAGAATTCCTATCATTGTCGGCGGCACGGGTTTTTACATCCAGGCGCTTGTGTATGAGATAGATTTTACAGAGCAACAGGGAGACGCCAGCTATCGGGCAGCCTTGGAAAAGCTGGCAAGAGAACGGGGAGGCGGCATTCTACATGAGATGTTAAGAGAAGCAGATCCCAAAGCCGCAGAACAGATTCATGAAAACAATATCAAACGTATGGTGCGTGCGCTGGAATTCCACCATGCCTGCGGTGGGAAGATTTCTGAACACAATGAGGCGGAACGGCAGAAAGAGTCGCCCTACAATTTCGCATATTTTGTCCTCAACGATGACAGGCAAAAGCTCTACGAACGAATTAACGACCGTGTGCAGCAGATGATAGCCAATGGACTTGTGGAAGAAGTAAAAAAGTTGCAGGAACTTGGCTGCAATCGTTCTATGGTATCCATGCAAGGACTAGGTTACAAGGAAATTCTTGCTTACCTTGAAGGAGAATTAACCTTAGAAGAGGCAATTTATCGCATAAAGCGCGACACCAGACATTTTGCCAAGCGACAATTAACCTGGTTTCGCCGTGAACGTGAAGTCATTTGGATGGACAAACAGACGTTTGATTATGACAATGATAAAATAGTATCTTACATGCAAAAGCTTTTGCTAGAAAAAGGGATAATTTTGTAATAATTGCAGATAGAGAGGAAAGACCAATGAAAGATATTTATAGAGAGCTGGGGATTGACGAAAAGGTATTTGCTTTCGGCAGAAAATTTGAGCAAAAATTAGAAGAGCGTTTCCATGAGATAGACGAGACGGCAGAATACAACCAGTTAAAAGTAATCAAATCTTTACAAAAGCATAGAGTCAGTGCAGAATGTTTTATGGGAAGCAGCGGATATGGGTATAATGATTTAGGAAGAGATACCTTAGAGGAAGTCTATGCTTCCTGTTTTCACGGAGAAGCGGCGCTGGTACGCCCGCAAATCACTTGCGGTACACATGCACTGGCGCTGGCGCTGATGTCTAACCTCCGTCCTGGGGATGAACTTTTATCGCCAGTGGGCAAGCCGTATGATACACTGGAGGAAGTGATTGGTATTCGCCCCTCGCAGGGCTCGCTCGCAGAGTATGGCGTTACTTATCGACAGGTTGATCTTTTAGCGGATGGCAGTTTTGATTTTGAAAATATTAAGAAAGCCGTCAACAATAAGACGAAGCTGGTAACCATTCAACGTTCCAAGGGCTACCAGACGAGACCGACGTTATCGGTAGCGCGAATAGGCGAGCTGATTTCGTTTATCAAAGAAATCAAACCGGATGTTATCTGCATGGTGGATAACTGTTACGGCGAATTTGTCGAACGACGTGAACCGCTGGAAGTCGGTGCGGATATGATTGTAGGCTCCCTAATTAAGAATCCAGGCGGCGGGCTTGCGCCGATAGGCGGCTACATTGTCGGCAAGAAGGAATGTGTAGACAATGCGGCGTACCGTTTGACTTCTCCTGGTCTTGGCAAAGAAGTCGGGGCTTCCCTGGGCGTTATCCAGTCTTTCTACCAAGGGTTGTTTTTGGCTCCTACCGTGGTAGCCGGAGCCCTCAAAGGCGCCATTTTCGCAGCGAATATCTATGAAAACCTGGGATTTCCGGTCGTGCCGAATGGCAGCGAAAGTCGCCATGATATTATTCAGGCGGTGACCTTACAATCCCCGGAAGCTTTAATTGCCTTTTGCAAGGGCATTCAGGCGGCGGCGCCAGTAGACAGCCATGTGACCCCGGAGCCATGGGCAATGCCTGGGTATGACGATGAGGTGATTATGGCAGCGGGAGCCTTTGTGCAAGGCTCTTCGATTGAATTGAGCGCGGACGGTCCCCTGCGCGAACCCTATGCCGTATATTTTCAGGGAGGGTTGACCTGGTACCATGCAAAATTGGGGATTCTAATGTCTTTGCAGAAATTGAATGAAGAGGGATTAATAAATTTTTAATAATAATTAGTATACATCAAAGACCTTTTGTGCTAAAATAAAATGTATTATTTTTTCCTTTGCTTTTGAGAGAGTGAAAGGAAACGCATGAATTTACACATAACTATGAAAGAAATGCCGGAATCAGAACAGCCGCGTGAGAAGTTTGGGCGCTTTGGAGCGCAGGCTCTTTCGGATGCAGAGCTTCTTGCTTTGATTTTGCGAAGCGGCACAAAAGACATGACGGCGTTGCAGCTTGCGCAGACACTGCTTGCACAGAAGGATAAGGGGCTGTTGAACCTTGTCTATATGAACCCGCAGGAGATGAAAAAGATTCCGGGTATCGGACAAGTCAAAGCGGCACAGTTAAAGTGTATCGCTGAGCTTGCCGGGCGTATTGCCAAGTGCAGCAGGCTTGGAGAGATACGGCTGAACGATCCTGCCAGCATTGCCTATTACTATATGGAGACGCTCAGACATGAGCCCAAGGAACGGCTGCTGTTGGCAATGTTTGATGCAAAAAGCAATTTGCTGGGAGATGAAGTCATCTCTGTCGGCACAGTAAATTACTCTCTGGTATCACCCAGGGAAATTTTCATAAGCGCACTGGAATGCCATGCAGTGCATATTGTACTTCTCCATAACCATCCAAGCGGCGATCCAGCGCCCAGCGATGCAGATATTTTAGTGACGCACCGGGTCATGGAGAGTGGAAAGATGCTGGGAATCGCCCTGGCAGATCATATCATTATTGGCGATAACAGATATATGAGCTTTAGAGAAAACGGCCTGCTTGGCCAGAGGAAAGGAACATAAGTTATGTCAGCAAATGTATACGGAATTGATTTGGGAACCTGCAATCTGAAAATTTTTTGTAAGGGGACCGGGAATGTAATCAATGAGAAAAATACCATTGCCATCGTCAACAAGAACCAGCTTTATGCTTTTGGCGATGACGCATATGCAATGTATGAGAAGGCGCCCGACAGTATTCAAGTATCTTTTCCCGTAGTCAACGGAGTGATTGCAGATTACAATAATATGCAGATGATGATTGGCGAACTGCTGGAAAAATACGCCAAGAGCCATATCAAAGGGGCGGAATTCATTGTAGCGGTGCCCACAGATATTACGGAAGTGGAGAAAAAGGCATTTTTTGATTTATTTTATAAGAGCCGATTCAAGCCCAGGAGCGTGCTTTTGTGTGAGAAGCCGATTGCAGACGCGGTAGGGCTGGATTTGGATGTGAATTCCCCGACAGGCTTTATGATTGTGAATATCGGCGCCGATACAACGGAGATTTCGGTGATTTCCCTGGGCGGTCTGGTGTTGAGCGATCTGCTTCATTTTGGCGGCAAACGTATTGATGAATCCATTATCAATTATTTGAAGCGGAATTTCAGCTTAGTGATTGGACAGAAGACAGCCATGCATCTGAAGGAGACGTTGGGTTGTGCCATTGCACAGGAAGAGGAGACGGCGGAGACAATTGTGGGAAGGGATGTTGTCAGCGGATTGCCCATTGAGATGCAGATTAATTCCTCCATTGTGTATGAAGCCATCAAAGACCCGCTGAATACAATCTGCAATTCCATCAAGATCATTTTAGAGAAAACGCCTCCAGAGCTGGCAAGGGATATTATTCATTCGGGTATTTATATCACTGGCGGTTCCTCCAAAATAAAGAGACTGGACGAACTGTTTACCGAGATTACCAATATCCGGGTAAACACCTGTGAGTATCCGGAAGAGAGCGCGGTGCGCGGCCTGGACAAGATAGTTTCAGACGAGAAATACCGGAGGCTTGCTTTTAGCATGAAAACCAGAATTTATAAATAGAGGTTATAAAGGTCTATGAAACGAAGAACAAAACGCTCTATCCCAACCAAATACACGCTTCTGGCAGTGACAGTACTCTGTGTGCTGGTAATGTTTGTAAGCTTTACTTTGAACCTGTCCGGCGGGCCGTTGAATACGGTTGCCGGGTATATGTTTGTTCCCATGCAAAATGGAATTAATCAGGTAGCTACCTGGGTGATTAACCGCGCAGAGGACGTAGTATCGCTGAGGAATGTACAGCAAAAGAACAAAGAGCTGCAAGCACAGGTGGATGAGCTGACGCAGGAGTTAAATACGATCAAATTAGAACAGTATGAGCTGGACAATCTTAGGGAACTGATGAAACTTGACCAGAAGTACCCCAGCTACGAGAAAGTGGCAGCTCGCGTAATTGGCAATGACGGCGGTAATTGGTTCTCAACATTTCTCATTGATAAAGGAGAGAAGGACGGCATCGAGAAGGATATGAATGTAATTGCTGGCAGCGGCCTTGTCGGTATCGTGATTGATACAGGTCCTAATTATGCAAAGGTACGTTCTATCATAGATGATGCCAGCAATGTCAGTGGTATGGCGTTGTCCACCGCAGATCGGTGTATTGTCAACGGGAATTTGGTCTCTATGAATGCGGAACGGGTCATTGGATTTTCAGACTTAAAATGTGATGACGATGCGATTAAAACCGGGGAGCAGATTGTTACTTCGCATATCAGTGATAAATATTTAGAAGGCATACTTATAGGTTATGTAAATACCATTGAGCGCAATTCCAACAATCTTACTTATTCAGGAACCATCATACCGGCTGTTGACTTCCAACATTTACAGGAAGTATTGGTCATCAAGGATAAGAAAAAAACCCCGGCTGAATAAAGGAGCAACGCAGATGAGACGTAAATTAGCTGTTTTTTTAATTATAACTGTGTGCTTTCTGTTGCAGAGTACGTTGTTTCAGATGCTTTCGATTGCATCCATCTCTCCCAATCTGCTGATTGTGGTTACATCATCCTTTGGGTTTATGCGGGGGAGGAAAGAGGGGATGTGGATTGGATTTTTCAGTGGTCTGGTTCTGGATATATTTTTTGGAAGCGTGATAGGATTTTACGCTCTAATTTATGCCTATATCGGTTATGTCAACGGATTTTTCCGCAAACGTTTTTTCCCGGACGATATCAAGCTGCCGTTGATTCTGATTGCTGCGAGCGATTTTTCCTACAATATACTGGTATATCTGTTTCTGTTTTTCCTGAGAGGAAGGTTTCGCATAGATTATTACCTTCTCAACATTATGCTACCGGAACTGGTATATACCATTCTTGTGACCATTGTTTTATACTTTGTAATCCTCAAGATTAATAAGAAATTAGAAAAGATAGAAAAAAGGAGAGCAAGCAAGTTTGTTTGAATTAATCAAAGACTATGGCAAAAAAATACTTACCTCTAGGCTGTTTGCACTCAGTGTAGCGGTGATTGTGCTGTTTGGCATACTGTTACAGAGGATTTTTGTGTTGCAAATTATCAAAGGACAGGAATATTTGGACAACTATACGCTTTTAATCCAGAAAGAACGCGTCACTTCTGGTACGAGAGGCAATATTTTTGACAGAAATGGTAAGCTGCTTGCTTACAATGAATTGTCATATTCCGTGATAATTGAGGATAATGGCGTATATGACAGCACGAAGATGAAGAACCGTATGATGAATGAAGAATTGAATACGGTTATCCATATGATAGAAGAAAAAGGGGACGAAATTACCAATAATTTTGATATTCAAAAGGATGCAGACGGCAATTATGCGTTCACGCTGTCGGATAAGGCGCTCAAGCGCTTTCTGGCAGACGTCTATGGTTACACAAGTATAGACAAGCTCAAATATAACAAGAAGCTTGGGTATGACGAGGGAGAGGCAAGTCCAGAGCAAGTAATTGCGTATTTGCAGAATAAATTTGAAATATATGTGGAGGGCAAGACAGACACCAAGGAGCTGACAGAGGAAGATATTTTATATTCCGAAGAAGAAGCCTACAAGATTATGTTGCTGCGCTATGCAATTTCTCAAAATAATTACCAGAAATATGTATTGACAACAATTGCGCAGAATGTCAGTGAGGAGACGGTTGCTGTCATCAAGGAGAATTCTGATATACTTCAAGGAATCGATATTACGGAAGATAGCATTCGTAAATATGTAGACAGTGTATATTTTTCTCATATTATCGGCTACACGGGCAAGATTTCACAGGAAGAATATGATAAGCTATCCGCCAAGAGCGATGAATATACGCTCAATGATGTGGTTGGCAAATCAGGTATTGAGCAGGTTATGGACCAGCAGCTTCAGGGCAGCAAGGGCAAGGAAACCTTCTATACCGACAATATGGGGCGGATCACAGAGATGATTGAGCAAATAGACGCATCTTCTGGAAATGATATATATCTTTCGATTGATGCTAAGCTGCAAGAGGCAGTTTATCGTATGCTAGAGCAGGAGCTTGCTGGAATTGTCTATGCTAATATTGAAAATATTAAGGAATATGATACCAGTACTGGTACGGCTTCCGATATCAAGATTCCGATTGACGATGTCTATTTTGCTTTGCTCAACAATAGCGTCATAGATATCTCGCATTTTGAAAAGGAAGACGCACAGCCGATAGAACAGCAGATCTATAATATTTTTAAGAATAAGCAGGGAAATGTCATTGAAAGCCTGCGCCAGCAATTTACCTCGCCGTCTCCGGCAAAGTATGGCGATTTGGACAAGGAATATCAGGTATATATGAGCTATATTCTCTCCATGCTTGGAGAAAAGAAGATTTTTCTTTCAGATAAAGTAGATATTGATGATGAAGTATACCTTTCCTGGAAAAGCGACACGGCAAGCCTTGCGGAGTACCTTCATCGTGCCATCGCTATGGATTGGATTGACATAACTGGTTTTGATACGGAATCCAAATACTCGGATTCCACAGAGATTTACGATGCGCTGATTTCGTATGTAATGGAGGAATTACAGAACGACAAAGAGTTTTCTAAAAAGATTTATCAGTATATGATCCGGGACAATCTGATTTCAGGAAGTCAGATTTGCCAGGTACTCTATGAACAGGGAATTCTCAAAGACAAAAACGGGGAACGGGCATCGCTTACAAACGGCAGTCTCAGTGCATTTGACTTTCTCAGGGATAAAATCAAGAATATTGAGATCACCCCTGCGCAGCTTGCGCTGGATCCTTGTACAGCGAGCTGTGTGATGGTGAATGTAGAGACGGGTGAACTGCTTGCCTGTGTAACATATCCCGGATATGATACAAATCGCCTCGCCAATACGGTGGATTCTGCATACTTTGAAAGACTTCAGAAGGATTTATCGGTGCCTCAATACAATAACGCAACTCAGCAGCGAACGGCGCCCGGTTCAACATTCAAACCGATTACAGCGGCAGCGGCACTGACAGAAGGTATTGTCAGCGTCGGGGAACAGATTAAAGATGAAGGAGAATATACCAATATCACGCCTTCCCCGAAGTGCTGGATTTATCCGGGAAGCACGCATGGTAAGGACAATATCTCGGAGGCAATTCGAGACTCCTGTAACTATTTCTTTTACGAGATGGGTTATCGGTTAAGTACTGAAAGCGGAGGATATAATGAGCATAAAGGTATTGCAGCATTGAAAAAATATGCGGCATTGTTCGGCTTGGACGAGAAAACAGGTATTGAGATTCCTGAGAATGACCCGCAGATTTCCGATGAGTATCCGATTACCTCGGCGATTGGGCAAGGTAACCATAACTATACAACGACGCAGCTTGCCAGATACCTTACCGCAGTGGCGAGCAGCGGCAATGTTTATCAGCTTACACTCCTGGATAAAGAGACGACTGCGGATGGCAGTACGGTCAACGAATTTAAGCCAGAAATCATCCGTAAAATTACAGAAGTTTCACCTGTTTCCTGGAATGCCATTCAGAGCGGCATGCGCATGGTTGTGGAAAATAATAAATCTTTTAAGGATTTTCCCGTTGCAGTTGCTGGCAAGACGGGTACGGCACAGCAGATGGAGACCCGAGCGAACCATGCACTTTTTATTGGTTATGCGCCTTATGAGAAGCCGGAGATTGCCATTACGACTCGTATTGCTTATGGTTATACTTCTGCCAATGCTGTGGAGGTATCCAGAAATATCTTAAAGTACTATTTCAATCCTGCGGATGGCCAGACATTGTTAGATGGTCAGGCAGAGGACATTGAAAGCAGCGCCAATGGATTTACAGATTAAAGTTTGGAGGGATGAAAGTGTCAAAGCCGGTGATGTTAAAGAGCAATAAGTATGGAATCAACTTGATTTTAGATGAGCACATGGACTTTGAGGAATTACTGAAATGCATTTTGGATAAATTTAAAGAATCGGAAGGTTTTTTTAAAAACGCGAAGATGGCGATTTCTTTTGAGGGCAGGAAGCTGACGCAGGAAGAAGAATTCCGAATTATTGAGACAATCACGGACAACACATCTGTGAACATTATCTGTATTCTTGATAATGATGCACTCAAGGAGGAATTGATTCGTCAGAAGATAGAACATTTTGAGGAGGAACAGGCAGGAAAAACCGGAGAGTTCTATAAAGGAACGCTTCGCTCCGGTCAGGTACTTGATTGTGAAAGCAGCATCATTATTCTGGGCGATATTAACCCGGGAGCCAAAGTAATCTCCAAAGGCAATATTGTTGTGCTGGGAGCTTTGAAAGGAAATGCTTATGCGGGTGCAAACGGCAACGAGCAGGCTTTTGTGGCGGCGCTTCTAATGGATCCTATACAGATTAAGATTGGAGATGTGATTGCCCGCAGTGCAGATAAAGTACAGGAAGGAAAAAAACGCAAAAGGAGGCATCCCGTTGATGCAGAAATTGACCCGCAAGTTGCGATTGTCAAGGATGGAAATATTTATATTGAACCGATTACAAAAGGGCTTTTGAACAATATATAAATATCAGGAGGATTTAGTGAAATGAGTGAAGTAATTGTTATAACATCAGGGAAAGGCGGCGTTGGTAAGACTACCACCACTGCAAATGTAGGAACGGGACTCGCACAGTTAGATAAAAAGGTTGTACTGATCGATACAGACATTGGCCTGCGCAACCTCGATGTAGTCATGGGACTTGAAAACAGAATTGTATATAACCTGGTTGATGTGGTGGAAGGAAACTGCCGTATGAAACAGGCGCTAATTAAGGACAAGCGTTATCCGAACTTGTCATTGCTGCCTTCTGCACAGACGAAAGATAAGTCGGCTGTCTCCCCAGAACAGATGGTGAAAGTGATAGAAGAGCTGAGAGATGAATTTGATTACATATTGCTAGATTGTCCGGCAGGCATTGAACAGGGCTTTAAAAATGCCATTGCAGGTGCAGACCGCGCATTAGTTGTCACAACTCCTGAAGTGTCCGCCATCCGTGATGCAGACCGCATTATCGGGCTATTGACAGCAAATGAGATTACACGGGTGGATTTGATTGTAAACCGGCTGCGTATGGACATGGTAAAGCGCGGCGATATGATGAATATCGGGGATGTCACAGATATTTTAGCAATCAACCTCATTGGCGCTGTGCCAGATGATGAGCAGATTGTTATTTCTACCAATCAGGGAGAGCCATTGGTTGGCACAGACTGCAAAGCTGGAATCGCTTATGCAAATATTTGCCACAGAGTATTAGGTGAGGACGTGCCACTTCTGAATTTAGAGGAAAAGGACGGTATGTGGAACAAGCTAAAAGGTATGTTTAAGAAAAATTAGGAGGAAACCAAAATGGGATTGATGGATCTGTTTAAAAAGAAGAGTTCCGGCGATATTGCCAAAGATCGGCTAAAGCTGCTATTGGTTTCCGACCGTGCAAATTGTTCCCCTGAAATTATGGAGAAAATTAAGAACGACATTATCCAGGTGATTTCCAAATATATGGAGATTGATGCAGAAGGTCTGGATATTCAGATTACCCAGACGGAGTCTGAGGGCAATAATGGAAATGTCCCAGCATTGTTTGCTAATATACCTATAAAGGATATGAGGCATACAAGCACTTCGGAATAGTACAATCAATTTTGATAAAGCGGATAGATACGAAATTATATTGTGCTTGAATGAAAGAGGAAATAAGGAAGTTATATTATGTTGAAACAATATCAGATTAAGGATTACAATTTTCGTTTGGTTATCTATGTAACGGCATTGGCTCTAATAGGAATCAGTGTCATTGGGAGTGCGCAGAAGTCTGTACAGAACAAGCAGATTATGGGGTTATGCTTGGGCCTATTTGCAATGGTAGTTGTCTCACTCATAGATTATTCCTTTATCCTCAAGTTCAATTGGCTGATTTATATATTCAACATCGGCATGCTTTCTTTGATCACGTTTCATGTGTTTGGAGGAAAAGCCGGTGGTGCGGTGCGCTGGATAGAAATTGCAGGATTTCGTTTTCAGCCATCCGAATTGGCAAAAGTATTGTTAATTTTATTTTTTTCCTGGTACTTTGGAAAATATTATGAGAAGGTAAACAAAATCTATTTTTTAGCAATAGCAGGAGTTTTGATTTTCATACCCTGGTTCATGATTGAGCAGCAGCCCGATTTATCTACCAGTATTGTGGTAGCGATTATTTTTCTTGCGCTCTTGTTTTTAAGCGGGCTAAGTTATAAAATAATAGCAGGAGTTCTTGCCGTGTTAATTCCCGCCGGTTCTCTGTTCGTCTATCTGATCCTGCAACCGGGACAGACGATTTTAGATCCGTACCAGTGGAAGCGTATTATGGCATGGCTTCAACCGGAAAAGTATGCGACTGACGCATACCAACAGCAAAATTCCATTATGGCAATCGGCTCTGGAATGTTATGGGGGAAAGGGCTGAACAATGATACGGTGTTTTCTGTAAAAAATGGTAATTTTATTCCGGAACCTCAGACGGACTTCATTTTTGCTGTTGTAGGGGAAGAACTAGGTTTTATCGGCGGTGCCGCAATATTGCTTCTTTTGCTGTTGATTGTGATAGAATGTATCTTGATTGGCAGGAAGGCAAAAGATTTGTCAGGGCAATTGATTTGCGGTGGAATTGCCGTGTGGATTGGATTTCAGACTTTTGTAAACATTTGTGTGGTAACAGGGATGATGCCTAATACGGGGCTTCCCTTACCATTTGTGAGTTATGGACTCACTTCTTTGGTGAGTCTGTTTATTGGAATAGGTCTTGTATTGAATGTGGGGCTTCAGCCTTTAAAATACCGAAAGGGGGATTTTTGACGTGAATATTGGATTGATTGCACACGATTCAAAAAAGAAACTGATGCAGAATTTTTGTATTGCCTATCGGGGCATCTTATGTAAGCATGAGCTATGTGCCACAGGGACGACGGGCAGACTGATTGAAGAAGTTACTAATTTATCGGTTCACAAGTTTCTAGCGGGGCATCTGGGAGGTGCACAGCAGCTTGCCGCACAGATTGAGCATAATGAGATTGATTTAGTAATCTTTTTGCGAGACCCGATTACACCCAAGTCTCATGAACCGGACGTAAATAATGCCGTACATTTATGCGATATGTATAATATTCCCTTGGCAACAAATCTTGCCACGGCGGAGTTGTTGATTAAGTCATTAGACAGAGGAGATTTAGAGTGGCGTGAAATGTATAGATAGAATAAAACCTGTTCTTGCGGTAGTTTTGCTGATAACTGTGTTATTTACAGGCTGTGGGCAGCAGGTAACAGTTGAAAATCCTTATGATGTATATGAGAGTCCGCGAGCTTATGGGCTGAATATTACAGTCACCAATGAGAGTGAGCAGACGTTTTTTGCCAAAGAGCTTTGTGTTGCCGGAACGGAAGATGTCTTGAGCCAGAATGTTACGGCATCTCTTTCGGAAGCGGCAGGGCTTTTTGATCTGAAAGAAAATACGCTCAAGTTTGGTAAAAATATTTACGGGCGCGTCTATCCGGCGAGTACTACCAAAATCCTTACCGCATACGTAGCGTTAAAGCATGGAGATCTGTCGACAACTGCAACCGTGACGGAACAAGAGCTTCAATTGGAAGAGGGATCTTCTGTCTGTGGGCTTTCCGTAGGTGATACGGTCAGTTTAGAAGATTTATTATATGGGCTGCTTTTGTGCAGCGGCAACGATGCGGCGAATGTGATTGCTGATTTGGTGGCAGGCGGTACCGAGAAGTTTGCCGAGATGATGAATCAGGAGGCATTGGCGCTGGGCGCCACGAATTCTCACTTTATCAACCCGCATGGATTACACAGCGAGGAACATTATACGACTGTTTACGATATGTATTTAATTTTCCAAGCTGCTTTGGGAGAGGAGAAGTTTGCTGCCATTATCAATTCGCAGAACCATACGGCCTCCCTCACCAAGTCAACGGGCGAGACGTCCACATTGAACTGGGAAAATACAAACAAATACTTAAACGGTGAGGTGGAAACGCCGGAAGGAGTTGAAGTATTGGGTGGAAAAACTGGCACGACCAACAGCGCCGGTTACTGTTTGGTATTGTACAGCAAGAGCAGCAGCGGAACGCCTCATATTTCAATTGTTTATAAATCAGAAAGCCGGGAAAATCTTTACTATGAGATGACGGAATTATTAATGGAAAGTACAAAATAGAGAAACTCAAAAATATCTGTTGAATTATTTGTAAATATATACTATAATTGTCGTATAAAAAGAAACTGTTGTTTGTAGATTTGATAAATAATCGTCATCAGATTACGTATATATTATCAATTTTGCACAAAACGGTTGAGACTAGGAGGAGATGGACATGGTACAAATTATAGCTGGCGAAAAGGGAAAAGGGAAGACAAAGCATCTGCTGGATAAGGTGAATGAATCGGTGAAATCAGCTACCGGCAATATCGTGTATCTGGATAAGAGCCAAAAACATATGTATGAACTAAGCAACAAAGTTCGTTTAATCAACGCTTCTGAATATTTAATTGCTAATTGTGATGAATTCTTAGGATTTCTGTGTGGAATTATTTCACAGGATCATGATTTGGAAGAGATGTACTTAGATAGTTTTCTTACAATTGCAAAGTTAAATGATGAAGATCTTGAGCGTTCCATTGCAAAGTTAGATGAAATCAGCAGCAAATTCCATGTCAATTTTATACTGAGTATATCCAAAAATGAAAAGGATTTACCGGAGTGCACGAAAGGAAAAGTTATTGTTTCGCTTTAAAATGCCATTTTTTACATAAGAAAAGTTCGCTTGCGAAATGACGCAGGGGCACGTACAGAGGATATTATTACTCCACAGTCGCGTCCCGCGCGGGAACTTCACAAGCGAACTTTTTGCTGTTAAGCTTCATTCATGGAGCGGATGCGTCCAAATACACTGCACAAATACAGGCCGCCAATTCCTACAATTCCATAGACAATCCGGCTGAGCCAGCTCATGTCACCGAATAAAAAGGAAACCAGGTCAAAACGGAATAGTCCTATTAAGCCCCAGTTAATCGCACCAATGATTACTAGCGCTAATAATGTGTAATCTAAACCTTTGGTATTCATAAGCATTTCCTCCTTTTACTTGATGTTATTATTACCTGTAACAGAAAAATCATGTTGGAAATATATGGTTGAAATGTTAAAATAAATAGGACAAGTGAAAAATAAATGAAACAGGACTTTAATTTATGACAAACAACAATAAAAAAGTAATTAAATTTCAAAAAACATCTCAGCTCAACATAGGAGTTGTTATTTTCTTGATTATCCTTGTGTACATGCTGTATAATATATTTCAGTATTTTACGACAGAACGTGTCGCAGTGTATGAGGTTTCTCAGGGAACAATTGCCCAGAATAATACGTTTACAGGTGTTATTTTGCGGGAAGAGAAGATTTACAATACAGATTCCTCCGGTTATATAAGCTACTATAACAAGGACGCCACGAAAGTAGGCGTCAATAGTTATGTGTATTCGGTGGACGCAACTGGAAATTTTTACCAGGAGATGATGGCAAAGAATGATGGCAAAATTTTATCCGGGAAAAATGCCTATCATAATCTGGAAAAGACGGCGCAGGAATATGTACTGAATTATTCCGATGAGAATTTTTATCAGGTATATGCGTTTCAATATGATATGGAGGCAGAACTGATAGAAGCAATTAGTGCGAATGCCTTGTCTGATGTGGAAAAGAGCGGCAATTCCCGTGGTCTCCATGCGTTTCGTGCGCCGGAGCCTGGAATTGTAGTTTACAATACGGATGGACTGGAAGATGTTACGCTTGAGAACTTTACAGAAGATATCTTCGATTCATCTGTTCATGAGAAAAAGAATTTGATGAACCGTGAACAAGTGAGTGCGGGAGAACCTGCATTTAAACTGATTACCAGCGAGATTTGGGATTTACTCATACCCATAGATGAAAAATTAGCAGCCGATTTAGCGGAGGAGACATCTGTAAAGATTGAGTTTAAAAAGGATAATTCCACAGCATGGGGAAGTTCGAGAATTCTCAGCCGTAATGGGGCGTCCTATCTGGCATTGACGTTTCAGAGCGCGGGGCTGCGTTTTGCTACGGAACGGTACTTAGAGGTTGAACTGCTGTTGACGGATACCAGCGGACTGAAGATTCCCAACACCGCATTGACAGAGAAAAACTTCTTTTTGTTGCCCAAGGATTATCTCACCGTAGGAGGGGAAGATAACTCCAATGGCATCATGTGCCGATATGAAAATGAAGAGGGCAAGTTTGTGACAAAATTTGTTGCAGTTTCGGTAGCACTGGAAAAAGGCAACACATGTTACATTGCCGCGGAAGAGTTGTCTCCTGGTGATATTATCTTGAAACCGGATTCTAATGAGACATATAAACTGAATAAACAGGAACCTTTGCAGGGCGTATATAACATTAACCGGGGCTATGCTGTGTTCCGTAGAGTGGAAATATTGTTCCAGAATGAGGAGTATTCCATTGTTGGAACCGGAACGAAGAATGGCATTTCCCTGTATGACCATATTGCGCTTGATGCTTCCAGGATAAAAGAAAATGAAATCATACAAAAATAATAAGCAAGAACTCACAGATAGGAGAAAGACAGATGGTAGAAGAAAACCTCATACAAGTTCGTGAAAATATCAAGAAAGCATGTGTGCGTGCTGGGAGAAATCCCGAAGAAGTGACATTGATTGCCGTTAGTAAAACGAAGCCTGTATGCATGATTGAGGAAGCGTATGCGGCACATTGCCGGGATTTTGGCGAGAATAAGGTGCAGGAGATCATGGACAAGGAACCTCAACTTCCCACAGATATTCGCTGGCATATGATCGGACACCTGCAGCGAAACAAGGTAAAATATATTGTTGATAAGACGGCGCTGATCCATTCGGTAGATTCCTTACGTCTTGCCCAGGAGATTAGCAGCCAAGCAGTCAAAAAGCAAGTAGATGTTGATATTCTTTTGGAAGTCAACATTGCAGGGGAGGAGAGTAAGTTCGGCATTGCCCGTGAGGAGGCTGTGCGCTTGGCAGAAGAAGTAGCGATTTTGCCTAATATACATGTCAAAGGGCTTATGACAATTGCCCCATTTGTAAGCAATCCAGAAGACAATCGTCAATATTTTCGCCAAATTCGTGAATTATCTGTTGACATTGGGCAGAAAAACATTGATAATGTAACTATGTCTGTTCTTTCCATGGGTATGACTTTGGATTATATGGTTGCCATAGAAGAAGGGGCTACTATGGTTCGGGTTGGAACTGGAATTTTTGGCGAGAGAAACTATGGATAGGTTATAAGTTAGTTAAAGTGAGGCGAATAATATGGGACTAATGGATAAATTTTTAGATGTGATGCGGTTGAATTCGGACGACGATGACTTCTACGATGACGACTACGATGATTACGAAGAGGATTTGCCCAGAAAGCGTAGCCGTTCCAAAGATAAGGAAGAGGAAGATATCGACGAGGATGATAAGAAGATTCGTCCTATTAAGAGTACTTCCAAGGTAACACCTATGCGCACGGCAAAGAAGTCTGCTTCCGGTATGGAAGTGTGTGTGATCAAGCCTGTGACGGTAGAAGATGCAAGAGAGATTACAGAGACATTGTTATTAGACAGGACAGTGGTGCTCAACGTCGAAGGTCTGGATGTTGATATTGCTCAGCGCATTATCGACTTTACTTCTGGTTCCTGTTTTGCCATTAATGGCAACTTACAAAAAATTTCCAACTACATATTTATCATTACCCCGCCAAGCGTCGATGTATCCGGTGATTTTGCCAATATCATGGATTCTTTGGATATGCAACCGATGCGTGCGGAGTTTTAAATGGCTGCCATGACAAAGGAAGAATTACTCTTGGCAAAACGCTTTTTGGATCTGTCAAGACAGGCAGGGCAGAAAGATGTTGTAGTATTCAGTGAGTTTTTAAATATAAACGAATTAAATATTTTTAAACAGGAGATTCCAAATCTGTATTCCGGTTATGAAATCTTTGGTGGATATGAGTTGAGCGAGCGTCAGATGATAGCATTTATACCTGATGCTCTTTGTTATGCTTGGGAATATCCAATTGCCTGCTTAAAAATCACGCCGGTAAATAAGAAATTTGCGGAAGCGCTCACGCACAGAGATGTTTTGGGAAGCTTGATGAATCTTGGTATTGAACGCTCAAAACTGGGAGATATCCTGGTAAACGAAGATGACATCTACGTATTCTGTGAGGAAAAGATTGCAGGGTATTTAATGGAAGAGCTGACAAGAATTCGTCATACTGTCGTAAAAAGCGAACAAGTACAGGCAGACTCCTTGGCAATTGAGCCCAAAAAAGAGTTGGCAGAAGGAATTATTACTTCCAATCGTCTGGATAGTGTTATTGCCTGCATTTGTAAGATTTCCCGTTCGCAGGCAAGCCAGTGGATAAAAGGCGGCAAGGTTTTTTTAAATAATCGTCAGACAATGCAGATGACCGCGGAATGTAAGCCAGGGGAATTAATTTCCATCCGCTCTGTTGGGAGATTCCGGTTTGTGGATTCGTTTGGCGAGACACGCAAAGGGCGTCTGAAAATTCAGTATGAGAAATACTTGTAATAGAGTTTTTATTATATGAACATAGAAAGGAATTTCGTTATGGGAAGAGTTGTAAATGTATCATATGAGGGAGAACCGTGTTATGATATTGAAATACAAAGAGATTTTGAATTGCTGCCAGACAAATTAAAATCATTAGGCTATGGCAACAACAAGGTGTGTATTATTGCAGATTCTACTGTTGCCTCCTTATATTTAGAAGAAGTGCAAGCGCTTCTTTCTCCGATGTTTGCTTTTTGTACCTCTTTTGTGTTTGAGGCGGGAGAAAAAAGTAAGAATACCAATACAGTGGGACAAGTCTATGAACATTTAATGCAGCATAAATTTGACCGCAAGGATCTTTTGCTTGCACTCGGCGGCGGAGTAGTGGGAGATCTCACCGGATTTGTGGCGGCAACGTATCTGCGCGGAATTGATTTTGTTCAGGTGCCGACAACGCTATTAGCGCAGACAGATAGCAGCATCGGCGGCAAGACAGGCGTTGATTTTATGCAATATAAAAATATGGTGGGTGCTTTTTATATGCCTAAATTAGTATACATGAACATTTCATCGCTGAAAACCCTTCCTCAGAGACAGTTTTGTGCAGGAACAGCCGAATTAATCAAACATGGCTTTATTAAAGATGCCTCTTATACACAGTTTATTCGTGAAAACAGCGCAAAAATCATGGAACAGCAAGCAGATGCCATGGAGGAGATAATATATAGAAGTTGTCAGATTAAACGTGAAGTCGTAGAAAAAGATCCCAAAGAACAGGGAGAACGCGCACTTTTGAACTTCGGTCACACCATTGGTCATGCCATTGAGAAACTTTCTGATTTCACGCTTTATCACGGAGAATGCGTGGCGCTTGGCATGGCAAGCGCAGCACATATTTCCTATCAGCTTGGAAATCTCTCAAAGGAACAGGCAACGGAACTTGAAGGCATCTTGGAGAGTTACGGTCTTCCTACCTCTTTGAATAATTTTTCGCATACTCCGGAAGAAATTCTTGCTGCGACAAAATTGGATAAGAAAATGGAGTGCGGAAAGCTCAAATTTATCGTCTTGAAGACATTTGGAGAATCCTATATTACCAGAGAGTTGTCTGAGGAAGCGATCTTGGCTGGCATTAGGCATATTATGAAAAAAGCCGACTAATGGATATCAACAGATAGTATTATGGAAGAAATAGAGGTTTAGCTATGAAAGAAAAGAAGATTAGTTGTATCATTGGAATTGCCAGCAGTATACTTTTATTAATATTAGATCAGTTTACGAAATACCTTGCCTCCACCTACTTAAAAGATGGACATTCTATCGTTCTAGTGAAAGGCGTTTTCCAGCTTCATTATCTGGAAAATCGCGGGGCTGCCTTTGGCATGATGCAGGGTATGAAGCCCTGGTTAGTAGCCGGAACCTTTCTCATGCTTATATTAATGATAATAGTCTATTGGAAATCTCCAATGGAAAAGAAGTTCAAATGGGCAAGATTTATTTTAATTTTACTGACAGCCGGTGCACTCGGGAATCTTGTAGACCGGTTGGCGTTAGACTATGTTGTAGACTTTTTTTATTTTGAGTTGATCAATTTTCCTATCTTTAATGTGGCAGATATCTATGTAAGCTGCGGCATGGTGTTGTTAGTGTTGTTTTTCCTTTTCTACTATAAGGATGAGGATATCGAAAGGTTGATTCCTTTTAAGATTCGAAAAAGAAATAAAGTTTGATGGAATAAAAGTTGGAGGAAATGCGCATGGTTTCCCAGGAGATTACACAGGAATTTAAAATACCTACGGAACAGGCTGGAGAGAGGCTGGATAAGACATTATCCAGCCTTTATCCAGATTTATCGCGTTCTTTTTTTCAGAAATTAATCAAAGAAGGACAGATTTTGGTAAATGGTAATCCCAAAAAGGGCAATTACAGTGTGAATGATGGGGATATTTTATCTGTAACGATTCCCCAAGCACAGGAGGTCGCTATTTTGCCAGAAAATATCCCTTTGGATATTTTATATGAAGACAGTGATGTATTGATTGTGAACAAACCCAAAGGTATGGTCGTGCATCCTTCTGCGGGACATTATTCCGGCACGTTAGTCAATGCGGTTATGTACCATTGTAAGGATAGCCTTTCTGGGATTAATGGCGAAATTCGCCCTGGAATTGTCCATCGTATTGATATGGATACAACCGGCGCGCTCATAGTTTGCAAAAATGACAATGCACATGTGAAAATTGCCGAGCAAATCAAGGCGCATTCTGTTACTAGGCGTTATCTTGGCATTGTCAAGGGCGTTGTCAAAATGGATTGTGGAACGATTGAGGGAACGATTGGCAGACATCCAATAGAGCGCAAGAAAATGGCTGTCAATGTGCGTGGTGGAAAACCAGCAGTTACCCATTACCGAGTACTGAAGCGATTTCAGAATCATACCTTGATGGAATTTGAATTAGAAACAGGACGAACACATCAGATTCGTGTGCACATGGCAAGCATTGGACACCCGCTTCTCGGCGATTGCGTATATGGAAACGGTAAAAGTCCCTGGAAATTGCAAGGACAGACTTTACATGCCGCCGTCATAGGCTTCCTTCATCCGACGTCCGAAACATATCTCGAATTTGAAGCCCCGCTTCCGGAATACTTTAAAAACCTGCTTGAAAAACCACTTTGAAAAATTTCGTTATAGTTCCTGTTTACTTGCAATCTAAATCTTTGTGCAATTATCAAGGCTTGATGCATTAATATAAATTACAGGATATAGATTCGTTCAAAAGGTTTACATTGCAAAGCAATGTAAACAACATGCACAAAAATCACTCAGGGAAGCTAGCTTCCCAAGATAATTTTTGTGCATTCTGTCTTTGCCGCATAAGCGGCAAGACCTTTTGAACGAATAAATTTACTTGCGCGAAAGCCCTACTTGGGGCAAAGAATTATTAGATCTGTGAACCGTTAGTTACAAAATGGTTAAACTCAAAAAATACAAATTGTATATACATTTTAGAGAAAATATACTATAATATTATTAATCAAAGCGATTTCTTATAAATGGAACGATGACTTCTCATATAAATGAATGAGGCGAAAAAAACTTGCAGAAAGGTGGTAATTTTATGGGGAACTTTGTTATTACAATCGGTAGAGAATTTGGCAGCGGCGGTATGGATGTTGGACGAATGCTTTCCGAACGGCTGAATGTGAAATGCTATGATAAAGAATTATTATCTCTGGCGGCAAAAGAAAGCGGACTTTGCCAGGAAATTTTTGAAAATCATGACGAGAAGCCAACGAGCAGTTTTCTGTATTCCCTGGTAATGGACACATACTCTGTGAATGGATATACATCAGCGCCATTTTTGGATATGCCGCTGAATCATAAAGTATTTCTTGCTCAATTTGAGGCAATCAAAAATCTTGCAGCCAAAGAATCCTGTATTATCGTCGGAAGATGCGCAGATTATGCGTTAGCGAATCATCCCGATTGTCTGAGCGTTTTTATTCACGCTGATTTGGATTTTCGTATCAATCATATCATGGAGAAGTTTGAAGTAACGAAAGAGAAAGCGGCTGAAATGATTCGCAAGACAGATAAAAAACGTGCCAGCTATTACAATTATTATTCCAGTAAAAAATGGGGCGACTCTAGAAGCTATCATTTGACGTTAGACAGCAGCCAGCTTGGTTTTGAAGGATGCTGTGATATGATTAGGTATTATATGGATTTAAAACATGGGAAAAATTAACTTGGAAAATTACTAAGCGATAAGGCAGCATTTTCATTTGCGAAATGTTGCCTTACATTTTTGTTTAAAACTTTTTATCTAAAAATTATGACTTTATACAAGTAATAAAATATCTTTCGTACATATTGAAAAAGCCTATATCAGTTCGTAAAATCAACATTTCGCGAACTGATATGTGTAGACTCAAACATTGCTCTTTTCTATAACTAATCTTGTAATAGGCATTGCTAAATACACTGTTATATTTAAAAACAATTCTTGTAATAGACATACCAAGTATATCTGTTATAACTTTAAGGACAATTATCAGAAAATCTCACTGGAATCGAGCATAATCGTAAATGGTCCGTCATTTAACAGGGAAATTTTCATATCTGCACCAAAGGAGCCTGTTTGAACGATGGGAATTTGTTTCTTACATTCTGAGATAATATAATCATATAATTTTTCTGCAAGCGCTGGATTTCCCGCTTTGATAAACGAGGGACGATTGCCTTTTTTGCAATCAGCATACAATGTAAATTGTGAAATTAATAACAATTCGCCAGATACATCTGCCAAGGAAAGGTTTGTTTTACCATTTTCGTCTTCAAATATCCGCATTCCCAATAATTTGCGTATCATTTTGTTTGCAATTTCTTGCGTATCTTCCTGACTGATACCGATAAATACCAAAAAGCCTTTACCAATTTGACCTATAATCTTTGCCTCAGTTTCTACAGATGCATGCGTTACCCGTTGTATTAGAAACTTCATATATTCTCAATCACCTCACTAATTCTCGCTTGTACAATTCTGGCAATTTCTATCGTTTTTAAATTCTTATATTCCTCATACAGTAACGGTTTTAAATAATGTACCTGAGTAGTTACTTTTCCAAGTGTGTAACTATTAAATACCTTATAGGAATCAATCAAGGCTACTGGTACAATGTGTAGTGGTCAAGCTTTTTTGTAACACTTGTGGCTAAAAATTTATTGGATTGTT
>CANOFW010000028.1 GCA_947565425.1 uncultured Lachnospiraceae bacterium
CTTTTGAATCTTTCAAGGTCATTCCACTGTTCAGTTGTCAAGGTTGAGTGCTGTTTTCCGTGACAGCTTATATATATTACCATATCTTCCTGTGCATGTCAACAGCTTTTTTTATTTTTGTTGCTCTTAGTTTTCATTTACCAATCTTTGCTAATTGCAACCAGCTTGAATATTTTAACACAAGATTTCCTATAT
Source organism: uncultured Lachnospiraceae bacterium (assembly GCA_947565425.1). Lineage (GTDB taxonomy): Bacteria > Bacillota > Clostridia > Lachnospirales > Lachnospiraceae > Petralouisia. Next base: position 196 of record CANOFW010000028.1, read on the forward strand.
GTCAATACCTTTTTTCATTTGTGATAAAAATTATTCAAGGAACGGAGAAGGAGGGATTTGAACCCTCGCGCCGCTATTAACGACCTGCACCCTTTCCAGGGGTGTCCCTTCGGCCAGCTTGGGTACTTCTCCATGTGGCAGAATAGTAATTCACTATTAAGCTAATTGCAGTTGTTTGATTCAAGATAAAACGGAGAAGGTGGGATTCGAACCCACGGTCCCTTTCGGAATCACTGGTTTTCAAGACCAGCTCCTTAAACCACTCGGACACCTCTCCTTAGCATTCAATTTCACTTGTCTGCGACAGATTATCCTGTCCTCAACAACGCGTGTATAATCTTACCAAATCATTTTTAATATGTCAATAGGTTTTTTACAATTTTTTTAATTTTTCAACATTCTGGATTACCGTTCGGGTAAATTTACAAAACGAGGAAACTCAAATCAGGTAAAGTCTTGCAATTTCCAAATCTTCCGGCGTAGTAATTTTAATGTTTTTGTAGGAGCCTTCGACCAAGCGAACTTGTCTTTTTCTAACGCTCTCAAGCACCATCGCATCATCCGTCACAGAGATTGCTTTTCCACTTGCTTCCATCTCTAACAGTTCCCTGTATGCCTGATAAATCAATGAAAACGCAAACACCTGCGGCGTCTGTATCTGCCAGACAAACTTGCGTTCCGGTGTTTTTGCCGCAAAACCAGCGTCATCTGCAATTTTTATCGTATCTTTTACCGGCATTCCCGCTACGCACGCTTGATACTGTTTTGCTGCCGTCGCACAACGCTCAATTATTGCTTGATCTACAAATGGACGAGCACCATCATGTATCATTACATAATCCGGCAACTCCGACAGTTTCGCCAATTCCTCCAAACCGCAGAATACGGAATGATAGCGCTCCTTCCCCCCTGGCACAATCGCCCGAACCTTGGTATAACCGTATTTCTCCACTATTTCCTTCTGGCAATACTCCAAATCCTCGCTACCGCAGACGAGAACAATGTCTTCTATCATGCTCTGTTGAAAAGATTGCAGAGAATAACAAAGAACCGGCATACCCTCAAGCATCAGATACTGCTTGGGCACATCTGAATGCATACGCGTACCCTTGCCCGCTGATAGTACAACTGCTGCATATTTTTCCACCATATCAACGTTCTCCTAACTTTAGATTGGGCACTGCATTCAAGTCCCAGCCATCACGCCTGCCTGCAAGATATTCATAATACGCCGCCGTGCCAATCATCGCCGCATTATCCGTGCAATATATAGGCGAAGGATAATAAAATTTCACGTTTCTCTCCTCACATGCTTTACGCATTCCATTGCGCAAAGTGGCATTTGAGGCAACACCACCAGCAATTGCAAATTTCGATACCCGAAATTCCTCCACTGCCATCATTGCATGTTCCACCAAAACATCTGTCACTGCTTTTTGAAAAGATGCCGCGATATCTGCCTGCACAATCGGGATATTCTTCATATTGCAGCCATTTATGTAATTTAACACGGCTGACTTCACACCACTGAAGCTGAAATCATAAGGATTCTCTGCCACTTTTGCCCTGGGAAATGCGATAGCCTGCGCGTTGCCTTCTTTGGAGACCTGTTCTATTTTGGGCCCACCTGGATATCCCAGACCAATTGCGCGTGCTACCTTATCAAAAGCCTCTCCCGCCGCGTCATCCCTGGTTCTTCCAAGAATCTCATATTTCCCATAATCTGTAACCTTAACGAGATGCGTATGCCCGCCAGATACCACAAGGCAAAGAAACGGCGGCTCTAATTCCTTGTTTTCAATAAAGTTGGCATTAATATGTCCTTCTATATGATGCACGCCCAGCAATGGCTTGCCGGCAGCGTAGGCAATTGCTTTTGCCTCAGCCACGCCTACCAGAAGAGCCCCCACGAGCCCCGGCCCATACGTCACCGCTATGGCATCCATCTCCGACAAGGACATCTGCGCATTCGCCAAGGCCTCCTCAATTACCTGATTGATTTTTTCTATATGCTTCCTGGAGGCAATTTCCGGCACGACGCCCCCATAAAGTGTATGAAGCGCAATCTGAGAGAAAATCACATTAGAAAGCACTTCCCTTCCGTTACGCACTACCGCTGCTGCCGTCTCATCACAGGAGCTTTCAATTGCCAAAATTGTCACATCCGTTTGGCTGCTATTCATATATTTAATCCTTTCCGCCTATCCATTTCCATCCTATCCCTGGAATATTACTGATAAAATCCTAAAATACGCCATTTATTCTCCGCATCTCTGCGCAAAATAAATGTCTGGCTGGTTCGCTGACTGCCCTTTTTGCTCTTGATATAGTAGTCTACATCCGCATAGGCGCACTCCCGGCCTTTAATCTCCTTAAACTCCATTTCATTTCTCGACTCCACACTGGTATTGTACATTTCCTTACCGTCTTTGGCAAAACTAGCAATGTCCTCTTTTACTGCCAGCAGATACGAGTCCAGCGGATTTTTTTCTCTCAACTCCTCATCCATCAAAATCCTTGCCTGTTGCGCAATCTGTGCAAGCTGATCCTCTGTATACCCCTGGCTATAATAACATTTGAGAATCCTGTTATAAAACTTCACCACTTCACGCGCCGTCTTAGGATAAGAATTCTCTAAATCCTTGGAAATTATCATCTCCGCTTCCTTCATAGAAGCTTCTTTACCACCGGTTTTCTGTGTAAGATAATAAAAATATCCTACACACAGACAGGCACAAAAAACCACTATGATAATTGATTTTAAGCCATTTTTTTTCATAAAGAAATCCCTCCTTACTCAAAGTCAAGCTCCGTCGTTTTGCCATCCTTTCCTAATTTCGCATGAGCATAGATCCTGCGCACTTCATCCATGTAATCCTCTGCGCGCACCAAAGATGGACTGAAATGTGTCAGCCACATATCGGACACCTTTGCATCACTGGCAATCTTCGCTGCTTCATAAAACGTCATATGCTTATACTGTTTCGCTTTCACTGCCTTTTCCTTTTCCGCATACATTCCTTCTATAATCAGTAAATCGGCATTTTTCACATTTTCCGTAATAGCCGGCACCGGCCTTGTATCCGTACAATATGCAAGTTTTATCCCTTTCCGCGGTGGTCCCAATACCATTTCCGGTGTATATACGTTCCCATCCATTTCAAGTATTTCACCCTTTTGCAGCCTGCTCCAACACTTCATAGGAATCCCCAACGCTTGTGCCTGCTCCACCTGAAATTGTCCCATCCTGGGAATCTCAATGGTATAGCCGTAACAGGCAACATTATGATTGACTTTAAATGCCGTGATATGATAACCTTTCTCCACAAATTGTTCCGTAGGCTGCGTCAATTCCACAAAACGAATCTCAAATGGCAGCTCAGGAGCTATCATTCTAAGCGCATTCACTACGCGTTCCAAACCCTTGGGACCTATCATCGTCACAGGCTCGGTGCGTTCTGCATTCCCCATAGTAAGCAGCAGCCCCGGAAGGCCGCTGATATGATCCGCATGGTAATGCGTAAAGCATATGATGTCAATTGGTTTCGTGCTCCAGCCCTTTTCCCTAATAGCAATTTGTGTTCCCTCTCCACAATCAATCAAAAGGCTGCTACCATTGTAGCGGGTCATCAGAGAAGTAAGCCAACGATAAGGAAGCGGCATCATGCCTGCCGTTCCTAATAAACATACATCTAACATAAACAATCCTTTCAGACTAATTCTATGACCTCCTGTGTGGTCACTGGAACCTGCATAGTCTTCACCCACGCATCGTAGCATGGCTCACAGAGGTCAAATTCCTGTTTCTGTCCGTCTTTCCTGGAAAAGTAGCCCCATTCTTTTTCCACATGCAGATAATCCGCAGTTGGAATGACGCCTCTTTCTGATATTACTTTTCCACAGACATTGCATATAATTTTTTCTTCTGTTTTCATACGGTTATCCTCCCTTGTGGCAATGGCCATTTCTCTTATGGATATTATACCTGTCAGGCCGCCTGATTTTAAGTGGGAATTATAACCATCCCTGCGGTTTTCAACTGCCAAATTGCAAGCCCGCAGCCGCCCCAATCACGCGATAGCAAATGACATTACCATCCCGTCTTCCCTGGGCAATTCATAGAAATTCTTGCGTATTCCACAGTTGTGAAAGCCCAGGGTCTCATATAAGTGTATGGCATTATGATTGCTGATGCGTACCTCCAAAATTACTCGGTCAATGCCCCTGTTCTTTGCCTGCTTCAAAAAAAATTGCATCATCTCTTTCCCAATGCCTTGCCCTTGTTCTGCCGGCGCAACAGCAACATTCGTTATCTCGCCCTCCTCAAAGGAACAATACATGCCGCAGTAGCCTACAATCGTATTCCCTTTTAGTACTACTATAAATAACGTATCCTGCTGCATCGCCTCGCAAAATGCCTGTTCTGTCCACGGACGTGAAAACACTGCCCGCTCTATGAATGCCACAGCAGGAATATCTGTCTTCTGCATTTGCCGCAAATACAATTGATGTTCTGACATGAAATATCTCCCTTGCTATCATGGAAATGCTTGACCCTTTGCGCCACGATACCACCATAATTTTACTACTTCTGCTGCGCCAAACGCTCGCGCTCTGCCTGGGAAAGACGTAGATAATCCGGTGTGTGCTCCGCCGCTGTCTCGTACTTTCCTTCCTGAAAATAAAGCAATCCCAGGGACGCCACCGCTGATGCGCGCTGCTTATTCATATGTGCTGGTGCAAACTGAAACGGCACCTGACAATGCTCACTGATATACGCTTGAAAAACGGGCACACCATCTCCCAAAAAGACGGTTGGACGTTGTTCGCGATTGACATTATCAATAATTTCATCAATCGCAACCGCACATTGCTCCCTTTTAATGCGCATCTTCCCATCCACAAATTCATAAAGCCCAGTATAAGTCTGATTCCGCCTAGCATCCATCAAGGGACACACCAAATCACGGCTGCCCCATAAATTATAGGCAAGCCCATCTACTGTGGGAATATGAATTAACGGCTTATCCAACGCAAATCCTAATCCTTTGGCAGTTGCAGAACCAATGCGCAGCCCGGTAAACGAGCCAGGCCCCGCGGCAACTGCAATAGCATCTATCTCATGTAAGTCTAATTCTGTCATTCTCACAATTTCATCCAGCATGGGAAGCAAGGTCTGTGAGTGCGTCTTCTTGTAATTTACTGTATATTCGGCAAGTAAATTTCCCTCTTGTACCACTGCCACACTCGCCACCAGACCTGAGCTGTCAAGCCCTAATATTTTCATCTGCACCCTCCTTGTACCGCTGAACCTTGCACATCTATCGGAAAGCCGGCATAAAACAGCCACATACGCACCTCTATTGCCTAGCGCTCAGATTTCCTGCATTGTAATTCTGCGATAATCAAAGCCTTTTTGTAAATCTTTCTCTATGCGTATTTCCAAATAGTGTTCCGGTAAAATTTCTTCTATCAAGTTCGCCCACTCAATCATCGTAAGCCCCTGGCCATAGAAATAATCCTCATAGCCAATCTCATCCATCTCCTCAATGTCGCCGATCCGATAAACGTCAAAATGGTAGAAGGGCATACGCCCCTCTTCATATACCTGTACAATCGTAAACGTCGGACTACAAATTGGCTCTTCAATCAAAAGCCCTTTTGCGATTCCCTGAGTCAGCACGGTCTTACCCACACCTAAATCGCCGACTAATGTATATACCTCGCCCGGTTTTGCCTGCTCTCCCAGCCTCTGCCCAAGCTGAAAGGTCTCCTCCGGCGAGAATGTCTCTATCATCTGCATACTTCCTCCATACTATTTCACATGAAACGGATTCATTTTAAGACGATAGCCTTCCAAATGACTGATCGCAAGCCCCAAAATCGCCTGATACTGCTCGCCGATTGCCTCTTTGGGAATGATATAGGCATTGACCCGGCTGCTATAAATCAAAATCTGGCTCTTGGTGGAGACCATTTTATAAATTTGCTTCCATTCCAAATCTGCGGTCTGTTCACCCTGGGAGACATGTACGCCCGCCTCGTCTATCCGATAGCGCAGCGCATTTTTGAGAACGTCCGAAGAAGATATCTGCTTCTTGGAGCGCAGATAGAGATTTCCTGGCACATACACCAGGAAAAGAATTCCAAACACGATATACAAAATCGTATTCCAAACACTTACCTGTCTGAAAGTCAACCCTGCCATCACAAGTACCCAAAGCCCTACAAGAGTTGCGATAATTCCCTGAAATCCATGGTAAGCATGATAAATATTAAAACGGAACATATCTTTATCCGTAATTGTTACTTCAAATTCTGCTGACATTTTATGCGCTCCTTTCCTACGCGGACATTATACTCTTTTTGGGCGCATATCTCAAGTTTTTTTATTTTTTTATCATGTAATATTGCACAATTTGATAATCATGAAGCTTTTCATAATTGGGACTGCTCTCGATATCTTCCCAAGACCAGAACGTTCCAGCGGCATCATAAACGCCTAGTACATTGATAACCGGATAGTACTGATACAAATCCAACAACTGTTTTTGGTAGGACGTCAATGGAAATCCTGCCTGCCAAAATACATAAGAAGACAGATAGTTGGCGCTCATTTTTTCAATGTTTTCTTCCGGCAATCCATAGTTATTCCAAATGAGAAACGGCGTCATGTACCGCTTTTGCTTTTCCTCATCTCCCACTTGATTTTCATCTTCACCGTATAAAATATCATATGTTCCATCCGTCAATGCCGGCTGATGATCTCCAAACATAACGACCATGGTTGGTTCTTCTACTTTTTCAAAATAGGAAATAAGCATCTCTAACGCCTCATCCGTATGTTTCATCAATGTGAGATAAATGGACGCCTGCGTTAATTCGGGATACTCCGTCAAGTAAACATCCTGCTCAAACCCTTCCCATTCTCCGTAACCGCCATGATTCTGCATTGTCAAATCCCATAAAAACAAGTTTTCACCCGGCTCTTTTGCCTCATACAACTCAATCACTTTTTCAAACGTGGCCTTATCAGAATAATAGCCACGCATTTCCTCATATCCTTTAAATGCCTTTTGCGTTATAAACTTATCAAATCCAAACTTGTCATAAGCTTTATCCCTGTGATAAGAGCCCGCCCCAAACGGATGAAGCGCCATGCAGCCATAATCCTGCTGTTTCAAAATATCGCAGATACTTTCAGTATCGTTTTTTACAAAAAATTCATACGCTGTAGCGCCGTTTGGAAGCCCGGAAACTGAATTCCCGGTAAAAAACTCGTATTCCGTCTGCGGCGTATTACCTCCACAAATGGAGACATAGAGGTTGCCTTTGATGGTATTTTTCGTAAGCCCTTGATAAAAACTGTCATAAGGAATATTGGTCTCGACTGGTTTCACATAATCAAGCGCAGACCACGACTCATTCATAATTACAATCAGATTTACCGGGCGGTCACACGTTCCCTCAATCGTTGTATTTTCAAATGAAGCGAGAATGTTTTTTGCTTTTCTTGCAGAATAGCCTTTCGGCCTCTGTAATTTAGCATATTTGGCAAAAATCATGGTAGACATAAGGTAGCCGTCTTCCTGATAAGTCTCGATTGGACTCCAGGTAGAATAGCACAAATCCCAATACTGGTACAAAAAACCATAAAAGAAAGCTGACATGCCGATGAGTACTCCTGTACCGCCCGCCACAAAACCTATTCTTAACGCTTTCTTTTCAATCTTAAACGGCATGATACAAGCAGTGCTAAAAATAGCCATAAATACAAAGACCGAAAAAATTAGCGCTTCGCTGATTTCTATTTTATATTGCCCCACCACTTTCAGCGCGGTATTCACAGACAGCACATCAAACGGCAGCAACGGGGCATTGCGAAATAACAATACAAAATGATTTACAACTGCTATGATAAATAACATACTATTGAGAAGAATCAAAGAAAGACGCAGCCTATTGGTTACAATAAACGCTGCCAAATACAGGCAGGTACAGATGATAATATTGGCAATTAGCACATGACTTTTTAAATTGGCAATACTTCCTCCCAGATATTCCATAATCCAGGTCATTAAGAACGGCATCACAAGAACGCCAAAAATCCGATAGCCAGTTTTCAGGCGACAACACCAATTCACCTCCGTCTCAAGACGAATGCCAAGATTAAAAAACACCAGCAGGCAACTAATAAAAAGCAAACTGAGCATCATAACATTAAATTTCTGATAGGCAAGACTCAGATATAAAATATCTGTCGCCACATCCGGCGAGCAGGAAATGGTCACACGGCATCTATTGCGCCGCCCGGCTTTCTCTGTCAGTCCCATACCAAAAACTTCTTCCTGGCTGTCACCGGCAATTACATGCTGGTATGTCTGTGAAAATCCCTTCCCATTGTCAAAATCAATGGTAACCGCTTCCCCTGCATGTTCTTTGGCATTGCTGATTCCGAACATTACACTTTGCATATATCGATATGTAGATACAACCTCCCAGGAAACAATAGACACGCCATTTTCTTCAGTCAGAACGGCTCCCTCAATCGGAAAACCTTCCATGTGGCTGCTTTTGACGGCGCCTCTGTTCCCAAGAATATAAAACATTAATCCTATGATAAGTGCAAATGACACAAACATTCCTATCACATTAATTTCTATTGTAACATCCTTCGTCTTAACACAAATGTGCCGCTTCATCTTCTGTATTCTCCTATTTTCTCTCCATGTATGCTTCGCTGTGTGCGCTTTCCTGGACATTATAACATGGAGACAAGAAAATGCAATGATTTTATTAAGAGTTTATGAATATATGTTAAGAAAATGTAAAAAAAGGGCTGTCGCACTAATATCTTTACTCGTTAGTGCGACAGCCCCTTTATTCTTAGATTACCAGCGTTGTTCAAAATTATAATTAATTCTTTCCGATAGACTGAAAAAGATTAACCATTTCAATGGCTGTGCAAGCCGCATCGTAACCCTTATTACCCGCCTTAGTTCCTGCACGTTCGATTGCCTGTTCAATATTGTCTGTTGTTACCACACCAAAAATTACAGGAATTTCCGTTTTTAATCCTACAGCAGCCACACCCTTGCTGACCTCGGCGCACACATAATCGTAATGGCTGGTTGCTCCTTTAATCACGGTTCCCAGACAGATAACGGCGTCATACTGGCCGCTCTCAGCCATTTTCTGCGCTGTCAGGGGAATCTCAAACGCTCCCGGCACCCAGGCAAGGGTAATGTCATCATCTGAGACGCCATGACGCAGCAATGCATCCTGTGCGCCTCCTACCAGCTTCGATACGATAAACTCATTAAACCTGGACGCTACAATTCCAACCTTTATATTGCTTGCTACTACGTTTCCTTCTAATACTCTCATTTTCATTCTCCTTTTTAATAATTTGTCATGTGCTGCATTTTACTCTGTTTGGTCTTTAAATAAAAAACATCGGTCTTTTTGGCGGGCATTTGAATCGATACACGTTCCTCAATGGAAATGCCGTAACCGGACAGGCCCGTAATTTTCTTGGGATTATTTGTGAGCAGGCGCAGTTTCTCCGCGCCCAAATCATGAAGAATCTGCGCGCCAATGCCGTAATCCCGAAGATCCGGCGCAAATCCCAATTTGACGTTCGCCTCCACCGTGTCAAATCCCTGTTCCTGTAATTCATAGGCTTTGAGCTTGTTAATCAGGCCAATGCCCCTTCCCTCCTGGCGCATATAGAGAAGAATACCTCTTCCCTCCTCGGCAATTGCTTTCATAGCCGCCTCGAGCTGTTCCCCGCAATCGCATCGCCCGGAACCAAACACATCCCCAGTTAAACATTCTGAATGGACTCTGCACAGAACTGGCTGTCCGTCCGAAACGTCTCCCATCGTCAGCGCGACATGGTGCTCGCCATTCAATTTATTGACATAGCCATAGATTTCAAATTCACCGTATTTCGTGGGCATCTTCGCGTGCGCTTCCTGGCGCACTAAGCTGTCCCTATCCATACGGTAGCGTACCAGGTCTGCCACAGTGATTACCGTCATCTGAAACTTTTCTGCCAGCTCCAATAATTCGGTAGTGCGCATCATTGTACCGTCTTCCCGCATGATTTCACAACAGAGACCACATGGTTTCAACCCTGCAAGCAGCGCAAGGTCTACCGTCGCCTCCGTATGCCCGGTACGTTTTAAGACACCGCCTTCTCTCGCCTCCAGCGGAAACATATGCCCCGGCCTGCGGAAATCTTCTGGCTTCGCACCGTCCTTGACCGCCAGCAATGCCGTTTCAGAACGTTCAAAAGCCGAAATTCCAGTGTCCGTGTCAATGCCATCTATAGACACGGTAAACGCTGTCTGATGGTTATCTGTATTCTGCTCCACCATTTGCTTTAAACCAAGCTGCTGACAAAGCTCCTTACTCATGGGCATGCAAATCAACCCCTTACCATGCGTTGCCATAAAATTTATGTTTTCCGGGGTGGCAAATTGCGCTGCGCAGATAAAATCGCCCTCATTTTCCCTGTCAGGGTCGTCAATCACCATCACAATCTTCCCCAGGCGGATATCTGCTAATGCCTGCTCCACCGTATCAATTTTTTTGCTCATTTTCCCTCTCTCCTTTCCCAAAAACAGTCTTCACCCACAACATACGCCGGCAAAATGATAGCTATAAAGAAGCACACCCCATCAGAGAAACCCATGCTCCATCAGGAAATTCTCGTCAAGCCTGCTCTTTGGTTCCTGCACTTTTGCGGGGGCAAGCAGTTTCTCCACATATTTCCCTACAATATCACATTCAATATTGACGATACTTCCTTTCTTCCTCTCAGTAAGCGCCGTCTCCTGCCGGGTATGCGGAATCACCGACACTTTAAAGTCCCGCTCTGTGACATTCGCTATGGTGAGGCTGATCCCATCTAAGGCCACAGACCCCTTCTCCACAAGGTAGCGAAGCAGGTTAGCTTCTGCTGCCACCGTATACCAGACTGCATTTTCCTCCTGTTTTATATCCGTAACCCGCCCGCATCCGTCAATATGACCGGAAACGATATGCCCGCCAAATCTACCGTCCGCTCTCATCGCGCGTTCCAGGTTTACAACACCTGGCACCGTAAGTTCCGACAGACTGCTGCGACGCATCGTCTCCGCCATCACATCTGCCGTAAAGCCGTCTTTTGCCAGGGAAGTGACAGTCAGACAGATTCCGTTGACGGCAATACTATCTCCAACTTCCGTCCCCTCCAAAACTTTGCGGCAGCGAATTTTCACCTGCGCCGACACAGCCCCTTTTTTGATTTCACAGATCGTCCCTGTCTCTTCTATAATTCCGGTAAACATGAAATCTCCTTTCCAATCCTCCCTGTAATGCAGATATCTTTGCCAAAAGAAGAAATCTCAACATCCTGCAATTCCAGCGCGTCCTTCATCCTGGAAATACCCGCGCCCTCCACCGGGGATTTGGCGTTTGCTCCGGCGACCAGTTTCGGAGCCACAAATGCGTAGACCCGCTGAACGAGATTTTCCCGCAGTGCAGAAGCATTGAGCGTGCCGCCGCCCTCCAGGAGAACGCTGTCAATCCCCCGCGCGCCAAGTTCCCGAAAAAGCTTTCGCAAATCCAGCTCAGGATTCACACCGCCTTTCTTGAGAGGGATTTGCAGAAGCGTTATGCCTTTTCCCTTTAGATAATCCACAGTTTCGTTCAGAGACTTCGTTTCTGCCACCTGCGGATTCCAGGCAATCACCGTCTCAATCTCTCCCGCCGTCTCTACAATCTGGCTGTCCAAGGGAATTCTAAGCCGCGTATCACAGAGGATGCGCAGCGGATTCCTGCCACCCTCCATTCTACAATTGAGCAGCGGATTATCAGCAAGTACCGTACCAATGCCCGCCAAAATGCCACGATAACGCTTGCGCAGACATTGGACATATGCTCTCGCCTCCTCACCGGTCACCCATCTGGAATCCCCTGTCTCGCAAGCGATTTTCCCATCCAGGGTCATGGCATATTTCATTGCCACAAACGGCATTTTTTCCTCCATGTAATAGAAAAACACTTCATTTAATTTCCGGCATTCTTCTTCCAAAATTCCTGTCTCTACCTGAACGCCATGCTCCCGCAAAATCTGCACGCCTTTCCCCGCCACCTTGGGGTTGGAATCCAGACAGCCGACATAGACTTTTTGAATCTTTTTCTCTAAGATAATCTCCGTGCAGGGCGGCGTCTTCCCGTAATGACAGCACGGCTCCAAAGTAACATAAAGCTCAGCTCCCTGCACATCCTCCTGACAGTGCAACAACGCGTTGCGCTCGGCATGGAAGCCGCCGTACCTTTCATGATAGCCTTCGGCAACAACCCTGTTATCTTTCACTACCACACATCCTACCATGGGATTGGGCGACACGTTTCCCTCTCCCCGTTTCGCCAAGGCAAGCGCCATGCGCATATAATCCTCGTGCGTACTCAAAGATTCTCCCATCTGCTTAATCCTTTCTTGCTCTATTTGTCCCTTTTAAAAACGGTGAAATATGTTTGTAAATCAGCACTGTAATCACGACACTGAATAAGCCTTTTACCAATGTAAACGGCGTGTTAAAAACAATCAGGCATTGCAGGATATTTTCAACGCCCGGAAAAATTGCCTGATACGCCGTCAAAATAGCGTCCTTATCCATAAAATTATAATAAACCGGATAGACGATATAGTAGTTGGAAATCACGCTCACCGCCGCCATCAGAACCGACCCCAGCGACGCTCCAAGAATTGCACTCTTTTTTCCCTTCCATTTGCGATAAATCATCCCCGCCGGAAACACGAAACAAGCGCCCAAGATAAAGTTGGAGAGTTCGCCTACGCCCCCGGTCGTGGACATAAAAAGATGCAGAAGATTCTTAATCAGGCAGATTGCCACGCCGCTGACAGGCCCCATGGCAAACGCGCCAATCAGTTCCGGCAAATCAGACAAATCCATTTTAATAAAAGGCGGCATAATCGGCACGGAAAATTCCAGAAACATCAGCACGAAAGCAATTGCAGACAACATGGCTGTCATCGTCAGTTTCCAGACGTCTATTCGTTTTTCTGTCGTTCTCGTTGTGGAATTCATCTTCATAAGCTCCTTTCCCACGAATGCGCATAATAATTTTTGTCTTATAGGAAGGACAATTTCACGCTTCAGCATAAAAAGCCCTGAATCCAAATAGATTCAGGGCGTTCATACTATTAATTGCACATACACAAAGATAGCTGACTTCTTCTCTCATCCAGACTGTACTGTCGGTTTTGGATTCTCACCAAATCATGCCTACGGCTCACGGACTTGCCCTCGTTGGGGTATCACCGTCGGTCGGGAATTCCACTTCATATCCAAACGCCTACCATTTGTGTAAAAACGCTGTATCTGAAATGGGCACCCTGCCCTGAAGAACTATAGTTTTATTCTACTCCCCGCCATCATGTCTGTCAACTGAAAGTTTTTACCTAGGACGGCGGAGCGCAGAAGGTTTTCACAATTTTTCAATTATTTCTTAATGTTCATGGTCTTTTTATAACCGGTCGAAGGTTTAAAGAGCTTTTTATAGCTTGACACTTTCTTTTTCGGGCATTGGAGCGTTGCTTTTTTGTAAATTCCCTTGATCGCATTCTTGCCAACTCTCGTAAGTGATGTGCCGCTGATTTTTATTTTCTTCAGCTTGCCACATTTTTCAAACGCACTTGGCTCTATCTTCGTCACGTTTTTACCGATGGTAACGGATGTCAGTTTCTTATAACCTTTAAACGCATTCTTGCCAACCGTCGTAATCTTGAAATTCTTGCCGCCAATCTTGACCGTCGCACCAATTTTCACGCTCTTTAATGTTTTCTTGCCACCATATACCGTAACGGTTCCCGTTCCGTTGGTCTTGGCATTGGCAATCTTATATTTGTAATTTCCGACGGTGTACGTTTTGTTCTTTACCACCGTAATAACAAAGTTCCTGCTCAGACTTCCCTCATAACTGCCTGTACCGGTAATTGTCACCGTTGCCGTACCAATGTTCTTGTTGTTTTTATAAGTAACTATATAATCCGTATTCTTAACCAATGTCTTGCCGTTGTAAGTTACTTTTACCGCCGGAGAAATTAATTTACCAGTAAAGGTCTGCGCTTTGATGGCGGCAACACTGGCTTTTCTGATATCAACTTTATCCGCTGTTACCGGTGGTTTCGACAATTCCTGATATTTCGCTTCTGCCTCTGTCAGCACAGTCACATTTGTCACCAGGGCTTTCTGTTTGTCTGTCAGCTTATCATACGCTGTCCGCGCAGCTTCAATTTTTGCCTTACAATCTGTCGTTGCCGTCACAACTCCAATCTTATCAATCAATTCCGTGACTACGGCGGCGGCTTCTTTATCCGCTTTGTCCTTATCCTCATCATCACCGCCACCTATAGTTTCCTCTTTCATCTTGCCAACACTGAAATCGTCTACATGAGACCATGCGCCGCCTGTCATATTACCGGAAATACCAATGGTCAACGTACCGTCCTTGACTTCTGCCACCAAGCCGATAACCTCGCCTTTACTGTTTATGCTGATACTCGGGATATCCTCTTTGGCAAGCAGCTTTCCGGAGGCGTCTTTCGCATAGATATACAATTCATCCTCGGCGCTAAATTCAGAATCTGCTTTCACATTCACGGCATACGTTCCATTTGCAAGATTTCTCAAGGTCTGGTTCAATTCCACTGTAAAATTACTTGTAGACCAGATATTGTACCCGCCTTTGCCGGAAAGCACATCCTGCGTTCGATTCGTCTGCTTTCCTGCCGAGCCGGTATTCGTCCAGTCCGTACTTGCATTCAATGCCTGCTCAAAATCTCCGTTCGGCACTGCAACTGCTTGTGGGATTACCAAATCTGCCGTATAAGCCTCATCTCTAACCACGGTAATTTTATCAGAAACACTCTGAACAGCAACGCCATCTTTTGCCGCCAGAACCTGATATGTGTCCTCAATTACCTGTATACTGTACGTTCCATCTGCGCCTGTTTTTACCGTATAACGCTTATCACTTGCCTTCGTCTTGCATCCGCGCAGTGTTACTGTTGCATTGGCAACCACTGACCCGGACATATCCTTGACTGTTCCTGTAATCGTACCCATTGCGCTCTGCATCGTCTGTTGCGCTACCGTAGCAGTCTCACCAACGGCAACTGTTACCGACGCCTGCTTGGGAGAAACGTAGCCTTCCTTCTCTGCCTGAACCGTATAAGTCCCTGCCAAGATATCGGAAACTGTATAAATTCCATCCTTGTCGGTTTTAACAACCGTCACATGTTCTCCCGTCGTCAAAGTAACCGTAACCCCGGCAATGCCATTGCCTTTTGCGTCAACAATTTTACCAGTGATATTTCCACCCTGGTTTGTAACCGTAACTGCTGGAACCTGTGCAGTCTGTCCTGCTGTTACCGTCACCTTCTGCGTGGCTCCCTCTATCACACAAGAATTTACAGCGACCGTCACCGTATAAGTCCCCGCCTTAACCGGAGATATGGTATACGTCTGCGTTCCGCTCTTTAACTTCTCTTCATAGACATAGGCAACTGTTCCGTCTTCTGCCGCCACAGTGACCGTCACATCCTTTGTTACATCAGAAGTTACTGGCAATGCAATACTTTCTGTATCTGCGCTCTGTTCAGAGGAGCGCACAAATGTCACATCATCTACAAGCGCAGAGGCGTTTTTCTGACCTTTGGCAATAAATCCAATTTCCGCCCTTCCGCCTGTGACAGTGACATCTTTCAATGTCACTTGCGTATAAGCGGAATGCGCCTTGGCAATCATGGCTTTTTTCGTCAAACTTCCTGATTTGGCATACATGCTTAACTCACTGAAAGTTCCGCTGTTCTTAATCTTTGCCGTCAAATCGTAGGTTCCATCCGGCAATGCCACCGCATCGGCAGTTGCCGTATTCTGTGTAATAACCTGAGAAACTTTGCAATCAAAATCTACAGAATCGCCCAATTTCAAAGCATATTTCCCGGTAACCTTATCTTTATTGTTGCTAACCGGGGCATTTCCAGACTGAATCGTATTACTCCAACCTGCCAACTCCTTCATATCTACGCGGTCTGCATCGAAACTTCCATTTTTCACATAATTATTTGCCGCATGTACCGTCCAATTTCCAGTTGCAAGGTCTAAATCCCAAGCACTTAACGAATTGAAAAATGGTGTGCCGTCTGCTTTGAACGACAACGGGCACCATTGGTTATATCCCAGTCCATTCCCTGCAAAATCTGCCCAGCGATCACCACAGAAAAGCACGGTTTCCTGCTCGCTTCCTTTGACCGTGTAGAAAAATCCAGTCTGTGTGACATGACAGAAATCTTCACTGCTGCCGTCCATCAACGCCATACTTCCTACCGCCTGAAAGCTATCCAGATAAGCGTCCTCAAGGCTGTCTAATACCATATAGTAGGCGTGAGACGCATTCCATCCATACAGGTCGGAAGCGCACACATAATACTTGTTGTTATACTTGAACATACAGTTGCCTTCGCGCCCTGCCCCCTGATAAATCTTGTGCGATTTTGCAAGACCGATCTTGCCATTTTCCTGCGCAACAATCTTAGAAAGAAAAATCCTTCCTCTGCCAGAGCCATACGAATATACGAGATAGCTAGTTCCATCGTCATCCGTAAACACGGTCTGGTCGCCCGTGTTGGTTGTTCCTCCGGTATAACTGTGCATATTGATACGCTGATTCCATGTAAACTTACCAGTCGGAGTATCAGACGTCAGCACAAGCACCTGTTTGCTATATTTATCGTTATCAACATTACCGTCCATAGAATTATCTGGATCTTCGCATTCATGCTGCACAAACAGCGCATACGTTCCGTCCACGCAGGCAACGCCAAGGCGCCCTACCCAGTCAACCGATTTATTGTTCATTTCTTCCCTGTCGCTGACTTCTTCCCTGTCTACGACAAGTCCTTCATAATTCCATGACACAAGGTCTTTGGACGAATAACAGGTAACGCCCACAAATTTGGGAGATGGGTCTGTGGAATATGGTCCTGCTGCTGGATTTGCCGCATATTTTTGCGCCTCTTCATATTTCACACCATACCAGTAATAAGTACCGTCAAATTCAAAAATGCCGCCACCCTGGGAATAAATAATATTTCCCTCTGTATCACGCCAAAAAATATCATTTTGAATATCTGCATCTTGGGCGCTGCGCTCTCTGAGCGTAACCGTCTTATCTGCCAACGCCGTCCCATCCGCTGCAAGGAGCGTTCCGCTGATGGTCGCATTCTCCCCTCCTGTTTCTTTTGCTGCCTCTGCGAACACCGGCTGAGATACACCGGACAGCATGGAAACTGACATTGCCAGCACTAGTAACTTGCTGATAAATTTCTTTTTCATCTCATCCCTTCCTTTCCTGACCCATATACTTATTGTATATCATTTGGTTTAAAGCATCCTTTGCGCACCGTTGCGCATTATTGTTTCTAATAATAATTATAAAGTGTTAAGATTTATATACAATATCAATATTCGCCAAAGATATTTCATCTTGTTTGGTGAAAATTCACAGTCGCTCTCTTGTCATTATGTGCAACTATTTGCGCAACCATTGAAAAACTTTGTGCTTTTATCATGATAAGAGGGATACTTTCACACATTAGTGTAGAAAAGTCTTTTCGGAAGATACGAAAACCGCACCGAAGTTTCCCACGGTGCGGCAGTCCTAATGTTTCATTTTTACTTGCTGCTATTCTATGATCTGGCACAAATATAACCGGCATTAAATCCGAATCAACTCATACTCTTTCAATCCCAATCCTATTTTCACTGCATGAGCAATGCAGCTCTTCCATTCCGTGTCGGGATGCGTCATGTGGAAATGATCGTGGTCTTCGTCCTCCTTACGCTCCTTAATATTCTCGTCCAATACACTGTTCTCAATCGGCGGCATTTGGTTGCATAAATCTGCACATGCCTGATCCAAAGCAACCGGGTCAAAAGACGCCAACATGCCCACATCCGGGATAATCGGAATATCATTTTCTGCATGGCAGTCACAGTTCGGCGAAACGTCACAAATCAATGAAATGTGGAAGCAGGGACGATCTTTGCAAACAGCTAAACTGTATTCTGCAATCTTACAATTTAAGACTGCAATAGAATCATGGAAATCTGCTGCAATCGCATCCTTAGGACAAACAGCAAGGCATCTTCCGCAGCCCACGCATTTGTCATGATTAATCACAGCCTTGCCATCGGTAATTTCCGGCGCGTCGTGCGCACAAATTTTTTGACATGCGCCGCAGCCCACACACGCCGCAGGGTTTACGCTGGGCTTTCCATCGCAATGCTGTTCCATTTTGCCTGCCCTGGAACCGCTACCCATACCAAGGTTCTTCAATGCGCCTCCAAATCCCGCCATCTCATGCCCCTTGAAATGCGTCAGCGAAATTAATATATCCGCGTCCATAATTGCCTGCCCGATTTTCGCCTCTTTTACATATTCCCCATCAATGGGCACAATTGCCTCGTCTGTACCTTTGAGCCCATCTCCAATAATGACATGGCATCCGGTCTGGTATGGTGAAAACCCGTTGACATATGCGGTCTCCAAATGGTCGAGCGCATTCTTCCTGCTGCCAACATACAGCGTATTACAATCTGTCAGGAAAGGCTTTCCACCTAATTCTTTCACATAATCGGCAACCACCCGCGCATAATTAGGACGCAAAAAAGCCAAGTTGCCATACTCGCCAAAATGAATCTTGATGGCTGCATATTTCTCCTGAAAATCAATTGTTTCAAATCCTGCTGTCTTCATCAAGCGATGTAATTTCTGCAACAAATTCTCCTGTCCTGTCGCTTTAAACGATGTAAAATAAACGTTTGCTTTGTCCATATTCTCCTCCATACGATTAACTCTGCTGTTTCTTTAACCCTCAAGAATTTCCTGCTGCTTCTTCTTGCTGAAACCACCGAGCACCAATTGATACGATTTGTCCAGCAAATCTTTCAACAAATCATCCGGCACTGCTCCATCCGGCTTGACTGAATTCCAGTGCACTTTATTCATATAATATCCGGGGATAATGTCTTCATACTGCTGTCTCAGGAAATCTCCCTCGGACGGCTCAAGCTTCAATGTAATATAACAAGGTTCGTCATCCTCGCCCAAACAGAGCGCAGCGAACATCTTACCGCCAATCTGGTAGCGAATCCAATTCCACTCCTCTTTCAAGTCCTTCGTGACCCCCGCCTTGCCCAGCAAGTACTCATCCATCCACACATACCTCATGATTATCTCTCCCTTACACCTCGTAATCCATACAGCTACGCAAAGCTGTATGCGGCCTCACCTTTCCATCGGCAACGGCCACATGCGCCGGGTGCGTTGCATATGTTTTCAAGGCATCTTCATTTTCAAAAGATGACTCTAGCATAACATCCACATTTGAGCTTGCAAGCCCTTCTGTATAAACTTTAATGTCAATCAGTCCCGGAATCTGACCTTTAAGACCTTCTAAACCTTCCTTTATGCCACGCTTGATTTCGCAAATCTCTTTCTTGGAATACCCTTCCTTTAATTTCCATAAAATAACATGCTTTACCATCCTGTCCACCTCCAAAAATTTGCTATTGCTACCATTATGGGAGAAAGCTATCGTGCTGTCAAGTGGAATTACTTTTAAGTCTCTGTATACCAAAAAATCAGCGACTTTTTTGCCGCTTTTCGCTTTGGTATTCTTTCCGTATATCTCATCCATTGAATATCATCTTTCATTCTAAATTATATAAATCCTGTATTTCACTGGCAGCAACTATATTTGCCGATGTCTTTTTAAAAATATCCAGTCGATGCATAAGTTGCTTCTTTTCATTCCTCTATAACGCCGAATGTGCGATACACAGAATAAATAACAGGGTCAATATGGCGACATGATGTGATTCGTAACAACGTGACGCTCGATGAATCCGCAGAGACCTTATCCCCTGCCCATGCATTGTGGAATAAATAAGGAATTCAAAAACAAGAAATGGTACTGGGATAGTATACATGGAAAACCCTGTTTACTTGTGATGTAATTATGTCATCCCTTCGGTTGAAAAGGTCTTCGTCAAATACCGGGGAGGTCTTGACAAGCTCTTCCCTTAAAAGCTTCTGCTGCTCGTCACGCATAATAACATCATCTTCATCCCAGTATTTCTGCGGAACCGGATAAGCCGCTGCACCGCAGCAGTCACACTTCTTGCAGCTTTCATCACTTATGCAAATCCTCCCGCATCTTTTGCAATAGTAAAATGTTACCATTCTTTTATCCTCCTCATAAATTTACTGGCATCCATTCTACCATAAAACTGGAAAAGTATCCACAGCTTTGCCTAGACTACCGCAGCTTATACGCCACAGTACGATATTCCAAACATTCAGCAGCGACATTGATAAACTGAGCTCCAGGCGGGGATGTTCGGGCGTTCCTTCCATCAAGGCACTTTTTCGATTTCATCCATTCAATTTTATCATCGTATGTTTCCGATAAATCAAATACGATAACCCCGCAGCCACAAATTCTGTGAAACAAAAGGCATACCACGTTCCTGTCGCTCCCAGCAATTTGCTGAACAAAAACGCTGCTGGAATGATGATAATGATATAACGGAACAACGAAATCATCAGCGACGGAATCCCTTTGCCAAGTCCCTCCAGAGCCCCGGAACATGTGACCGAAACAGCCGACACGATAAAGCCCAGGCTAATAATGTGCAATGCCGTCACCCCGCTTTGAATCGTCTGTGGATTCGACGTAAATAATCCTATCAAATTTTCTGGAATCAGCCATGACAGAACCGTGCCGACCGCCATCACTCCGGCCGTCAGCATAAGCGTTGTGTGAAATATTTCCCTGACACGCTCTTTCTCCCCGGCGCCATAATTATATCCCATCAACGGGCGGATTCCCTGGATAATGCCGTTTGCCGTCAGATAAATAAACGTCTGTAATTTATAATAGACGCCCAGCACAAGCACATATTTTTCCGAAAACCCTGCAAGAATCCCATTCAATGCAGAAATTAACAGAGATGGCAGTGCAAGATTTAGCGTCGCCGAAATGCCTATGCCATACAGCTTTGCCGCCATATCTTTCTCTGGTTTTAAATACACGCGCTTGATTTTCACAGGAATCGGTTTTACCATGTAAAATAACAAATATACCATCAGAGAAATCACCTGACCAATCCCCGTCGCATATGCCGCCCCCGCTATACCCATTTTCGGAAAAAAGCCAATGCCAAAAATCATCAGCGGGTCAAGAATGATATTCGTAACAAATCCGCATATCATACAAAACATCGACACTTTCATTTTGCCCACTGCCTGAAAAACCTTTTCAAACACCAACCCTGACGTAATCACCGCTGAAAATAAAAATACCCGGTTGGAATACGCCAGCGCCATGCCTACTACCGTTTCATCTTTAGAAAAAATCCCTAAAAATGACGGCATCACCGCAATACACACAATCGTTAGCAGCAAGCCGTGAACCAGGTTCCACAAAAACCCCTGCGTTGCCGCCCGGTCTGCGTTCTCTGGCTCCTCCGCGCCCAGATAAAAGGACACCACCGCATTGATGCCAATCGCAAAGCCAATCGCCACAGCATTAATCATATTCTGGACCGGATAGACCAAAGCCAGCGCAGTCATTGCCTCCTCACTCAACTGCGCCACGAAATAACTGTCCACAATATTATAAAGCGAATTGACCGCCATGGAAATTACCATCGGCATGGACATTGACAACACGAGGGGCAATATCTTTCTCTCTTTCATAAATTCTTGTTCCATGTTCTCATCCTCCCGTTTTCTTAAATTAAAGAACGCCACACAAACGCGTCTTAGCGATTGTGTGGCGAAAAAAGATTTCTCTTGAAAAATCCACTCCCATGATGGGTTTGGAAGTAAGTGTAGCAGAATGGGATAGAATTGTCAAGTTAGTCCGCGCAATTCTCGCCGACAGACAGCAGGCTACTCAGCTCCACTCCTCGACAATCCGCACTCTTTTCCCCTCCTTTATCTCCTTATTGGTATCAACTATAATTTTATCATCCTCCGAGATATTGCCTTCCACTGCTGCATACTCGTCGTTATGTTCAATCAGCGTCACCGGCACATATTGGGCGACAGGCTTTATGCCGAGAACCGTCTTTTCCTCCTTCACTACCATCACATAATAGCCGGAACGCTCTTCGTGTACCGCAAATCGGGGAACACATTTGCGGTATCGTCTGCTCTCTTTTGTAAAACGCAAGACTGCATTTCCGGTCCGAGAAATAGAATCATCCGCAAGCTCTGCCGTTACCCGGTATGTTCCCTCTTCCCCCTCTGCAACCTTGCTGATTTTCACTCCCTCCACAACAACGTCGCCATCCCCCATCTCCAAAGTTCCCTCTAACCCCTCTTCCACTAGAAAGTCCTGATTGCCTCTCATGTTAAGATTAGGGCTCCCAGCCCCCGCCAGAGATAGACTTCCACCTGCCCCACTTTCATTCATAGCAAGACTATCCTCTTCTCCCGCGACGTCGGCCCCTGCATAGGAATATCCATTTCCACCGACAATCCCTTCAAATTGGAACGGCTGTCTGAAATCTTCAACTATCAACACTGGCTCCGCTGATGTCAGACTGCCCGTGGAGATCGCGCATGTAAATATACCTCCGGCAAATTGCGCACAAACCTGCCCTTTTGCTTCACGCAGTAGATAAAGCTGCTGCAAAGATTCCTGCGCCTGCTTCTTCTCCAATCGCTGTATATCCGCCGCATTACTATTTTCTGCTCCCACACTGGAACTTATCATATCAAAATTCTCTTCCTTAGCCACATTCGCCTGGTCTGGCGTGACAATGGGGATATTACTATCGCCCTCCGCTGCCTGGTCCGCATGGAAACTTTGCGGATCCGCCTGCATTTGGGAAGCATGTTCCATGTCTGCAATCTGCAAATCATATTTATGAATTTCCTCCTCCATCCGGGCAATCTTTGTCTGTAAATCTTTCCTGTCAAGCGTAAACAATAAATCTCCTTTTTGCACAATATCATTTTCCTGTACCCAGACATTTTCTATGCGCAAATTCTCCTGACAATACAGGGCGCGTCTGCCCTTTGTCCTCACGCGCCCTTCCACTTTCCACTCATAGGATAATCGCATTTCCTCCAAGGTACAGACCGTCGCCTGCGGAATTACATAAGAATCCACAACCCTTGACAACAATGTCAGAACCGCCATCACAGACAGAAATATCACAACGGCATGGCTTCCCCATTTGCAGGCAATTCGCCTGATTTCCTCTTTCCTTCGCATCTTTGACACCTCGCTATTTTTTCACCGCCATTGCGCCTATGCCTTCACTGACCGCCTCTTTTCCGCCAAAAATAAGCAAGACCATGGGAAGCATAACAATCAGTGAGCAGACAAATATGTATGAAATATTGTCATAACTGATTCCGGGTATATAAAGAGAAAACGGCCAGAGAGCCAGAGTTTTCAAAAAAAGCAGCGGCTGTTCCACCATATTCCAGTACTCGATTACCCCCAGCAGCGCAGCCGCCTTAATCCCCGGCATAGCAAGAGGGACGCCCACATGATAAAACATACGCAGCCGGCTGCTGCTCTCGAGAGAAAACGCCTCATAAACTTCCTCCGGCACGCCCAGGAAGCTGCGGTAAATAAGAAATACCGGAAATGTAGAAAATACTGCTGGCAATATAACCGCCGCATGTGTATCTTTGATTCCTATAGCATCAATGACAAGATAATTTGACAACATTGTCACCTGAAATGGCAACAGCATCAATATTGTATAGACATAAAAGAGCAGGCTTGCAAGCCTGCCATGGCATCTGGAAAACCCCCATGCCGCCGGCACAGCGACAAACATCTGCCCGGCGACAATAAAAGCCGTCAGTTTTACAGAATTCCAAAACACCACGTAAAACTCCGGCTCATAAAACAACGTCTCGATAAATCCCTGAAAAGTTGGAAACGCCGGTAACAACAGCAAATACGTCTTCCCCTGCCCGCGCAGCACGCCTTCCAAATAAACGGATAATTCATAATTGCCGGTAACAGAACCTACCGCCAAAATTAAAACCGGAATGCATGAAAAAACACAAACTAAACTGATGAAAAGAATCGCTGCTTTTTTGGCAATAAAACGGCTAAAAATTGCCGCTTTTCGCTTGATAATAAAATCGTTCAAGATTCCTTCCTCCCTTTTTTTATTCATGATTCAATGTCACTTTTTCCGAAATGGCCAAACCATCACCGCAAAGATACAGACCACAATTACCGCGCCCGCCGACATCTTTTCTACCGACATATCCCGGAACCAATTGTGGAATAAGTGCTGAATCATATAGATACTCCTATCCGGGTACTCGCCCGCTAACAAGTAACTCTCCCGGTACGATTTCAGCGTTGCTGTCACCGCCAATACAAACGCCGCTGAAGTCATCTGCCGCAGCCCTGGAAGCGTAACATAACGAAACCTTGCAAAAACTCCCGCCCCATCAACCACGGCAGCCTCATAGAGTTCCCCCGGTATCGCCTCCAGTCCGGCCAGCCACAGGACAACGTAATATCCCATATTCTTCCACAGGAATGTGGCGACAAAGACCCAAAATGTATAGGACGAATTCAACCAATCCTGCGAAAGATTCAGATAGGTATTGATGAGGCCATTCTTATGAAAGACCATTTGCCAGACAAACATCAGGGAGACGACCGGCAGCGCCAGCGGCAACAGGCAACTGTTACGAAGAAATTTCCACTGGCGTTTTGCGCCGCTGCTGCAAAAATGAATGATGTTTGCCAATAACAAAGACATAACAAGCAGCAACGGCACGCACACCAGAAGAAAACGCCCCGTATTTCCCAGCGCCAGGCGAAAGGCAGGATTTCGCACTACCGCCTGATAATTCGCGGACCATGTAAATTTTCTGCCGGCGGCATTCATAAAAGACCGCCTCACTACATCTGCAAACGGCAGAAACACAAGGACAGACACCCCAGCCAGACTTGGCGTCAGAAACACAAACTCCCGCCAATTACGAATACCTTTTTTCATACATATACAACTCCAAAGCTTTATAGATTTCCTCTACTGCCGCTTCAAGACTTTCTTCACCCATCAAATATCCTTCCGCCCCTTTTTGTATGGCATCCATGACAATCGTATTTTCCATGGCAGGTATTGTCAGATTCCCTGCATCGTCCAAAAGCTGCGTGAACCTTTGCGGTTCCATCCACTGATCATTTTCCTCTGAATTCTCAGAACCATTTTCGTCCTCTTGCGGTATTCCCTTTGC
Organism: uncultured Lachnospiraceae bacterium; assembly: GCA_947565425.1. Lineage (GTDB taxonomy): Bacteria > Bacillota > Clostridia > Lachnospirales > Lachnospiraceae > Petralouisia. The sequence continues at coordinate 25,573 of CANOFW010000028.1, forward strand.
CAGCACGGACGGCGTTTGGGCAAAAGCGTCTTTATTGACCGGAAGTCCCATAATCACGGCATACATGCCGTCGATAAATATTTTCTGCTCTTCCTCGCCGAGCATAAAAGAAAGAAATTCCCTGGCAAGCTCTTCTTGCTGCGATTCACAGTTGATTCCGGCAATGAGCGCGCTGAACACTCCCTTCGCCGTCGCCTGATACGAAAACCCCCGATGAACAATATCCCAAAAATCATGAATGGAACTCAGATACCCTAAATCCATCGCCACATTTCCATACGTTATATTTGACGCGTCCAAAAAAGTATCATTGGCAAAAACGTCGTCGCTTTTCTTTGGCTCATCCTCCTGAAAAAACAAAGATATCTCGTTTTCCGTTTCTTTCAATCTGTTATTAATCTTGCCCACAGTTTCTAAAAGTTCTCTCAAGCCCTCCTTGGAAACTGTCTCGTCCTCCTTTTGGATGTCCCGCCAATAAATGCTGAACATATAGCGCAGTAATCCTTTGTCCTGCCGGAAAAATGCCGGCATATCTTCCGTCTTCTCGGCCGCCGATAACAAATCCGCCGGCGACTGGATCTGCGATACCTTTTCTTTCGCTCCAACCACTACCGGAATCTTAAAGGAGACGGGCGCTGCATACTGCGCGCCGTCCGTCTGATACGCCTGAAAAAGATTGGCAAACCCTTCTTCTCCACTGACATAAGAAGCTAAATCACTGTGTAAATCCTTGAGCATTCCCTTTTGCGCATAAGACTCCCAGGGCAGCCCGTTCAATAGAAGGACATCCGGGCCTGTTCCCGCCATCATCTCTGTATTGAGAATGCCGATAGCGTCCGCCTCTTCTTTGACCGCTGCCTCCTCCATGCCCACTTCATGTATCATCTGTACCTCAGGATGGCTCGACTGAAAATCAGAAATCATCTTCTCTAAAACGTAATTATTCTTTAGAGAATAGACGACTAATTCATGCTCTGGTCGTGCCGGCATTTCTGCGTCAAATTCATACCGCAATAACTCCATGCCAGCGCCAGCTACACTTTGTACAAACAAAAGGAACACATCTCCCTCTACACTGCAAAGACGCTTTATATCATAACTTATATCTGAAAAGCGGCTCCGTTTCCCGTCCACCAAAAGCTCCGTCAACGTATTATGATCATCCGTGCCATAAATGCCAGTTTTGTTACTATAAAAAATTTTCTCCTCCCGGGTATTGACGTCCATACTATTTAGAAAATTTGCTTCTAAAGGAATCGCTAATTCCTCCAGCTTGTCCCCGCTTCCTGCATCTAACACCTGAATTACCCCGTCATACTCGCTCAGATAAATTTTATCCCCATATAAAGCAATCTTCGCTGTATTTGTCTTCTGCTGCCACAATACCTCGCGCTCACCGGGCGCGAAGCAAATAACTTCATATCTGCTATTTTCCTCCTCTCCTGATATAAACATGCCATAAATTTTGCCCTCAGCAGAAAGCAAAATCTGTTCCAGTCCATAGCCAGACTGTAAATTTTCTTCCTGCGGCTCAGGCAGCGGCAACTGCAACGCGTGCACCTTGGCGTCGCCTTGTATATGTTCCATCAGAAAATATGCATACTCCCCGACGGCATGTTTTTCGTCCAAAGGATCCTCAGACATTTTCCCGGCGGATAAGACAATATCCTCTTCACCAAAACTTGCGCTCACCACCCGGTAACCTTGCGGAAGCCATTCTGTCGCCAGTTCCTTTTGTTCCCAGGAACTACCGCCGTCCCCGCTCTGCCAATAGTAGAAACTGCCTGGCTCATTTTCAAATAGTATGCGTACATTGCCATCCTCTTTGCATTGCACATCAAAAATATGCTGTACAGAAAACGGCAAGTCTACTTTTTCTTCCCGGTATCTGCCCTTAGCAACCTTGCGCTCTGTCTCACTGGCTAACTCCTGCCCCTTCAAATCTTTTTCCTGGCCGCTGCCACCCGCAGAGGAACAGGCTGTGGTAAAAACAACTATAACACTCAGCAGCAACAACAGCGCAGATGAACACCTCTTTTTCATAATGCTCTTCCTCCTTCTTATGTATGTTTCCCATCATATCACAGGATAAATTGTAAAGTCCTCTAAAAGTTCTCTAAGATGTTAGGATTGTCTGAGTGTAATTCATCCAGAAACATGATACAAGGGAAAAACAAAATTACAATTGAAAATAGAGGACTTTTAGAGAACTTTTTTGTTATACTAAAAAGAAGAAAACCTGGGAGGCTGATTATGAGAATTTTGCTTATCGAAGACGACTCCAGCCTGGCGGAACTCCTCGTCTACGGATTGGAGGAAGAGGGCTTTGCCGTCGACCTCTGCCCCGATGGTGTGGAAGGGCTGACCTTGGCGCTGCAAAACCTACATGATCTTATCTTGTTAGACCGTATGCTGCCCGGATTGCCGGGAGAAAAACTATTAAAGCGTATACGCCGCAGTAAGGTAGACACACCTGTGATATTCATCACCGCCATCGGCGACGCAGCAGAAAAAATCAACGGCTTAGACCTGGGCGCTGATGATTACCTGGTAAAGCCTTTTGAAATTGGCGAACTTCTGGCGCGCATCCGCAGTGTTATGCGCAGGACGCTAAATCGTCCCGCCCCCTTTTCCCTTGCCTTCGGCGACATTCGTTTTGCAGAAAATGAATCTAAAATAATCCATAAGGACAACACGGTTCTGCTGCCCAAAAAAGAAGCCGAACTTCTCTCTTATTTGCTGCGCAATCCGAACCAGGTCCTCTCACGCCGGCAAATTATTGGCAATGTCTGGGGGCCGCATACGGAAATAGAAGACGGAAACCTGGACAACTACATTTACTTAATCCGCAAGAAATTAAACGGCTTAGATACAAACGTACACATTGTAACGGTACACCGCCAGGGCTATTGCTTGACGCTGAAATAAGGCTAGCAGGGAGATTATAAATACTTACTGCCGCCTGATGAATGGAGAACCTTATGTTTCAGAAAGTGCAAAACAAACTTTCTTTCATTTGCTGTCTGACGACAACTCTGATTGTACTCGTCATTATCTTATGCTGCCTGCATGTTTCCGAGCGAAATATGTATGGACAGGAACAGGCATTATTTTTCCTCAAGACAACTACGATCTCCTCCGACTTATATTTATCCGGAAACATAGATATGAACTGGTATCGCCAACAAATGGAGGACGGCAAACATCTCCTCTACATTGAAGTAAACGACGCGCCCGCCACCCTCTCCGACTTAATCCTTTCCAAAAAAGACCGCGCTTTTATCCGCATGATACAAGACTATTTGAATCAACAAATAACCCGCGGAAATAAACATTTTGCTCAGACTGCACAGGCGAACACACCGGACACAGTACAGCAGTATTTTGCATACGCCAGTGAAGGACAAAAATTCCTTGTCATGCAGGCAGACTTACAAAAAGATGAGCAACAGATTCGTTATCTATTTTGTTACAATCTGCAAAACTTTTACTATAACGTTAAGAGGCAACGCCTCTTGTTTGCTGCTATCTGGCTGTTTTCTATCGTGCTTTTATTCTTGTTCGCGCGCATTTTTACGTCCCATGCGCTAAAACCTGTCGTCCAAAACGATGAAAAGCAAAGGCGTTTCATAGCCTTTGCCTCACATGAGCTGCGCTCTCCCTTAGCCACTGTAAAAACCGGTCTCTCTATGCTGAAAACGAGATGCGGCACAGAAAAAAACGCGCGCATTTTTGTACTGATAGAACGTGAAATATCAGGAATGGAACGGCTGATCCAGGACCTTCTCTATCTCGCCAAAGCAGAAAACGCCGCGTTCCGTTTTCATTTCGTGCCTGTCAATCTTGCCAGTTTGCTTACATTCGTCTATGAGAAATACATCGACGAAGCGCAAAATAAAAATGTGTCTCTTTCTTTGTCGATAGCCGAAAATGGCAGCTACGACTGCCTCTGCGACGAGCAGCGGATTGCGCAGGCGATAACGATCCTTGTGGATAATGCCCTGACTTACACTCCGCCTGGGCATACGATCACCTTACACATTTACAGCTCGCACCGGAAATGTTATATGCAAGTCATTGATACTGGAATCGGCATTTCTGACGCCGATAAGGAAAAAATATTTGACCGCTTCTATCAGGCGGATTCCTCCCGCAGCCAAAAGAATCATTTCGGCCTCGGCCTCTCCATCGCCAGGGAAATCTGCCATACGCATGGCGGCAGCATTTCCGTCAGCGACACAACGGGCGGAGGCAGTACTTTCACCATCCGCCTGCCGCAGCGACCATGATGCAACGCTTTCACCATCCGCCTGCCACAGCGACTATGAATTCGTACCCATCACAATTTTATATCCACCCTCCTCGTCCCCGTTCTCTTGAGCGCTGATTTCTTCTGTAATTCTTTTCTCTTTTTCTGCGCATTTTGCCGGGACTTGTCAATCAGTTTCTTTGCATTTTTCTTGCGCGCCTGCCGAAGTTTGCTGCTCATGGTAAGGCTTCTTTTATCTACCACACGGGAACAACAACGATACTTGCCATCCCGGTCGATAAAACTGTTCTGGTACACAAGCGTCTTGCCGCTGGCTTTGTAAATTCCGTCCATAAATTTGGTGATAAATTCCACGCCCTTTATCATATCCTTCATGTCTTTTTCCGTCTGCGGATCGTTGCGCATTTTATTCAAAATGCTGTAACTAAGCGTCAGCGTTTTACCGCTTCTGGCGGAAGAAAACGTAGAACCGGCCTTCACATCCACGCTCGGGGCAAGCTTTGCCAATTCGCGTACGTAATCTGCAAGGTCTTGTTTTCTATTCTGTAAGCTATTGGTGTAAATGACGGCCACATCTGATTTATGCGCTTTATTTGCCCCGCTGTTTGCAGGTTCCTGCGCTGCCTGTTCTGCTTCTTTCTGTGCGCTTTCTGCCGCATGGCTTTTCTTCAAATCCTGTATGGTATTGTGAATATAATTGTTTGTAATCTCCATGCCCATACTCTTATCCTCCTTGATATTATTTATGATTGAAATCCATTTCTGATTGGTAATCTGTTGAGCCAAATAATCGTCCTGTAATTGCTCTTTACATCATCTTTATCAAAGTCAGCATCCAGTTATCATCCGCCTGTCTGTCATAAGAAATCCTGACTACCTCTTCCTCTGAACCTGCTTCATAACAACAGGAATATCCACGTCCCACAAAACCGGGCAGTTTATAAAACCCGCCAAAGACAATAAAAATCTCTCCAAAAGCATTCTTCTTATGCAAGAAATCTTCAAAAGCCTCCCGCTTCACATAAACGTAGCTGTCATCGTAGGAAATCATCTTATGCAGGCTCTTATCGTAAGAAGTCATCTTATGCAGGCCATTAGTACGAAACGCCTCTTTGTCTACGTTATCATCCTGCGCAAGCAGCCGCGATTGATTGCTCTCTACATCAAACGCATATACTAACATGCTGTCATTCTCATTACATCTGTCAAAGGAAACATTTTCTATACCCAGGACCATACCTGCAACGCCTAAAAAAACGGCAAACAGCATACCCATCAAAGCTATACGCTTATAAGGTTTGTACCTGGCAATTTGCGTCATTCTCCGGCGGATATCCTGATATTCCTCGTTGCCCATAAAAGCAGCATACATATTGAACGCTTCCTTCTCTGCCTGCAAAAACCTCATACTCTTTATCAACAATCGCCCATATGCGTATGACGTCCGCCCGCTTCTTTGAATCGTCACCCGGTCGCAAACTTCTTCCATATCCTCGCGCAAAAATTTCGTGCCAAGATGAAGCAATGGATTCACCCACAAAAATGCACGCAATAGATCCCACAAAAAATGAATCCATAAATGTCCCCGCCAGATATGCACCTGTTCATGGAGAAGTATTATTTGTATTTCTTCCTCGTCATATTCCTCCAAAATAACCTGTGGCACGACAATTTTAGGTCTGAACAATCCTATGGAAAATGGTGTGACAGGAGTCTTTGTAACGTACACAGCCGCGCATCCTTGAAATAGCTTGGGGCTGCCGGGATGCAGGGAAGAGCGCACGGTTCTTTTTTCCATGTTGGCAACCATTTTTTGAAGTTTTCTTCTTCTTGTAAATAACAGCGCCATAGATACAAACACACCGAGAAAATACAGTCCGTATATCCATATATGATTTAGAAAAGTTTGCGGCAGCCAGGTAAACAGCATGACGCCAACCATATGCTCATAAAAGAATTTCATCTTGCCCACAAACAGGACGGGAAGAAACAAGCTCCACAACGCGCCTTTGAGGAACACATGATTCTTGCAAAAAGTCTTGCGCAAAGACCAGACAAGCACGAATACTCCCAGAGAAACGAGGGCGCACCGCATGATCTGCATTCCATAATAGCCTGCGCCAATTTGTAAAAGCTGCATACCCTTACTGATAAACTCCTGTGCCATCATGCCTTGCCCTTATCCTTACACTGCTCTAACATATCCTCAAGCTCCCGGAACTGCTCTTCGGTCAGTTTTGCACTCTGTAATAAAGCAGCCATGGCATTTTTGCGGCTGCCTGCAAAATAGCTGTCCACAAACTTCTGGCTCTTCTCCCGCTGGCATTCCTCTTTTGATTTGACAACGGAATAATGATATACCCGGGAATCATGCGCATCTACGGTGTAGCTCAAGACGCCCTTCTGCCATAAACGATTTAACAGGACACGCACCATGCGCGGCGACATGTCGGCATTATCTTTCATTTTTGCAATCACCTCTCTGGCCGTCAGTGAGGTGTCGCTTGCCCACAACACTTCCATTACCAGCCATTCGCTTTGGCTTGGTGAAGTCTCCTTATCCATTTTGCATTCTCCTTCTGCTGCTCTTTCCATGTATATCGGATAGAAAGAGAATTTTATTAATGTTTGTTCCTATTTAAATCTTATAAAAAAGAAATAAAAAAGCGTTAAGCCGTTGATTATTCCTTAGACTTAACACTTTTTGTTGTAAGTTGTTCCGCGGTTATTACAAATCTAAATCTGTTGTTACAATACCGAACGATTCAAGCTTTGCTTTCAATACTTTTATTTGATAATCAATTTCTTTTTCAATATCATCTGATTTCTTGATACGCTGTAGGCTGGTATAATTATCAATTAAGTTATTAATCATTTCTTTATCACTTGGCATAGTTTCACCTACTTTCATCATATAGCTTGAATTAATTTTGGCAATATCATTATAACGAATTTATTAAAAAGTGTAAAGCTCCTGCGAATGTTTATCCCAGCTTATTTTTCTCTGCCGCAGCCGCCTATCCCATCATCAACATCACACAGAGCCGGAACTCTCCCTCTTTTCGCTCAACCTCTATGTCTCCCGCATATTTCCTTGCCACCCTGCGGATATTAGACAAGCCATATCCATGACCGTGATAATCGCTACGGCATAAAACAGCAAAGCAAGAGCATCATAATCATTCTTAATTTTCTTTTTGCTGTAGAATCATTTATACACAAACAGGCAGCGGCATATCATTCATGCCGCTGCCCGCTTTTACGATTCAAGTGGATCCAACTTTCTATCGTACTTTATTTCTTTGTCTTACTCTGTCAGTCCAGAGGTTCTACTACTACTGCTTGAAGAACAGCCGCTTGGCTTCCTGCGAAATCATCCACGTTCACCACTCCGGTTACCCGGACGTGGGCGCCTGATTCCGGCTTCTGAGCCACATACACAAGGGGCAGGCTGCTCTCCATTTTTTTATCTTCTGTAAGAGTGTTGGTGAGATACGAGTTCCCATCCTCCTCGATATAGTAGCCTTCCATTTGGAAGAGCTGCCCGGAGTAGTCGCCCGTATTTTCTTTTATTTCTGCGACAGTCTTGCTGAAATTTTCCTCTGTCACCACATTGATGTCATCATCTATTGCTTCCAGTAAGTCCTCATCGGTAGCATCCGGCCCGAGTAGCGGTTCCTTGCTGCTATCTTCCTTCCCACCGTCTCCGGCTGTGCCTTGCTGCACATTTTCATCCGCCGTGTCCTGCTTTTTAACGCTATTGCAAGAAACAAGCGAAACTCCAAGAATTACACATAGGAAAAAAGTCAGAAATTTTTTACTCATAATTATACATTCACCTTTCCGTTGAACCTCTTAGTTGAAACCATTTGCATAATTTCCACTGATAATGTTGCTTGAATATGTGATAGTGTATACACCATCTTTCAACGTGATAACGTATCCTCTTGCATAAACCATTCTCTCATCATTTACAGTTGATTCTGCGCTTCCAAGATTCAACGTCATGGTCATTCCTAAATAATCACGCATGGTCTTGCCTTCTGCCTCAGCCATTTCCTTGGTAAACTTACGGTTACGAAGGTTTCCGCTGGCAGTAAAGCTGCCCTCTTCATTCAGCTCTACGGACAAGTCTGCCTCTACATTTGCCGGGTCATAACCTGCTGCATTGATGTAAAGCATACCAGTCTCAATAATCTCTGCGTCTTTATCTTCCACATCTACATAGGTAGAAAGCGTGATCTTCTTATTTCCGTCTATTATGCTTCCGCTTCCTACAGTACTTGCAGATGCAGTCTTCTTACCACACTCAGTACATACGCCGTTCTCGTCGAACTTATGGCCAAGCGCTTCAATCTCCGTCTGCTCTGTGACAACAACGCCGCAAGCCTCGCACTTCTCACCGTCTGACAAACCGGTTTCCGTACAAGTTGCCGGCTTTCCAGGAACGGTAACAAGGTCTTCATGATTATCTGCGTCAAGCTCAAGCGCTCTGTCCGTACCTTCAATATCCTTTTCACATACGGAACATGTCTGGATTTCGCTTCCCTCTGTCATACAGGTGGAAGCTTTCACGGTGCGGTACGCGCCCGGTGTGTGCGCAGCTAATTCAAGCTCTCTGTCTGTGCCTTCGATATCCTCACCACATACGGCACATGTCTGGATCTCGCTTCCTGCCGTTTCACAAGTTGACTCTGTTACAGTGCGGTACTCGCCAGGCGTATGGCCAGTTGCAGGAATTACTTCCTGTTCCGTAAGAATTGTCTCACAAACAGAACATTTCACACCAGCCGTCAAGCCGTCCTCCGTACAGGTTGCTTCTTTTCCTTCTAACGTTACTTCTGTATGACCTTTGGCTTCAATTACCTCACATCCCCGCAAGACTTCTGTACATCCTTCTTCCGGACATACTTTTCCAGCTTCATGACCGGCTTCCGTACAAGTTGCATCTACTTTCTCTACAGATTTTCCAATAACTTCACCATGTACCGGGCAAGTGAACAGTCCAATCTCCTCTAATGTCTTGTGGCAGTACTCACATGCTCCATCTACAATACTATGAGCATCCGGGTTAATGGCAATTTCTTCCATTCCATCGAATACGGTGTCGCATCCTTCCGTCGGACATACTAATCCTGCCTCACGGCCTGCTGTTGTACAGGTTGCTTCTACTTTTGCTACAGATTCTGCTTTTACCCAGCCATGTGTCGTACATTCTTTGAAGCCAAGTTCTTCGGCTGTCTTATTACAGTACTCACAGGTGCCTTCTACAAGGTTATGTGCATCCGGATCAATGGCAATTTCTTCCATTCCACCTAATACATTGTCGCATCCCTCTTCAGGACATACAAGTCCTGCCTGATGACCTGGTGTTGTACACGTTGCTTCTACTTTCTCTACAGATTTCGCTTTTACCCAGCCATGTGTTGCACACTCTTTGAAGCCAAGTTCTTCGGCTGTCTTGTTACAGTACTCGCAGGTACCTTCTACAAAATGATGTGCATCCGCGTTGATAGCAATTTCTTGCATTCCATCGAATACGGTGTTGCATCCTTCCGTCGGACATACAAGTCCTGCCTCGTGGCCTGCTGTTGTACAAGTTGCTTCTACTTTTGCTACTTGTTTTCCTGCTGCCCAGCCATGTGTCTCGCACTTATGCCAGCCAAGTTCTTCCACTGTCTTGTGGCAGAACTTACATGCATTGTCCTCAATTACATGAGCGTCCGGTTTTGCATCTTCTCCGATAACAGGAGTTTGATCTGGATCTGCTCCGCCGCAGCCTTCACAGATGAACTCAAGAATTTCCGGATTGGTACAGTTTGCCGGAGTATACTTCGGCTGATAATTATGCTCTCCGGTTGATGGGATAGTTTCTATCTCGCCATACCTATTGCTACATACTGCACATACTGCCTGCTTCTGTCCGTCTGTTGCGCATGTTTCTGCCTTTAATACTTCATACGTTCCAAACTTATGAGGCAGCATCTCGATATCTTCTTTCTCGCGAACTACCTTAGGACCTGTTGATCCGTCTGCAAGCGTATGGTCTTTCAAACAAGTAATTTTTTCGGTATAACCTTTTTCGGTACAACTTGCTTCCTTACCTTCTTCGATTAATGCATCGGCTTCTGCGGATTCGTTGGAGATTAATCCGTGTTCCGGACAATATCCATAATGCGGAGCAACATAGATCAATTCCGTATTACCGCAGCGAGTACATTCGTTAAAGGATACTTTCAATTTGCCTGCTTCATCTCTGATTAACTTTGTTTTATAATCATGGCCTGCTGCAATCGCAGTTCTCTTTACACGCTGTGTATCTCCGGCTGCCGCTGCTTCTTCCTCTGTACAACGCGTACAGGTTTCTACCAGAGTTCCGCCGTTCTCACAGATATCTTTTAAGAGTTCCGGTGTGGTTGCTTCCACGCCTGTTACCGTAAGTTTGACGCCTTCGCCGTATACATGGTGTGCCGGATCTTGCGCCTCTTCCGGTAAAGCTGTTTCTTCATCATAGTCACAGTTTGCACACTCTTCATGGATATAACCATCTTTAAAGCAGGTGGACGCTACCTGTGTAACTGTAAGATTATGTCCTGTAGCTTCAATAGTTTCTTCTTTCGTGCCATCGCATCCGGTTCTAAGACAATGCCATGTCTTGGTACCATTTTCTGTACAAGTTGCAGCTTTAACTTCTACATTGCCGTCTGCATGCTCTGCATTTGTCCACTCATGGCCTTTTGCCTGCGGATTTTCGAGTTTTGCTGCCAACGCAGCGATTTCCGTATCATGGCTGCCGTCGCCCCATCCGTTCGCTTCGATCATCTCGTTGAGAATCTCAGCGCTGTTTAAGGTGGTAACTTCCTGGTAACCTTCGTCAAATTCTTTACATACGGAACACTGTTTTCCTACTGTTGTATTATGTGTACAATCGGCAGGAACAATATCTAACTCGCCAAACTTATGGCCTTGATGTTCTATAATCTCTGTCTTAGTATGACCTGCTACAGTCTCTTCACATACGGAACATGTGTAAGTCTTTACGCCGTCTGTCGTACAGGTTACTTCCGTTGTGATAACGCCTGCGTCATATTTATGTCCGAGTTCTGTCGGGATTGCCTCGTATTTTTTCTTGTCACATCTACTACAAGTAAATGTTCCAAGACCTGTCTCCGTACAAGTTGCCGGACGGAAACTTTCTGTCAGTTGCCAATCATGATCAAGCGCTGGATAATCATCTGCAAGCTCGATTACTTCTCCCGCATAATCACAGCCCTTTACCGTACATACTTCCTGTACTGTTGCTGGATTCTCGCAGTCTGCCTCTGTGAATTTGTCTTCCAGTTCATGACCTTTCGGTATTATTACCGTTTTAACGTCTCCGCAAGTAGAACATACGGAAACTTCTGCTCCATCCTCAGTACATGTCTTAGCCGTAGACTGTTCAGCGTCAACTTCATAGGTATGCTCTCCGCTTGCCTCTGTATTCGTGAGCGCCATAATTTCTGCCATTATCTCACCAAATGCAGTCTCTTGATCTTCAGAAAGTTCTCCATCCTCAGCAATGTTAAGAAACGCTTTGTATGCGTTTGTCAACGTTTCTGTATCGGCATCGCTCATTGCACCTTCAGTAAGTACAATCGTCAGCAAGCTGTCTTTGCCGTCTCCGCAGACACTACAGTATTTTCCTACTTTTGCCGGATTGCCGCAATCTGCCTCTTTGATGTCAAATACATACGTATGATCTGGCCTCTCTGTAATCGGCTCGCTCTCCGTATAATCACAGCGGCTACATTTCTTAGCGTCTACGCCGTCTGCGCCGCAGGTAGCCGGCTTGCTGTTTTCGGTATCTTCTACTATGTCATGTCCCAGCGCTTCAATCTCTGCGTCAGCCTCAACGGTATGGCAGTCCTGGCATTCGCGCTTGCCTGTGCCCTTTTCCGTACAAGTTGGAGCTTTTGTTTGTTCCATCTCGCCCCAGTTATGTTTTACTGGTACCGGCACATATTTTGATTTCTTACAAATGCTGCATACCTGTTTCTCCAGGCCTCCCTGATTACAGTTCGCCTCTGTCAATACGCTTGACGTCTCCCACTTATGGCCGTTTGTCGTATCAATCGGGTAAATCTCCGGCTGAGTCTCCCAAGTCTCACACTTCGCACAGTAATTTCCTTCTCCGTGTCCTTCCGCGATACAGGTTGCCTCTACCGCCTCCTGCGGCTGGAACTCATGTCCGCTTGCCGTATCCTTCGTGATACTATTTTCTGCGAGTTCTTCGTCGCTCAATGTCACTTCCTGCTTGCAGTTCTTACAATAAGCTTTGTAAGATGCGTCTTCCGTACAGGTTGCGTCTATCTTCTCATAGATGAGAGCGCTGTCACTGTTTTTACTGTAATCATGCCCTGTCGCTGCTACTTTCTCAGAGTAAACCTCTCCGCATGCCTGGCACTTCTTATAAGTTACACCCTCTGTGGTACAGGTTGCAGCCACATTCTGATGTGTCTCATCCTCAAATGCCACGCCGTTATGAGCGGTTGCCTCTGCTGCTGTAAGCGCCTGCTCAAACTCATTAATTTCTGATTCATTATCTGTCTCATTATAACCGTTGTTTGCAATAAACGCTGCTACCTGTGCTGTTACAAAATCTGCATATCCATCATCATTTGTATCGGGAATCACTACTGCCGGGTCTTTTCCTTCGCCGGTAACTTCTGCGCCGCAGCCTGCTGTACCGCAAATCCAGCCTACCCTTGCAGCTCCCGTACAGCTCGCTTCAATGACGCCATAAGTTGCATTTGCCAGGTCGTGGTCTGTCATGTCAAGAATTTCTTCCTTGGTTCCACTACAGCCATCTACTGTACATTTATAAACATTCTTGCCCAGTGTATGACAGTTCGGTGTTATGCTGCTATCCGGATCAGGAGTATCGCTCCACGTATGGCCCTTTGCCGGTACGGTGGTAGTTCTCTCCGCCGGGCTTCCGTCTTCCTTCGGATCAGTACATGCCGGATTTCCCTCTTTATCTGTTCTTGTACAGCTCTCTGTCTTCACGCCGTCCTCTGTACAGCTTACTTCTGGATTCCATGTTGCATTTCCCCATTTATGGCCTGACAAAATTGCTTTGTAACCTGTTTTGCCGCAATTTACACACTTGTATTTGCCTAAGCCGTTCGTGGAAGAACAATCCGGCTCTCTTACGATGCTGACAAGGTACTGTGCATCATACGGATCTTCTGGATATACATGAGAGGTAGATGTTCCTGAAACCTCCTGCGGCTCAAGGGTAACCGTATTACAGTCCGCACATTTTTCGCCTTCGCTTTTGCCCGGGCCTGCGCAGGTTGCCGGAACTGCCGGAATTTTTACCAGATTCGTATGGTTCTCCGGATTTTTGTTCTCGTCATACACTACTGTATCATGTACGGTACTGTGCGCTGGGTTCTTACAGAAATGCGCGGTTCCTTTACCCTTTTGACAGGTTGCTTCTTCTCCCGGTACGTCGGTTGCTTCCTCTGCCCACTCATGATTCTCAGGATCTAACTCCGTACCGTCGCTGCCTGTCTTTTTCACAGGCGTTCCACAATTCTTACATTCCTGATATTTGTAACTTGGCGTCAAGCAGGTTGCAGCCATTGTCTTCTCCGGCTGGTCCGTTACTACGTGCGCGTCGCTGTTCGGCTCGCCGCGGGTTTCTTCTGTGTCAGGATCAAACTCACCGCAGTCCTTACACTTAATAGCCCATACGGCAGCAGCTCCACAAGTGGCAGGACTTTTCTCTTCCAATTCCTGGCCTTCATAATTATGCTTTGTCGAGTCCACTGAACCCACTGTTGCCTCCGGATTTGGCTGCTCACATCCGTTGACACATTTCTGTGCTGTCTTCTCTGGCAGTATGCAAGTAGCCGCCTGAACCACAACGGTATCTCCGCTGTAATCATGATCAAGCTGTGTATCAGGCGTCTCCTCTTCACTGCCTTCTTGGAATGCCGTACACTTTGTACACTTGAACGCCATAATCTGGTCGCTCTCGCAGGTTGCTGCTGATTTCTCTGTCTTCTCAGTCGCCCATACATGCTCTGAGAGTTCGCCAAACTCTACGGTATTTGTATAGTCGCATTTCTTACAGGTAGAGATAATCTGCCCCTTCGATGTACAGGTTGGTTCAATCGTTTCCTGTTCCAGATCATGTCCTGTTGCCGGGATCGTCACCCAGAACTCTTTGTCCGCGATATTGGACTGTCCACATACATCACACTCAAATAACCCCACACCCTCATCTGTACAAGTCGGCTCGTTGATTGTTTCCACCAACTTGTCAGTAAAAACATGCTCTCCTGGCGCACATGAGTCAACATGCGCATCAGTACCTCCTTCCGCAGCATATGCCGGCACATTCCATGATAACATCATGGACAGAGTCAGCACTACGCTCAGAAGACGTTTCCATTTGTTCATGCTCTTTAGCTCCTTTCATATAAAATCACTCTTTCGGTATCAACAAGATTTGGGATTCTTTGATATGTATTTACTTCTTCATATGATCCCTTTGCCTCCTTCCATTTACTTTGAAACATATATTTCCCCACAAATTTGATGTGTTTTAAATGCCCCCAAAGCCCGGAAA
>CANOFW010000029.1 GCA_947565425.1 uncultured Lachnospiraceae bacterium
GGCCACTTCGATGAAGACGATCTCCGCTACATACGCAAAGAAATCAAACAGGGCGGGAGGTAAATCCTCCCTGACACCAGCAAAGGAGGATGACCTATGAAATATATCTATACTGCAACATTCGTACCAAACGAAGACGGCACCAAATACTATTGCCGTGTTCCCGACCTTCCTGGGTGCATCACCACCGGGAACAGCATTGATGACGCCATTGAAATGATTACTGATGCCGCCAGCGGATGGCTAGTGGTGGCAGAGGATGAAGGAAACGACATTCCAGAGGCAACTCCACAACATGAGTTAAACATTCCAGAAAAAGCAACCTGCTCCATCATACGCATTGACACATTCGCATACCGGGCGGCAACCGATACCAAGGCAGTCCGCAAAAACGTCTCCCTTCCTGCATGGATGGCAACACTGGCAGAGAAAAGGGGGGTGAACTGCTCCCAGGTTCTTCAGGATGGACTTATACAGCTTCTTAATTCCAGCCATGCACGATAACTGAATACAATAACCAAGAAAGGAAGTGGATATTATGGCGCCAGCATTGGCACAAAAGAAATTCTATACCATTGACGATATCTACAGTTTGCCAGAAGGCAGCAGGGCAGAACTAATTGACGGCCAGATTTACGATATGGCACCGCCTTCCAGAAAACATCAGGACATTACAGGGGAACTTTTTGGAATCATCCGGGAATACATCCGTTCAAACAATGGCTCATGCCGACCATACATTGCCCCATTTGCCGTATTTTTGGATAAAAACGATACAAACTATGTTGAGCCGGATATATCCGTTATCTGCGATAAGTCAAAACTCACCGACAAAGGATGTTTTGGCGCTCCTGACTGGATAATTGAAATCGTATCACCAGGCAGCAGACGAATGGACTATTTCACGAAACTCTTTAAATACCGCACTGCTGGTATTAGGGAATACTGGATTGTCGATCCGGAAAAAAATCGTATTCTTGTTTACAATTTTGAATCAGAAGATACCGGGGACTATACTTTTGCCGATTCTGTAAAAGCCAATATCTACGATGATTTTTTTATCAACTTTTCGGATATTGCTGATCTGCTGAATATCTAGCCAAAAGAAAAGGGGGCTGTCGCACTAAGTTAAAGCGACAGCCCCAAGATAATTTTTGTACATGTTGTTTACATTACGAAGCAATGCAAACCTTTTGAACGAATCATAACTTATAATATATATTATTGCGACACCACCATTATACTATTCTGTATTCTTTTCTCCAGTTCTTCACGTTTCTCCTTGCGCTTGCGGATGGCATTTTCATATTCATACTTGCCCCCGCAAGGCCCACCATTGTTTTTGTATGCATAAATAATCTCCATTTCGTTTTCTTTAAGAAAAAACCGTATGCTGCCTTCTGTAGTTATCATTATCTTTCTGGCTTAATTCCTGCTCTACTTGCGCCAGTTTTTTCTCCAGCTCCCGGATTTTCTTTTCATCCCCGGAAGCTGACTGGATTTTCTGCTCTAACTGCTGCTTTTTCTCTTTCAGTTTTTTGATTTCCTGTTCTACCTTATCGGTATCACCGACACATATCTCTGGTTTTGGCTCTTCCTTCCCATCCGCACGGTCAGCCTTATGCGGATCCTCAAAAAAGATTTGGCGGTTGCCATTCTCATCCTGTACTACCCGATAAAGCCCGCTAGGTTTTTTCCCCGATTTTTCACTGCCGATATATTCATCCCGGAGCTCAGACAGACGCCTCGATTCTTTTATATCTGTGGCACTGTCCGCTTCTGTTGCTTTGGGGACCCTATCAGCAGCCTGTTTTTCCCTCACCTTTTCTACATAATTGGTCTGGAAACGGTCATAGTTTTCGTTAATCTGCATTGCCATAAGTCTTCCTCCTTCGATTTTCTATTGTCGGACAGCGCTGTTTACAAATAGCTGTCGTTTTCTGTTTCGGCTGTAGGAAGAAGCAGATTCATTCATTTGCTGTGAGATGCTTTGCGGATGATGTAAAATGTTCAGCGCTGAGCCTCCAACCGCCGAGCAGTGTCAGTTTGCAGCTTGGCAGCATACCGACGCAGAAAATCCCCGCAATCCAGTATTTCCAAGTGTTCCATCATCTCTCTGCGCCAGATAAGAAGATCCATGTTTACCGCGGTAGACAAAGAACAACTCCGAATACACATACCATAGGAATCTACCATATCCAATGGAATCGGCGACACCCACATATACGCCCCCGGCAAGCGCTGTAATAAATCAATCTGGCTACCTCTGTCATATACATAAATACGGCGAGGCGGCATACCATGCAAATGGGGATTAATACGCGCCATACTCATAAGGTTATTGTATAAGCCAGATAATTTATATTCGGATTATCTCTAAGTGCAATATCTTTTGCCTCGGTTATCCATTCTGTTATCCAATTGCTACAGTCTTTGCCAATACTACAATCGTTTAAGGTTCCGTCTGCCGTCATTATGGCAAATGGTATTGCATCATCTAATTCCATTTTTAATTCTCTCTCTTCCTCCTCCAACAAATTTTTAACCTGAGTTCGAGATAGCCCTAACATCAAAATAACATAGATTTCTCTGCTCCTTTTAAGGCGTCAAAGCATCCGCCAGGCTATTTGTTGTCCTTACAGTCGCCATCAAGCGATTTTTATCTCTGCGATATTTTAAATAAGTATAAGTAGGTACGAAATTGGTGTAAAACCATACAGATCTATGCATAACAGGATGACATCTAACGGTTTACGTGATAAAATAATTATTGTTCAGAAAAAGATAAATTGTCAGATGTGGAGAATATTCATATGAGTTCTTTATTGCCATCGACAAGAAACACACGCATATTATCTACAGGTACAATGAAATACACCTGGAGTGATTGCCCTGAGAATCTGACTGAGCAGGAAGTTCGCTGGCTGTTGGATAATGATGTAACCATTATTGTAGATTTGCGTTCAGATGAAGAGGCTGCTAAGAAACCATTCTTTCTTAAAGGAAAAAAATAATTCATACAATTATGAATGCAGAATCCAAAGTAATGTATTTTTACACAGCAGGTAAAGACTGTACTGGTGTAGTGTCAGCAATTATCTTGAAAAGGTTTGGATTTAGTAACGAAGTAATGCTGCTTTTAAAGCAGTTATAACATTCGGTTTATTTAGAAAATGCAGCAGAATAATAAATCGAAAACAAAACAGAGCGAGGAGTTCAATGATGATTAAAGCTATTGTGTTTGATATTGGACAGACACTGGTTGAGTATAAGATGCCTTTAAACTGGTCTAAGCTTTATAGAGCTGCATTTGCAAGTGTCGCTGATGCGTGTGGATATACTTTTCTGGATAGTCAGTATCAATACGCAAGTCAGGTGTTGACTAAATATAATACGAGGATAAATCCACGAGAGCATGAGATAACATCTGACCAGATTTTTGGTGAAATCATAAGAGGTATGGATATACCGGTGGAGGATATTGAGAAAGTTAAGTTCCATTTTTACTCTTACTTCAAAAGAGATGCCCATGTATATCCGGAAGTTAGGGAAACGCTGAAAAGGCTGTTTGAAAAGAGAATATTATTAGGAACTTTATCTGATGTCGCATATGGTATGGATAACGTATATGCTATGGAGGATATCAGCGAAATTATAAAGTATATTGATTATCCGTTGACTTCCAATGATACCGGCTTCCGGAAACCCTGTGGGGAAGGATTAAAGATTTTATCCGATAAAATGCAGATTGGTGTTAAAGAAATGGCATTTGTCGGTGATGAAGAAAAAGATATCATGTGTGCGATCAATGCAGGCGTGTATTCAATCCTGATAAACAGAAGCGGCAATATTAAAAATTATGGACAAAATAAAGAGATAAGCTCATTAGGCGAATTATTAAATATATTTGACGGATAAAAATTTGAATGTAATTATGGCATTCTGTTAAAGGTACAAACAGGTATTTGAGGGCGCGGCTTATGGGAACGGGAATTATTGTATGCGGCTTAAATGGCAGTGGAAAGAGTACGTTTGGAAAATATCGGCTTCCTCGAGAGTACGAAAAAAACTCTGTAAAAACTGAATCGAAGTATTCTGAAAAGGTCTTCTATGATAAAATAAAAAATCATAGGAGGCCTTAAATTATGGCAAACAGAAAAAAAGAAGTTTACAAACCAAAACCAATGACAGAGGGGAAAAGAAACGTCATCCAAGGTCTGCTCCGGGAGTATGACATTCATACGGTTTTGAGGTCAGCGAAGGCATGGTGTCAGACATCACCGACAAGCTGCTGCCGAAGATCGAGGAATGGCAGAACCGCTCCTTGTCAGCGGTTTATCCGGTCGTGTTTATAGACGCCGTGCATTTCTCCGTCAGGGACGACGGAGTCATCCGGAAGCTGGCGGCTTATGTGGTTCTGGGGATCAATGAAGACGGGAAAAAAGAAGTCCTCACCATAACGATCGGGGAAAATGAAAGCAGCAAATACTGGCTGAGCGTGCTGAACAGCTTAAAAAACCGCGGCATAAAGGACATACGGATGCTCTGCTCTGACGGCCTGACGGGGAGCAAAGAGGCCATCACAGCTGCGTTCCCGTCAACGAAGCAGCAGAGGCGCATCGTCCACATGGTGCGGAACACGCTGAAATATGTCGCAAACAAGGACCTGAAGGCATTTGCAAAAGACCTGAAGACAATCTACACTGCGCCGGATGAAGAAAGCGCTTCTAAGCATCTGAAAACCGTGACGGAAAAATGGGAGGGACAGTACCCGAACGCGATGAACCGCTGGCACGACAACTGGGATGCCGTATCCCCAATCTTCAAGTTTTCCAAAGACGTTAGGACGGCATTCTACACGACAAATGCAATAGAATCACTCAATTCCTCCTACTGCCGCCTAAACCGCCAGAGGAGCGTGTTTCCGAGTTCGCAGGCATTATAAAAAGCCCTGTATTTGGCAACATTTGAGAGCGTAAAAAAATGGACAGTCCCGATCCGGAACTGGGGAAAAATCCGGGGAGAGCTGGCACTCATGTACCCGGACAGGATGCCGGAGTAACAAAAAACGCCGGAATGCCAAGAGTAAATTCACGGGGCTGTCGCACTAAGCAATTAGTGCGCAGCTCCTTTAGAAAAACAAAACGATCCCGGTCTGCTTTTGGGCATTTTATGGATTAATATTTATTTATCATCTTAAACCTGCTCTATTAATTCTTCTAACACTTTTTGCCCCTCCTATCCTACAATTTTCTGAAATTGTTTTATATTTTCCTGTATATTCCCTTGAAATATCGAGGAACCTGCAACCAGTATAGTCGCACCATATTGGATGCACTCTGCCGCATTTTCCATTGTAATTCCACCATCCACTCCAATCAGTGCGCTACACCCAGCCGCCTGCAAAAATCTCTTACATTCTCTTATTTTTTGCATCATACCTGATATAAATTTTTGCCCACCGAACCCAGGATTTACTGTCATCAATAATATCTGATCCACATCCTGTAAGACATATCGCAAAGTTTCAAGAGATGTTGCCGGATTCAGCGCCACACCTGCATGACAGCGGTTTTCTTTTATTTCCTGGATTGTTCGCTGTAGATGCCTACAGGCTTCCTGATGGATAGTGATGGAATTTGCCCCCGCTAATACTGCATTCTTAATAAACCTTTCAGGATTCTCTATCATAAAATGTACATCAAATTCCATATCTGAGCAGGAGCGTATAGCGCTGATCACCGGAAATCCAATGGAAAGGTTTGGTACAAACACCCCATCCATCACATCAATATGAATTTTCTTAATACCTGCATCTTCTAAACCTCGAAGCTGTTTTTCCAGACACTTAAAATCTGCTGACAAAATAGATGGTGCAATCATCCCCGTCATTACAAATCCTCCTAAAAATGTATATCTTGCAATTTGATTTATTTCGTAATTTGTTGTAATCAGGATATTCTCCTCTTCATAAATATACCCCTATGTATTTTGAGCCCCATTTTTTACTCCCCCAAGACTTCCATTCCTGCTTCCTGCATTTTTTCAATAACAAACTGATATGCCTCTGCTATTTTTTTCGTAGCCTGCTCAATTGACTGGCATGTGCTGTTATCTGCCCACATTTCAATCAGGAACATTCCCTGATAATTCAATTCTTTTAACTTCCAGAAAATCTCTTTAAACCTTACTTCACCTTCTCCAAACGGAACTTCCTTAAAAATGCCAGGCTTTGTTTCTTTTACATGAATTGCAACCGTTTCAGAAAGTCCCAATTCAAATTCCCCACCAACATCTTTACTAAAATTACTTAAATTCCCCATATCCGGGTAAATTTTAAAATATGGAGATGGTATCTCTTTCAGATAATGCATTGCTCTCACAATGGTTCCTACAAACTCTGTATCCATGATTTCTATTGCTCTTGCTCTAATTTTGGGATCCTTACTACCGAATGGATATTTTCTATGCCCACTCAGACACATGGTTGGAATGGAAATTCCAGTAAACCGCATTACCGAACGAAATGTTTCTATCTCTTCGTCTGTCCAGTTAAGCCTCGCAAGCCTTTCATCCGATTCATCAATAGATATCTCCATATAATCAAATCCTGCTTTTTTCGCCGCCATGAATTTTTCTTCCCATGTAAAGGAATTAGGCAGAGCTTTTTCATAAATCCCAATTGGATTTTTATGAATATTATACATATCCCATACTCCTTCCTTACCATTCTCTTGTTACTCTAAAAATAATACTTCCAAAACAAAAGTCATCCATGAATTTCAAATGAATTTTTCCATTCCGTATGTATAGAAAACCCGATTATATGCTGGCAGTTTTTCGTTTGCTTTCCAGACTTTTTGTTTTAAATTGTCTAACATCTTTTCTCAATAATTTCTTTTAAATTTCTAATGACCCCATCGGCACTTGACAAGTCCTGATTTCCTGATGACTTGTTTCTATACCCATAACAAAATATCCCTGCTGCTTTTGCTGCTTTAATACCTGTCTCTGAATCCTCCACCGCAATTGCTTTATTTTGTTTCAAACCCGCCAGATTTAAAACTTTTTCGTATATATCTGGCGCAGGCTTCTTATTTATCACTTCATCACCACATACAATTACATCAAAATACTTTTTGATTTTCAGGGAATTCAGTATCTGCTCCACCAGCCTTCGTGTAGATGATGAAGCAAGTCCGATTAACCAGCCGTTCTGAACACACCAACAAAGCACTTCTTCCAGACCTTCTGACTTAACCTGTACGTTATTTTTGAACCAAATACACTAAATTCCACAAATCTTCCTAATTTTCTTGTGATCGTAAGTCCCTGCACAACACTAGATGGATGCCCAGTTGCTTCAATATAAACATCGCATCCATAGTCATCAGTCAGCGCTTTGATTTCTTTCTCAATATCACATTTACTTGGATTAAATACCAAGTCAGCTCCAAATTCTTTTGCCTTTTCCAAACGTTTATCTTGCATGTCCAGCACAACAAGAAGTTTCGGATTTTTCATTCTAGCATATGTAATCATTCCAAGTCCCAGTGTTCCTGCTCCTGAAATCACAACAACATCCTCATTTGTGATGTTCCCACGGTCAACAGCATGTTTAGAACAACCATAAGGTTCCACCAGAAGAGCCTGCTCCAGTGTCATATCTTCTGGAACTCTGCTGATTACACAGTTTTTCGGATAACGCACATATTCTGCCATTCCTCCATTTGTATAAGACATAAAACCTAGCATATCATGCGGCTGGCACATCCAGTAATGCCCGTCTTTACAGAATTTACATTTTCCACAAGGCACAATCTGATCTGCAATGATTCTATCGCCCAGTTCATACCCTTCTACATTCTCGCCCATTTTTACAATACGGCCAAAAAATTCATGTCCTGGGATAAATGGTGGTTTTACCTACGACGGCTGTGTCTCATCACCCCAAAACATTGCTGCTCCATGATTACATTATCAAGTGCATTGCTCACTGCCATATATTTCTCATATTTTTTGTTATATATTTCATTTTTTTCATAGTTCGGATATATTTTTTCCGATATATGAACCATATATTTTGCCGCTTCCTGATAATCTTTGTACACACCAGAAGCTACTGCAGCAGCCATTGCACAACCAAGCGCTCCCAACTCTTTTGCTTCCACTGTTTCTATTGGAAGTCCAAGTACATCCGCAAACATATGTACCCACACCTTTGATTGAACCGGTCCTCCAGCCATACGGACTGCTTCCGGTTTTGTTCTGGTTTTGAGAAGCCTGTCTATATGCCGTCGATGCGAAAATACGACTCCCTCATACAACGCCCTCAGCATATGAGCCGTATTGTTATAAGTGGTAAGTCCAATAAATGCTGCTTTTCCAAGAGGATGTGCATTAGAACCATATAGAAATGGAAGATAATAGACATCACTTTCCTCCGGCGCTACACTTTCTATCATGCTGTTTGCATAGTCAAATACACTTGTTCCTTCCAGTATATTTTCTTTATTGATGCAGTTCTCCAAATACCAATTCAGATTACCCGAAGACGTTGCGCTGCATTCTTCTGCCAGATAATACCCTGGAATTGCGAACAGTGAATTCATCGCAATACTTCCATTCCATTCGGATCAAAAATCCGTGTGCTTTATGACTGTCCGATAATTCTTGGAGGATATGTGGGCGCTTATATGGAAGATTATCTTGATGGCTTAAAAAAAAATATTAGACAATTATAATTCTTTTGACAGTAATTCTGATTATGTCGTAGCCTGTAAATATAAAACTGAGGCGATTGCTGCTGGTTCCGCTCTATCTTTTATTAAGGTATTTCTGGCAGAAGTCTGATAAGTTACCAACCGCCGGTTCAACTGGTGGTTGGTTTTTAACCCTCCATGTTCCGGGGCGTTTTCTCCGGTAAGGCACGCAAAGACGTACACTCACTCCCGGGTATCAATCTGGGCAGGGTATGAAATTTTCAAGGTACGACAAAAGGGGAAATTTTTGAATTGCAGTAGTTGGATATTTTCAGCGATATTAACCCTTTCGCAATTCGCAGACTGACGAGGGCAAAATACAAGTAAATTTAAAAATTCTCCCCAAAAAATCAGATTAATTAGATTGGACGATCTCTTTGAGTCATGGTAAAATAAAATTAATAAATAAATTTGAAAGGAAATAGACTTAAGTGAAAGTAATTGACCTGACCCATACAATCAAAGAGGATATGCCTGTTTATCCTGGAACTGATACGCCTAAATTTATTCCTGCAAACAGCTATGAAAAAGACGGATTCAAAGAAACATTATTGCAGATGTATACACATACTGGAACTCATATGGATCCACCCGCTCACCTTTTTGCAGGAAGAACCACACTGGATCAGTTTCCTGTGGAACAATTTATTGGAATGGCTTTGGTTATAGATTGCCGGGATTTGAAAGAAGGGCAATCTATTTCGATAGAACATATTTGTAATAATAGGGACAAAGTAGACAAAGCAGATTTCTTACTGTTTAATCTTGGCTGGGATAAGTGGTGGGGAACAAAAACTTATTTTGGAAATTATCCTTGTATTGATGATGATGTGTTGGATTTTGTGATATCTGGCAATTATAAAGGAATTGGTTTTGATGTAATAGGCCTTGATCCTATTATAGATGAGAACTTGACGCGCCACAAAAAATTGTTTCAAAAATGTAATATTGTAAACATAGAAAATCTGAAGAACCTAGAATTGTGCGGCAGTGATTTGTTTTGGTTCAGTTGTTTTCCATTGAAACTCAATAATTGTGATGGTTCTCCGATAAGAGCAGTTGCATGGTTTGAATAGAGGAGACCATTGACTACCGATTAAAAAGGTCCCCCTGAATCCCCTGTTCTTTCATCTTCTGATGCAGTTCTTTTAATATTCGTTTCCGGCGGTTTTGTATCGTTTTCCGGCCGCATCTCTTCTTGTATCACTGCTAATCCCAAGGCAATATACCAAGTGCCTTATGGCGCTCATCCTGGTATCTACATTTCTACAGATATTCCTTATAGAAATCTCCGTGTTCCTTGTTTTTGAAAGTAATTGTGCGAGCATCTTCCCTTTTTGCACCTTTCGCCGTATTTGCTGCCATAGCTTATCCTCTCTATATCCTATCTACCTTGAATTTCTTTATTCTTGGGAACTGCACTCTCAAACCCTTGTGAAATTCGTGCTGCCAGTTCCCCAAAAATCGGCTAACTATCAACCCGAATTTTCTTTTAATTACAGAGGCGTACAAGACAAACGCATGGTGGAGCTCCTGCTCTAGTAAAATGGAAGCTCGTACTCTCCCGCATTATAGGTCATACAGACAGAAGAGCCAAATGTTCGCTCTGTACACCCCTGGCTCTTCTCCGATATCTTATGTCTGAAATAACGGACATTTTTTATCCCTCTGTCAGGATAACATATTGACCACATAGTTCACACATGTATAAGCCGCTTGCCACTGAAACAGTTCCACCTGGATGCCGCCTCGCCTGTCTTTCTGCATAGTCAAGATACATAGTAACAAACTGGTTTAAATCCTGCAATTCTTCACTCGTCAGATAATTCTTTGCGATACTTACATCCGCTTTCACTATTTTACCCGTTGGGGCATTTTTCCAGGAAGTCAATCCCATATGCTCTTTTCTATGGTCTGCACGCTCTACAATCACTTCTGCCGCCGTATGTTGATGAATTGCATAATGCATATTCCTCATCAAATATCTGGCCATTTTCAAGACGCTTTTTATCCAGCACATATCCTTGGACAGTAAAAGTTTTCAACACTTTCGTTGCCCACTGCCTGATTTGGGTTGCACGAATCGAATTAATTCTATAACCCACAGAGATAATCGCATCAAGATTATAAAACTTCATCATATATTTTTTGCCATCAGAAGCAGTTGCCGAGGATTTCTCGGTAACTGCTTCTGCACTCAGCTCTCCACTGGCAAAAATACTTTTCAAATGTAAGCTGATATTATCTGTTGAGCAGTCGAAAAGCTTAGCCATGCTCTTTATAGAAAAACGTTTGAAATACAACATTCCCTATAACAAATATATAGATCCAACAAATCTCAAACCTCAAGCTTTGCTGAATCTATATGTCATTTTTCTTTGGAACACAAATCACCCCGGCAAACTATCCCTCAAACACAACACGCCCCAGCCAATCTGTGGATTTGGATACTCCGGCAATATCGGCAGATGCCTTGCGCCTTTGAGTAAATACGCTTTCACTTTCTCCCCATATAGATAAGGATCATTCCCATTGACAATCCCCCATTGCATCAAAAGTGCTGCGCTGCCCGTAACAAACGGCGTCGCCATGGACGTCCCGCTGCGCACTGCATAACCGCCACCTGGCGACGCTGAATTGATGTCTACACCCGGCGCCGCCAGGTCCGGCTTTACCTGGTTTGTCTGCCTCGTATAACCACGTCCGGAAAATTCTGCAAGTCGGTCGTATCTAGCGTCATAGGCAGCCACGGAAACTACCTTTTCCGCTGTAGAAGGAATTGTCAGGGTCGTTTCCTCCGTCGGATACAAAAATCCGGTTCCCTGGTTAAGTACTGTCTGTCCCGGAAGCCATAAATCATAATTTCCCCGCACAATTCGCTCCGGCATCAAGATTACGCGCCAAACCCCAGAATCAATGTAAGAGGAGGCTGGCAGAAAATCTATATATATTTCTTGATAAAGATTATAGGGGCTCGGTTCCCCATAATAGAGCAGGATTTCTGTCTGCCCTAATACAAACCGCTGCGGTCCTTGAATCTGCTGTATTGGTCCAATACGTCTGCCAGAAGGATGTTCCAACAATATATCATAATCATCTACATAGGATTTCCATATTTGCAGGTTCAACGCCGTCTCATAAGCGCCCACCCCCAACTCAATATCTCTCTCCTGCCCTTGCGTAAGAATTCCCGAAGTATGCCCCCTCGCTGCCCCTTCATTCCCGGTCCCCACAGAAATCACGGTCTTCCAATAATTTGACATATCATTGATATAACTCTCAAGCAACGCTGTCCCGCTGTGTGAACCGTAATTGTTGCCAAAACTCATATTGACTGCCATAGGCATTTTTAGCTGTAAAGCTTTTTCGACAACGTAATCCAGGGCGCGCATAAGCTGAGTTGTCCGCGGAAATCCATCTGGTTCCGCCGTTCCCAACTTCACGATTAGCAAAGGGCTCTCATATGCAATTCCGCGATTAACACCAGCGGAAGCTCTGCCGTTTCCCGCCGCAATACCGGCTACATGTGTGCCATGGCCGGAGGTATCACGGCTGGGCACAAGACGGAAACGTTCCTGCTCATTTGGCGCATTTATAGCTTCATTAATCTGTTCTGCTGTAAATTCTCTGTCCAACGTCTCATCATACAATGCCAGAATCCTTGTACTGCCATCTGCATTGCGAAAATCGGGGTGACTGTAATCAATCCCCTCTCATGTTAAACAGTTGCTATAAGCTCCTGTCTGCCATGTTAAGTCCTCTTAGAAGCAGATTGCAGCGCTTTCCATTTAATTTCAATCTCTTTCTCATTATGAACTACGATTGTATCAATATACCGTTCCATCAGCTCCATTGCCAATAAAGCATTTTTTGCAAATGAAAATCCCCCTGATTGCAACTTATCAATCTGTTCCTCTATCTGAATCACTTGCTCCTGCAAAGCCCCGATAATCTCCTGCTTTTCCTCCATCTTTGCACGGAGGGAAGTAAACTCTGGTTGCTGCCCAAAAGAATACAACTGATAACGCTCATAATGCTCCTGCTTTAACTTGCCATACTCCCGCTTTGCCTGCTTCATTTTTCGTAACACTTGTTCACGTTTCCCATTCAAATCATTCTTATAGCAACGGGAAACCTCTGCTGCAAGGTTTTGTTCTTTCAAGTACTTTTCCAGCCGCAACCATACCGCCTGCTCCAGAAATTTGGCGTTTACTTTGCTGACGCATCCCTCCAATCCCGTCACATAACGATTATGACATGTAAAATAAGCATTGCATCCCTCTTTTATCTGTAAATTATGTTTACAGCATCCACACACTGCCCTGCCAATAAATGGATGCCTGTTTCCTCTCGTTCCCTTTTGAATGCTTTTCCCCCTGTTTTTCTGAACTTTCTCAAAATCTTCCCTCGCTATAATGGGGGCATGGTGGTTCTTAATCACCTTCCATTCTGTCCTTGCTTTTAAGATATTACAACCTCCTACCTGCTCTTTCTCTGTCTTACCATACTCCACATCCCCGACATATACCGGATTGCGCAAAATACTGCACACGGTACTGCTGCTCCAGTAGAACCTGTCACCCTTTGGTTTCCGTGAAGTCTTTCCCTTTCTGATCTTAAACTCCACCGGCGTAGGAACCTTTCTTTGGTTTAGCTTCTTTGCCGTCTGAGAAGATGTCTCCCCCTGTAGGGCAAGGGTAAAAATCTCTCGCACCACCGCCGCCTCATCCTCACAGATGATAAGCATATGCCGGTCACTGGGGGCTTTTTCATAGCCAAACGGGGCATTCGCACTGACATACTGACCGCTATCCTTCCTTGCCCGCAATGAAGTCTTCACTTTCTTTGACAAATCCTTACTGTACAAATCATAGAGAAGGTTTTTGAAATTGAC
Source organism: uncultured Lachnospiraceae bacterium (assembly GCA_947565425.1). Taxonomy (GTDB): domain Bacteria; phylum Bacillota; class Clostridia; order Lachnospirales; family Lachnospiraceae; genus Petralouisia. Next base: position 13,657 of record CANOFW010000029.1, read on the forward strand.
ATCCAAATCAAAGCTCCTTCCTTGAACACTGGCGCTGTCGAAATAGTCGTTAATGGAAATAAAACGAATGTTTAAAAAAGGAAATATCTGCTCCAGATACGAACCCACTTGCAGGTAATCCCTGCCAAACCGAGAAAAATCTTTTACCACCACGCAGTCAATCTTCTCGTTTCTGGCATCCTCTAAAAGTTTTTGCACGCCTGGACGGTTGAAATTAGTCCCCGAAAAACCGTCATCTTCATACTCTATGATCTGGCAGGCGCCAAAATGGGCGGCGATATACTTTCGTATCAAAATACGCTGCATAGAAATACTATTGCTCTCTTCTTGCGCCTTTTCCTCTGACTTGGAGAGACGCATATAAGCAGCAATGCGAATAGGATGTGTTACCTCTGTTCCCATAACAGATTGCTTTATTTCCCCATCTCTATCTCCCCCTTCCTAATATGTAGCTTCTATCGAATAACTCATTCATGTGGAATGCGAAGATAATTTTCACCCGATTGTCCGTATACACATCAATCCGGTGAATCAAGGTATGTATGGCATCTTTTGTCAATTTCGTCTTCTCCGTACATCTTATTAGATTTCTCAGAAACTCTCCTTGTTCCTTTATCGTGTGCTCCATGCTATCTAATCTGTGCTGCAATTCCTCTCTCCTCTCTGCCATTTGAGCGAGAGACTTCTCATTTTCTTTCTTTAAATGCTGAAATTCTTCCAGAGAAAGGCTGCCCAAACGGTACTTCCGATACAGCTCGCTTCCCCTCTTTTTTCCACTCTCCTGCTGTCTGCCACAGAGAACCATTTTCCGTCTGATTTTCTGCTTTTGTTCCTCCGCCTGGCTTTCATATTCCTTTACCAGCCTACCTGGACACAAATCTACCAGTGCAAATTGCTGATGCAATGCCGTTTTTACCAATTTATCCAGCACGCCCAGGCTTATGCTCTTTGCTGGACATCGCAAATCATCCAGCCTGCGGGAAGACGGACAATGATAACTATAGTGACGAACCATATCACCCGAGCTTAATCGTTTTGCATTTCCCACTCTTGCCATCTGTTTTCCGCAGTTCCCACAAAACAGCACGCCTGCGTAAATATCTTCCTCCAGAGGTGTTTTTGAGAAATAGGCATTTCTGTTAGCGAAAGTTGCCGCAGACTTTTCAAACATAGCCGCCACCCGAGAAAACACTTCTTCACCGACAAGAGGTTCATGAACTCCCTGCACCAGACCGCCCATATAAACAGGATTTGTCAAAATCGACTTTACCGTCCCGACGCTCCACTGTTCCACAACCTCTCCCTGCTGGCGGTACACATGTCCTGTCTTTCTGTAAACGCCCGGTCGGTGAATTTCCCTTTGATACAACTCCCTGGCAATTTGACGCATATTTTTACCGGCTAAATACATTGCATACATCTCTTTTACTATCTTTGCTGTCTGCGGACAGCTGAAAAGACGTTTCTTCCCATCTACCCATTCCGCCCGATACCCATAGGGCGGTATCCCACCCGTATAACTCCCCTGTTCCTGGCTGCTGCGCCTGCTGGACTTTACCTTTTTCGCAATATCCCTCGCATACATCTCATTGATAAGATTCTTCAGGTTAAGCGCTATTTCATCCGTGCTGGATTTCGGCGCAAACGTATCAATCCCATCTGTAAGAGCTATCAAACGTACACCCATAAAAGGGAAAATTTTCTGGATATAATTTCCCGCCTCAATATGGTTCCTGCCAAAACGGGATAGATCCTTGACGATCACACAGTCAATGCGTTTCTTCCTCACATCCTGCATCATACGCTCAAACCCTTCCCTCTTAAAGTTCGTTCCTGTTCTGCCCAAATCCGTATAACAGTCATAAAGCTCCATCTCCGGGTGTTCTTTCATATATTGCTTTGCAATGGCAATCTGCGTGTCAATAGACTCATTCTTTCTCTCTGTTCCTTCCACGGAAAGCCTTGCATAAATCCCCACACTAAAATGTCTGGAAAGGGGAATCTGTTTTGTTTTTTTCTTCTTAGAAGTACGCGCCATATTACGATACCTCCCTTCCTCCCGGCGCCATTACCAGTATGTTTTCTTTACTTTCAAAAACATCTGCCCGCATCCGTATTTGCGCAAACATATCTTTTGCCCGAAATTCCAGAAATACCCTCTTATCCTCATAAACAAGAATGCGGCTGATAAAGGTCACCAGAATATCCCGATTCAGCTCCGAAATTTCCAATGTGGACTTCAGCTTCTTTAGATTTTCCCCTGCTGCCACACTTGCCTTACATAAGTTGTACATTGCCTCCTTCTGCCGCCTGATCGCATCCGCCGCTGCCTGATACTGCATTTCGTATATCTGCCAAAAATCTCGAAAATCCTCTTTCGTGATGATTCCCCGTCTCAAATCCTCATACATTCCGGTATGCAAAGAGACATACTTTTCCTGCTCCTGGTAAAGTTTCTGGATTTCTCTATCGAACACTGCCACCTCGTCAAACGGTATCTCTATTTTTTCTATCTGCCTCAGTACATAACTCTTATCCAAAAACAGCGCCAACTGCTGCTGTAAACCTGTCAATACCAGATGTTTCAATTCCTCTTCTGGAATGCTGTGCCTTGTGCAGCCAAGTCCCTTATTTCTGGCGGGACAGATAAAATACACCTTATCCACTCCTTTATAACGGTTTACCCGCCGAATCATCGGCTCCCCGCAGTCCCCGCAATATAAAAATCCTGTAAACATATGACACCCGGCTTTTCCAGCAGAAGCTCTTGTGTCTACCTCTAATAATTTCTGGACAATCTGAAAATCTTCTGTCGACACTATCGCCTCATGAGTATCCCGTACCCGCACCCATTCCTCCCTGGGCTTTTCCACCGAGCATTTGACTTTGTGACTAACCTTTTCGTTTTTTCCCTGCACCATCATCCCCGTATATAGCTCATTGGTAAGAATGCGTTTTACCGCCACTGCCGACCACTGCGCCTTTACATGTGTGAAAAACCCCGTCGAAAACTTTTCACCCTGCGACTTTTTGTATTCCAATGGAGAGAGAATACCCATTCCTTCCAGCTTTTTTGCTATAGCAAGATTACTGAGCCCGGCAATTTTCCATGCAAATATTTTTTTCACAATCCCGGCTGCATACGCGTCGATTAGCAAACGATTGCTATTGTGCGGGTCCTTGCGATAACCATACACTGCAAAGGCGCCGATAAAATCGCCTCTTTCCCTCTTCACTTGCTGATGGCTCCTCACTTTTTGGGAAATATCGCTGCAATACGCATCATTAACAAAATTCTTGACTGGCAGCACCAGCGTTTTTTCATTAAAATCGGCAGTCAGTGAATCAAAATTATCATTCAGCGCAATAAACCGCACAGAAAAAGCCGGGAAGGTTTTTTGAATCAACCGCCCGGCTTCTATATAATCTCGTCCAAACCTGGATAAGTCCTTGACGATCACACAATCAATGTGTCCCGCCTCTATATCTTCCATCATCCGCTTGAAAGCAGGTCTGTCAAAATTTGCCCCCGACCATCCGTCATCTACATAGATGTCATAAATTTCCATATCGTCCTGCCCCCGAAGATAGGAACGGATCATATCTCTCTGGGAACGAATACTGTTACTCTCTGCACTGCCGCTGTCAGAAGCGTCATCCCGGCTCAGGCGAAGATACACAGCAACGTTATAAAAATCTTTCGCTTTCATCTTGCACTCCTCCTGATCTTATATTATGACAGTCTGCTTTCTGGCAAGCAGCACCATACGGTCATCCAGTGAATCTTCTGCCCCTTCCAAATAGCCAATCTGCAAAATATATTCTCCGACATTCTGTGCAAAGGGATTCTTTACCTGCTCCAAAAAGGACAGTACCCGCTGGTTGAGATTTTTGGATGAATCTATCTCAACCTCTTCTGCGTCCGACAACATTTCTCGCCTAAGTTCCATAATTGGGATTTCCTTTTGTTCCCATAATTTTTCAAGTGTCACCTGCACGTCACCCCCTCTTACTTATTTTATTGAGGAGACTGCCTGTCTTATGACTTCTCATGAACACTGCGCAGCAAGAACGCCGATGGCGTTCTTGAATTTCCTGAAAAAACAAAATATTTCCTGCTAAGATAAAAATGAGGATGTCGCACGAATCACAGCTCGTAATTTATGTTCGTGCGACGTCCCCATTTTTTATTCGTTTACAGGTAACTGACCTTTTCAGATTACTAAATTTGCATTATATTTCTATTACTTAATCTTAACGCTAGATGCCTGCCCTTTTCTTTTCAACACTCTTTCATAGGCTTTCTTCTTACTCTTGGGCACTTTGATAGATGCCTTCTTGTTTATGCCTTTGAGCGCTTTTGAGCCTACTGTTTTCAGCTTTGTACCCTTGACGGTTATCTTTTTCAGCTTCTTGCAGTTATAGAATGCCTTAGAACCAATCTTAGTGACATTCTTTCCAATCGTCGCGCTTGTAGCTTTGCTGCATCCTGAAAATGCACTGTTGCCAATGGAAGTGACAAGGAACTTTTTGCCTCCGATTGTGACGGTGTCAGCCACCTTGATGCTCTTGCCCTTCTTGCTCTTGACACCGCTCAAGACAACTGTGCCCTTCCCATTTGTCTTTGCATTCGTTATTTTGTATTTGTAATTTCCAACCGTATAGCTTGCATTCTTTTTAACGGTAATCTTGAACGTTTTGGAAACTTCTCCTGTATAATCTCCTATTCCTTTGATCGTTACAGACGCCATTCCAATCTTTGTGTTATTCTTGTAGCTCACCGTATAGTCTTTGTTGACCTTTAAACTGCTGCCCGCATACGTTATGGTAAGGGACGGATACTTTGCCTTGCCCGTGTAGTACTGATCTGCAATCTTGTTCACGACAGCCTTCGTAATACTGATTTTTACCGCAGGCTTCTCCGGCTCCTCCGGCGTAAGGCTCTTATATTTTGCCTCCGCTTCCGTCAGTACCGCATAATTATCCACCAGAGCCTTCTGAGCGTCCGTCAGTTTGTCGTACGCTTCCCTTGCAGCATCAATTTTCTCCTTGCTGGCATTGTCATAAACTACTTCTCCAATGGCATCAATTAACGATTTCACATCCTCTACCGCCTGGTCTACCGGCACATAATCCGTCTGATAGCCAATCGCGTACAATGTAAACTTCTTCGCTTCATCTCCCGCTGCCATTTTTAATTCGATTTTATGCATGGCAGACTCTTTTTCCTGTAAGGCAATGCATACTTTTCCATTATTCCAACCTGACGAATTGTGACAATGCAAAGTAGATTTCTTCACACCATCCACATACAAATCGGCGGAACCGTAGGCATTCTCACTTGTTTCCTTATATACGAGCATAAATGTCTGGCAATTGACTTCAATCGTCAACGGATCATTCGTGCCATTTCCAGCATACATCCAGTTATTCGGAAACCATTTTTCTCCCTTAATGCCATTATACAAATACTGGTATGTCGGAACATTGTTGTCCTTGCTGCTAAATCCTCCTGCATTGATAGCGTTAATTGCCGGATCAGAATCGGCGGTTGTCGTCGAATCAATCATCTTAATTCCTTCAAAGGAAGAGGACGTCACAGCTTGGATGGAATCCACATTTGTCGCATTATCAGCCTCTGCTTCTTCTTTATCAACACGATCCATTAATTCCAAAATGCAATCCGCCATAAGTTTGTAGCCATTTGCATTGGGATGAAGCGTATCGTTATAAAACCAGTCATAAAAACCGGGTTCCTGATAAACGTCCTTGATCGCGTCTGCTGTGCTAATCATCGGCAGATCATACGCTACTCCATATTTGCGGTAATTCATCTCTTCTACGCGGTTTAAATTGTTAAATACGGAAAATACCAAAACAACCGCTGAGCCCGATTTCAACGCCTGGCGAATCAAACCTTCGTATGCGCCACCCTTCGTCTCACAACCGGCATCATTTACAGCAAACTCAATAAACAAAACGTCTGGATGACTGCTGCCCTCCGGCAGACGGTCTACCACATCACGATTGTAGCGGATAATACCGATATCCGACGGTGTACCGCTCATGCCTGCATTGATAAAATGAACGTTCTTGCCCTCATTTACACCATATTTCTTAGCAAAAGCCTTCGCAGAAACTTCTGCATAACATGCGGAATTCGGATTGTAGCCGCCGCCCTCCGTGATGGAACCTCCAATATAAGCCAACGATACATCTTTTCCATCGCGTGCCTTTTGAATAGCCGTCTTCAGGCGTGCATTGTTACCAGTTGAAAAAACGCTTCCCTTAACCATTTTGCTATAAAGTTCTTCATCCGGCTTAAATTCATTGAGTGTTGCCGGAATACCAGAAATCGACAAATCATCTACAAAGAAATCTGCTGTGTCAGAGGTAGAACACTGAAGATACAAAGCAATTTCATTCGCAGTTTCCGGAACTTTAAAGGAACCTCTCAGCTCCGTCCACTCACCACTCGCGCATGCTCTACCATATCCAACAATCGAATCATACTTCGTTTCTCCGCTGGCGTCCTTATACTGTACCCCCAGGTCGCATGTCTGTTCCGTACCCGTATCCTGTTTTACATAGACTTTGAAATCATATGTGTTCCCAGATGTTACAAGCCGTGCAAGCGACAACTGAATGCCATGCCATGTCGCCGTACGTCCGCTGACCGACAAGCTGTTGTTGCCTACGTCATGATGTACCGAAGTGGAGACTTCCAGCGTTACCGATCCACGTCCCATAATCCCCTGGTATTCCCCATCTTCAAAACCATTTCTGTAAATTTCTTTTTTCTCATCCTCTGCCCGTACATCTGCCGGAAGCATCGTCAATGTCATTGCTGCCGCCAGAATTACAGCGCATACACGTTTCCATCCTCTCTTCATCACGTTCTTCACATTTTACTCCTTTCATTAACAAAGAAGGATTGCAGAAACTTCATGGTCAAAAGTCCTCAATCCTTGCTAAATTTATAGATAATTTATTATAGTATGTTATATTATCTTTTTCACCCCCAAAAACTATAGATTTTTCACAAAAACTTGTTACAAATATTTAGTTTTTTACACATTATGCCAAAAACCAGCCATAACTTTTTTGAACGCAGGTTATAAGAGCGTATTTATCGTGCATTTTTATAAATTTCTACTGCATCATCTACCGTTAATTTTTTTGCAGAACCAGTATCGTTTCCACTGGCAATCATACACCGGTTCGCCATATCAAGAATCTGTTCATCCGATGGCATAATACCTAATTCACGCATATTTGTAGGCATACCAATAGTACGATAAAACTGTTCCATAGCACTTATACCAGCCTCTGCAATCTCCTTATCTGTACCCTCTAACATGATACCCATAACATTTCTTGCAAAACGGACAAAGCGGGGCATACAGTTCTCATAAACATGTCTTGCCCAACTTGGCCAGATTGCGGCAAGGCCAGCTCCATGTGTTACATCAAACATTCCTCCCATTTCATGTTCAAGCTTATGTGTCATAAAATCACCACCGTCATTTCCTCACCCAGTTAAATCATTATGCGCCAGGCTTCCAGCCCACATAATTTCGGAACGGGCGTCATAATTATCCGGATTCTCATGTAAAATAATTGCGTTTTCCATAACCGTACGCAACAAAGCCTCGGCAATCACGTCTGTAATTTCTAAATTACCGCCATTTGTAAAATAACGCTCCATTGTATGCATCATAATATCAACACATCCTGACTCCGTCTGATAATCAGGAAGTGATTTGGTATATTCGGGATTCATAATAGCAAACTTTGGCCGAGCAAAATCATCATCATAAGCACGTTTTTCACCCGTTTTCTCGTTCGTAATAACACATCCTTTGGAAGTTTCGCAGCCAGCGGCAGCAATCATTAGTATACTCGCTACGGGAAGACATTTTTTTGCAGTCCTTATATGCAAAAACAAGTCCCATACATCATGTTCCGGTTCCGCCAATCCATAAGCTATGGCTTTTGCGGTATCAATAACACTCCCGCACAATTATGATATAATAATTCTAATTATTACGATATGACATTGACAGGGGGATACGTATATGAAATCATTTTTTATTGATGAAAATCAAGTGGAACAAATAGAAGGTATGACCACAGAATACCCCTATTGTCTACATCAGCGTGATTTGACGGACTTTATTATTCCCTGGCATTGGCATGAAGAGTTAGAACTTGGCTACATTCAAGAAGGCACCAGCCAAATCACCACAGTTGGAGCAGAATATATCATCCATCAAGGAGATGGGTTCTTTATCAACAGTAATGTAATGGATATGAAAAAAAATGCAACTCCTGGAAAAAGGGTACTGGAAATCAACCATATATTCCACCCTATTTTTTTGAGTGGACATTTCAAAAGCCGTTTTGAGAAAAAATATCTGACCCCTATCATCAATAATCACCAGATTGAAGTTTATATTATACGAAGAGGGCAATTAATATCCGATAAAATTCTTACAAATCTTTGTCGTCTAAAGGAATTACAATCACATGAAAATATGGAATTTCAAACTAGAAATATTCTATCTGAAACATGGCTATTACTTTTAGAAGATTTGCGGATAAATTTTAGAATGAATAAGACTTTGAAATTTGAACAACCAGACAGAATGCGGAATATGCTTTCTTTTATTCATAATCATTATAAAGACAAAATTACCATAGCGCAAATTGCCGCTGCCACAGGCATAAGTGAGCGGGAAGCTATGCGCAGTTTTCGCAAAAACCTGAATCAAACTCCTATAGAATATCTAATCTCCTACAGACTTAATGAGGCAAAAAAAATGTTGTTGAACAGCGAGCTGCCTATCACTGAAATTTGCTATCAATGCGGATTCTCTGACAGTTCCTATTTTGGTAAAGCATTCCGCAAAGCTTATGGAATCACTCCAAGGGAATTTCGTTCTCATCATTAATTTTCCTCCTAATTTCGCATTCCTCAGCATTTTATTATCTTCCTGCGGTTTGCACAAGAAGATTTTTCTAATATGACAATATAATAACACGCTCCCCGGAATCAAGAACCGCCACAATCACGTCCTGTCCCGTCAAGTTATACCTTGCACTCTGAAGCGGCGTGATACAGGACGCCTGCTTGCCCTCCCGCACAGCAAAATACAGTCGTTTCGGCTTCTCCACATATTCCACCTCCACCGCATCTGCCACCTCGTCCATAGCCGACTCCGGTACGTTTAAAATGGCATACTCATTGCTCAGTTCATCCACACGGATTTGCGGATTCTCCCTTGAGAGCCGCATAATATCACCGGAATATTTCACAATCAGCTCCCAGCGTTTCTCTTGCGAATCATAACCCACACCGAGATTTAAGGACTTCTCCCGCTCACGCTCTGTAGCGTCCAAGGCAAGATTTAAAAGATTCTCAAATTTTTCACTTTCCATGCTATTTTCCTTCCCATGATACAACAATCATAACATAAATTAAAATGTCTCCATTAATCTTCAAACAGTCCAGCCGATTGCCTGCTTCCCGTAACGGAACGGAAAGAAACAATCGCTGAACTGTTAAATTATATCATGGCATTCGCAAATATATACGTTAGAAACTGGTTGATTGCTTATTTCCTTTATTCCAGCATCTCCTCCCATTTGCGCAACGTCTCTTCACACTGGTCTACGTCCACTTCCTCTACCGCTTCCTTGAGCTGTCTGAATAATTCAACCTGTTTGCCCCGATAGCGGAAATGATTCATCTCATGAATCACCTCTTCCATATGGTCAATATCCAAGTCCTCCACCGCTGCCGTCATTTTGGCAAAATACTCTTTCAATGTGCTGTTTGAGATATCCTCCTTGCCGGCCTCATCCTCTTCTTCCTCTGCACAAAACGGCTCTAACACTGGCAGATAATTAAGATATTGCTCTAACATTGCGTCTGTATCTTTATGTATCGTTTCTACGTCTCTGGCATTCCCCGCTTTCTCCAAAGCTGCCGCCTTCTCAGACAAAGACACCGCGCCTATTTGTTTGGACGCGCTTTTTAATGCATGAACTTCAATTGTATACCCCGTCCAGTCCTTCTGCTCCACCATAGCTCTGATCGTCTCCGCTTTCTTCTGAATCCCACGGTAATATACTTTCAGTGTCTTCCAGAATAAATCCTCACTGACCAGTAAGCCCAGAGCCAAGTCAATATCCAGATCTCCCACCACAATCGGCTCTGAACTTTGGCGCCTCTTATTTGCATCATGTGTATCACAAATCAACGACACTTTCTTAATCTTCTCCACCGGCAGCCATTGCCTTACCTTATCTACCATAATGCGAATTTCAATCGGCTTGGCAATAAAATCGTTCATTCCTTCCCGGCAGAACATCTCCTTCGTTCCCTCCACAGCATTTGCCGTAAAAGCAATAATCGGCACGTCATTATATTCCGAATGGAAACGCCGAATAATATGCGTCGTCTCCACACCATCTATCTCCGGCATCATATGATCCATAAAAATGATGTCGTAATGGAAACTGGCAATTTTATTGATAGCGGCAGGACCGCTGGTAACGGTATCAATCTGCATTTTCAAAGGCTCCAAAAGCCCTTCCGCCACCGTCAGGTTGACGGGATTATCATCGACAATCAACACATGAGCATCCGGCGCAATGAAATCAAATTCCTTCTCCTCCTCGTCATTCTCAAAATGCAGGCGTTCCCCATTGAGGATTAAGGCAATATTTAACGCGAACAAGGGCTTTTTTACCACCAAAAGATTGGGGATGTTATATTCCACATGGTCGTAAAAACCAACCAGCAAAATAGCGGTAATCTGTGGATGGCTTCTGACATAGCCCTCCACCAGTTCCGTAAACATCGGATATTCTATAAACAAAAAATTTCTCTTATCATCGGGAAGCTGGTCAAATTCTTTTGCGGAAAGCAGTCTGATGCACTCTACGCCAAGCCGCTCGGCGTCGGAACACAAGCGCTCCCAAACGTATGGATTCGATATCAACCCCGCCAACAATACCGTGTCCGGCTCTTTAATCACTATGCTCGGAGATTCATCGACAATATTCTGTGGTATGACAAAGGAAAATCTGCTTCCCTTCCCATATTCACTCTCCACCCAGATATTTCCATTCATCAGCGTCAATAAACTCTTACAGATGGCAAGTCCCAGCCCTGTGCCTTCGATATTGCGGTTTCTTTTACTGTCTACCTGCTGGAATGACTGGAACAATTTACCCAAATCTTCTTTTTTGACCCCGATCCCGGTGTCTTCAACGGAAATATCCAATACCACTTGATCAGAAGCCGTTTTGAAATAATCAATTTTTAAGATAATTCTTCCCTGCGAGGTAAACTTCACTGCATTGTTCGTAAGATTCAGCAGAATCTGCTTAATTCTCAGATTATCTCCCCACAGCTTATTCGGCAAATCCGGCACAATGTCAACAATCAATTCCACATCTTTTTCTTTTAGCCTTGCCATCACAATGTTGGCGACATCATAGACCATGGACATCAACTCGTATTCCACTTCATTGATATCCATCTTCCCGGACTCAATTTTAGAAAAATCTAAAATATCGTTAATAATCGTCAGCAAGGATTTACCGGCATCTTTAATCTGATTAATATAATTCTTTGCCGCCGGCGGCAATTCCTCCCTGAGCGCCATCTCCGCCATACCAATCACCGCGTTCATAGGCGTTCTGATTTCATGACTCATATTAGCAAGGAAATCCGACTTCATATGCGACGACCGCTCAAGTTCCTGATTGGCGCGATAGACAAGATACTTACTATAAGCCATTTCTGAGAGAACGTCGGCAATCATATAGAGGAATTTTGCGGCGCTGTCAATTGTTTTCTGCTCTATAATATTAACATGTTCCACCGCCTTTAGATATTCTTGCCCATCCACGCCAATCTCTTCCGCAATCGCCAGCACCTGCTCAGGATCTGGCGGTTCCGTCAGCACCTGGCCACCGATAAAACAGCCCACCATCTTATCTTCCGCCATAATCGGAGCGGCAAAATCCATTAACCCGGCATGGCAGAAATAAACTACGGATTCACCCCGCTCCAACGCCAGGCTAGCGCCCTGACTGTCGCACTGTTTACAGCGTTCACAGCCAATTTTAGACCCTCTCGTGTATTGCATACAGAACTCTGAAAAATTACTGCCCTTCGTCACTGCCGTACCGTCCGTTTCCGTTGTCAGCGCAGCCATGCCTGTCATGTTGGCAAAACCGTCCTGTACCTTTTGCAAAATCTCTGTATCTATGAGATCCGTTAATTTCATTTCTCCATAATCTATCTTCATAAGCCGCATCCCCCTTCTGTCTTATCCGATAAACTTGGCAATCTCCTCCAGCAATTTGTCATGGTCGACTGGCTTCAGCAAATAGCCCTGCGGCTTTAAGCAGAGAGCCTCCTTAATCTTCTTACGCTCCGTCACCCCGGTCAGAAAAATGACCGGAATATCCTTTGTTTCCTCTTTGGCACGCAGTTTCTCCAAAATAGTAGTGCCATTTTCCTGCGGCATGATATAATCAAGCAAAATCAAATCTGTCGATCTTCTCTCTAAGAATTTCAAAGCAACTTTGCCGCTCACAGCAGTGGCAACGTCATATTTCTCATGCAAATGCTCCTTGATCACTTTCAGCATCATCACATTATCGTCCACCACAAGCACATGTTTTTTCGGTATTATGGGTTCGATATCGTCTGCATTCTGCACCGTCGCATCACCCTCAAAAACAGCAGACGAATCCGGCTCACCCACCGGCAAATCGTCCTCATTTACCTTCCCCTTTGCACGCCGTTCTTCCATAAACTTGAGAATTCTCTCTTGAATAACTGTTGCAGAAAGCGGCCTATGTAAAACTAAACTCGCGACGCCTACCGCAATCCGCTCAAACTCATCACAGTCATCTTTGGTGCCAAGAATCACACATGGAATACCCGAACGTATCAGCCTGGAATTGATACTTAACATCTGTACAATGTTATCCCGCGATTCATTGTACAAACAATACACAAATACATGCGGTACAAAATAATCTATATGGCCCACAATGTCTTCATAACGCGTTGAGGTACTGAGAACGACAAAACTGTCTGTAATATGCTCAAAAAATGCAGTAATTGCAGACTCATTCTTCCCTGTCACCAGAACCTTATATCTCATAACAAACCTCCTTGCTGTCATTCATTTTTGTTAAACATGTAAAAACGAGAAATTTCAAAATAATTATAGCATTGATTTTTGCCGAAAGCAATGATATAATGCTGAGTGGATTCTAATGAATAGGAGGGTTCTTTACATTGAAAACTTGGCAAATCGTTTTAATTGTCATTCTGGTTATTCTTGTGGCAGCGATTGTTGCACTTTACATACTCGGCAAGAAAGCGCAGAAGAAGAGAGAAGAACAGGCAGCTCAAATCGCCGCTGCCGCACAGACCATATCCATGCTTGTTATTGACAAGAAGCACATGAAGCTAAAGGACTCCGGGCTTCCCGCAGCCATCTTAGAACAGACGCCTAAGCTGATGCGCCGTTCAAAAATGCCCATTGTCAAGGCAAAGGTCGGTCCAAGAATTATGACTTTCATTTGTGAGGATTCCATTTTTGATATGATCCCCACTAAAAAGGAAGTAAAAGCCGTTGTCAGCGGTCTCTACATTACCAAAGTAAAAGGGCTCCGCGGTGGTGTAGAACAGGCGCCCAAGAAGTCCAAGTTCTGGCAGAAATTTGACCAGATCAAACAACAACGAGGAATGAAATAATCACGGCCACATCCTGCGAATTTTCGCTGCGGATGTGGTTTTTTGTCTTCTAAAAAAGACCTTGTCACGCGAAAGCGTGAGCGGAATTGGACTTGCCCACTTTGTTTCATTCTCAAAAAACTCTTGTTCCTATAAACTCCCCTCTTCCTTAGACGCGCACTTTGCAAATCTCTTTGCCCGGTACTCTTTCGGCGAAACCCCCACCTGCCTTGTAAAATCTCTGGAAAAATGTTGTGGATTTTCCCGATAGCCAACCTTAGACGCCACCTGTTTTATCTTCATAGAAGAATTTTCCAAATATTCCTTCGCGCACTCCATACGATACCAAAGCAAATACGATGAAAATGATTTGCCGGTATGCTCCCGAAACAATTTGCCAAAACTGCTGTAACTGACCGCCATTTTGCGCGCCAGCTCCGAAGCGCTCAACTTCTCTCCCACATGCTGCTGAATATACTCCACCACATCATCCATCGCAAACACGCACTTCTTATCCGCGACATCTGCACACTGCCTCCTGCCGCAAGCCTCTTTTTCGGCAAGCACTTTCTTTGCCAATTTGCACACGCAGTTTTCAAATTCAGAAAATGCCAGCGGCTTTAAAATATAATCCCAGGCGCCCATCGTAAAAGCATTCCTCACATACTCAAAATTATCATAAGCGCTGAGTACCAAAAGCGCGCAAGCGGGATTATGCTTATGGATTTCTGATACCAGAATCAACCCGGACCCACCCGGCATATTGATATCTGTAATCACAATCTGAGGCTCCTCGCGGTAATAAATATCCTGTGCCGCCGTCACCGATTGCGCCGCAAACACCTCATACTCCCAGGGATGCGCCATCCGTGCAAAATCTGCCTTTATACTCTCGCAGATAATCTGCTCGTCATCAACAATCAATACTTTCATCTTTCCTATCCTTTTTCTTTTTGATATACTTTACAAAGAAGCAATGTGCCGTGCCAAAGCAAACGTTTGACACTACACATTTCATCCGAACTACAGGCGCAAAGGAGACGCAGCTTATGAAAACACATTCTTTCTGGGATTCCATTTATACGAAATTCTTACTACAACTCCTCTTTTTGGCATTCATCCCCATCGTGCTTGTTATCAGTATCTTTTTTTATATGAACCAACAGAACAATGCCGGTTCAAAATATGAGCTGAACGACCGTGTAACCGACTCTATCATTGCCAATATCAACAACAACCGGGACTTTACTACCAGAACTACCCAATCACTGCTTTCCAGCAGCGAACTGATTTCCTTTTTAAACAACAGTTATTCCATGGAAAGAGATTACGATCGTTATATCTCCTCCATTCAAAGTTACCTTCAGGCAACCATCAACGCCGACCCCCGCTCCGATATTTACATTTATATGGATAATCCCACCATTCCCATGAGCATGGACGTATTTTATCACTTATCTGATATCGCCAAAGAAGCGCCCATCGCTGAATTTTTAGAGAGCAGTAATGTCGAACAATGGTTGTGCGAGTCCGACTTTTCTGGCATCTATAACCCTTATTTATTTTCAACAGAAAAATGCTTCGTCTATCTGCGCAAGGCCTACGATTTCCGCAAAAATTTTCTCGGCATCATTGTCTTTTCCATCCCTGAGAAATACTTTCTCTCCTTTGAAAACGAGAGCAGTGAAACCGTCATTTCTTCGGGAACTAACCGCATAATCAACCTCAGCGGCGATGATTTAACAAAAGACGCCCTTATCCAAATTGAAGCTTTGGACATGCCGCAGTCACAGATGAACGGTTACCTTGTGACCCTAAACCGTCCGCAAAATTTTCCGGTCTCCGTCATCACCGTGACAAAAAATTCCAACATGGGGCAGCTTGTAGGCATTTTCCTGCTCATCTTGGGATTCTTTGCCATCCTCTCCATATTTCTTTGTCTGCGCAGCTTACGACAGCTTGATTTCCAGATGAACCAATGCCTCACGGCCATGGACGCGTCCATCAGCAACAATTATAAGACGCAGGTTCCCGTCAGTGGGAACAATGAAATCTCTCATATCTGCCGCCGTATCAATCTGCTGCTCACACAGGCATCAGAGCTATCCAGGCAAAATATCCTCAAAGAAACTTCTAACAAGGAGAGCCGTCTGATTGCTTTACAACATCAGATAAATCCTCATTTTATCTATAATACCATGGAAGTTTTTTCTTCAAAAATGAAATTATATGGGCACTATGAAGAATCTGACTGTCTGGTCGCTTTTGCCAATATTTTTCGCTATAATATTTCCACCAACGACGCCCTGGTGCAAATCCGCGTGGAATTAGAACAGCTTCACAACTATCTGCGCATCCAACAACTGCGCTACCCGCAGCTCACCTTTCACAGTGATATACCCCAAGAACTAATGACTGCGCTGCTGCCCAAATTTACACTCCAGCCTCTCATGGAAAATGCTATTTCTCATGGCATTAAAGACGGCTGCCATCCGCTGTCCGTCACTGTTACAATCACGAAAACAGGCGAACGCCTGCTATTTTGCATGAGGGATGACGGCGTCGGCATCTCCCCAGAGAAATTATCAGAATTAAACCGTACGCTTAACACTATAGAACCATCGCCAGAAATCAGTTGCGATGGACATTCTGTAGGGCTTAGAAATGTCAATGCACGATTAGCGTTATATTTTGGCAAAGACAGCCACCTGTCCCTGTCGGGCGCTCCCGGAACGGGCACTTGCGTGCGCTTTGAAATCCCGTACCGCCTGCAAAAATAACAAATGCTGTTTAGACATAAATCTTCTTGCCAGCTTGCTGAAATTCTGCTGCAACGCAAGATTCATTCGCCCATCTTCTGTTTTGCCGCCTGATACTGCCGGATCTCGTATGCTTCAAGCTCCTTTAAGCCCATCTTTTCCATCTGCTGTATAGTCTCCTGGTATTTCTGTGTACACTGTTCCAGAGAATCACTGGTGAGAATATCAATCTCTGCATTCTCGTAATAATTATCTATCTTCTCTTTCAACAACTGCATCTCATTATTGCTGCTGACAGACACAGCGGCATCCACCGCCTTACTGTCATATATCTTACAGCCTTTATACTGTTTGCGAAAATCCTCCCGCTCGGACGGCGGCTGATACTTCTGCACAATTGTCCAGTCTACAAAAAATTCCAGATTCAAATAATATTTCTCTGCCGCCTGTTCATAATCTTCCTCAAATTCCTTCCTGACAGAATCTCGCAGCACATAGCTATCGCCCACAATATCATACGTTTCCGTACCGATGGACGGCGCCGCGTCTAAGGTTGCCTCCTCCTTCGTCATATAAGAGAGAAACTTTGCAATCTCCTTTTGATGCTGCGTCCCCGCATAAACCATCGTAACTGTCCAACCGCCAGAAGAGACTGATTTCAAATTCGGCATATTGCCCGCATCGCCCCGTACCTGCCCAACATACACCATCTGCGCATTCTTATCGTAGCTATACAAAATATCCTTTGCATCTTGTACATTAGAATATCCGGTGCAAAAGAAAGTTCTCCCCGATTGTACCTGTTTTCTTCTCTGACTAAGACTCTCAGTAAACTCCTCTGGAAGCATCAGCCCTTCCCGGTAGAGTTGGTTGCCGAACTGCAACGCTTCTATCCACTCGGGCTGGCGGTATTTCGACAGGTAATTTCCCTCCTCGTCTTCCACTTTCATGCCAAACTGCTCCGCCATGTTCCTTGTCCACCAACCGGCATAGGGAATGACTGTCTGTTCTTTATACGTCAATGTTTTCGCCGCTCGCAAAGCGGTTAGCAGCCCCTCTTTGGTCCGCAAATCTTCCATCGGCACCCCGGTTTGTGCCAAAAGATCGCTGCGCACATAATTATTGTTATGTGTTCCCAGATAGCCTCCATACTGCGGGTTTACACGCTCCGGCCCATAATAATAGCTCGCGATGGCATACCAGTTTCCATCTTCATTGCGATACCACTCTTTCATGGATTCTGGGATATTGACATCCGGCGCATATTGCTCAAACAACGGCTCTAGGGGCACTGCCAAACCGGAATTTTCTATCAGCAGCCGTTCCGCCGTTCCCGCCTCCACGGTAATCAAATCGGGAAGGGAATCGGTAGCAATCAATGCATCTAAATCCGTCAAATCCCCGGATTTTATTTCCAGATTTACACCTGTATTTCTGAGGATTTTACCATCCGCTACATTTTCCTGAGGATTCCATACTTTCGTATATCCCTCCTCCGCCACAAACCAGGTAAGTGTGACCGGCTCCTCACGCCGAACCTGTTCCTCTTTCGTCGACACTCCCGCTAAGACGCACAATACGCCTGCGAGCAACACGATCAGAAACGCCCGGATAACTTTTTTCATCACCGTCCCCTTTCTGTATCTGTTTTTTATGAGCGGAAAAGAGGTTTCCTGCGAAACCTCTCCTCCCTTTTATCGGCAAGTCTTTGCTCTTATTTCTTTATCGACAAATCTTTGCCCTTTCTCTTATTTCTTTATCGGCAAATCTTAGCCTTTGCTTTTATTTTTTTATGGTAACCTTTACAATCGGACTATATTTACCGCAAACTTTTTTACCTGCACTGTCCTTTTTGTAAGCGCACACTTTCACATAATATGTCTTGCCTTTTTTCAACTTTTTAATAATCTTCGGTGATTTCGATGCTGTTGTATTCTTTACTGTTCCCTTCTTAAACTTCTTGGAAGTGGAATAAGTAATCTGATAACCATTGGCTCCTTTTACCTTATGAAACGTTACCTTCATCGCTTTCTTGGCGGAATTCTTAACGGAAGGCTTCTTTACCCTGCCCGGTTTGATAACTTTCTTCCAGCGCGCATACAGCGTTGTGTTCTTTGTAAGCTTCACCGTACTGTTTGCTGTAATCTTTGTGCCCTTTGTCCTAGCTGTATACCAACCTGTGAACGTATAGCCCACCCGTTTGGGAGAGGCAAGCAATCCATATTTCTTGCCATACGTAACTGTCTTGCTCTTAACCTTTAACGCTTTCCCACCATTCACATTGTAAGTCACTTGATAAGTCTTTGCCGCCACGACCGGCAGAGCTCCCTGCCGCATCAAACTGATATCATCAACAACAACCCAAGGAGCAAGCCCTGTGGCGCCCGCACAGGAAAGTCTGCTTCCCACCTTGACGCTCTTAACATTTCCATCCACCGGAATATCCGTGATAATCGCCTGATAGAAATCCTTCCATACGTTGTTTATCTTAATCTTGGTCTTATAATTTTTTACCGTACCATCCTTGTACGTCACAACTGCATACAAGCCAGCGGTATCTTTTACTTCCCCTACGGAAGTTCCCTGATACCAGGCAAACAACGTATACAAGCCTGTGGGCAATGTCTGTGAAATTGTCTGTTCTACCTTGAAGTCAATATCCTTTCCTACCTCTGCCCAACCAGTGTAATAGTAAGAACCAGATTTAGCATTAGAGGAATTCGGCTTATCTATGAATGCATTGTTATAATCGTTGACTTCCATATAATTGGTGAGCGTCCATCCTGTCGCGTTCTTGCCATCGTTCTCCTCAAAGCTTCCGTTTGTCACATAATTTTTGCCAGTGATATTCACCAGGCAAGTCGTTCTCCATGTATTTGCCTCCACAGGAATCGTACTGCCGTCGCCGGCATTGGTATAGGAAAATGCACCGATGGAACCGTCAATTGTGTACTCGCCAAAAGATGCTGTTTTCAGTTTTGCCACCTGTGTAGCATTCCAGGTGACTGGAACGTCAATGGCCGTGCCATCATTTAAGTTCGCCTTGACAGTGACCGGAAGCCTGGGTGTTTCTTTATAGCCCATCTCACAGACAGCAGTATCTACCGTGCTCACCCTGGTGGGGCCTTCCGCTCCCGTATAAACCCATTTATATACATTGATGGAAGGAAGCGCCTTGCCGGTAAAATCAAAAAGCGCTTGGTTGTTCCATTCACTTCCGTTCCGATCGTCCTTAATCTCTGGATCTGTCTCCTTTGCATAGATGGAACCCCAGCCGGAACCATAAAGCCTCCAGGCCTTCATATTGGACGCCAGTACTTCTTCTGCGTTTGCCGCGCCTTCCTCATACACTGCGGGCGGTACCCATGCCGGCTCCCAATAGAATGTACCGATACCTTTATCGCCAATTGCCGCCACTGCTGCAATCGCATCACGGACTGCCGCCGCCTGGCCTTCCGCATCGACCGGATAGTTAAATTCCATATCGCCTGCGCCTTCAAATACTTTATCGGGATAACCGTCGCCGTCCTTATAGGTCCAGGCATAGGAAATCTCCGCCACCATAACTTTCTTGTTATATTTCTCTGCAATCTTCTTTAAGTTCGTCGTCAAGGTCTGCGCCGTACCATGCCAGAATGGATAGAAAGAGCTTGCAAACACGTCATAGTCTACGTTCTGATAATTGAGCGCGTCCGCCTTGCCCATCTGATAACTCTCGCTCTGCGGGTCTGTATAATGGATGGCAATGAGGATATTTGGGTCTATGGCGCGAACTGCCGCGCTTCCCGCCTTTAAAAGCTTGAAGACATTGTCGTCATTTGTCTCACCTGCCATGCCGTTATTAATCTCATTACCAATCTGCACCATTCCCACATCTACGCCTGCCTCTCGCAGCGTATGAATGCTGTCTGTCGTAAATTTTGTGAGCGCCGCGGTCTTCTGCTCTAAATTCATGCCCTTCCATTCCTTAGGCACACTCTGCTTCTTGGGGTCTGCCCAGAAATCGGAATAATGGAAATCGAGCAGCACCTTCATGCCATAGTAGGTGGCAATCTTGCCCATCTCGGTCACGTTCTCAATACCGCAATTACCGGCTCCATAACCTTCACGGTATACCTGCGTACCGTTTGCCAGGAAATATTCATCATATCCTGCACCTTCAAAATACGAAGGGTCATCCGGTAATACATCCGTGCGCGGCTCAACAATCCATCTCTTTTCCGTCTTAGCCACCTGGCTGGCTTTGTACTCATTGCCAACCTCATCCACATATTTATAATTGCCCTCCTCATCCACAACGTATGGACAGTTCCAGAGACGCAAACGCACATAATTGACGCCGGAATCTTTTAATATCTGAAAAAGATTCTTTTCCGTTCCATTCTCGTCATAATATTTGACGCCGCTTTGCACCTCGCTGATATAAGTGGAGACGTCCACACCGTGAATGAAATCACTGGAAAGCCCGTCAACTTTCTGTACGGTTATCGGCGCATTTTTCACCGCCTGGCTTGCCTCCAACGATACATTTTTAATGCCATACCATTCACCCGCCGGCACTTCTCCGCTAATCGTAACAGTCACGCTCTGTCCCTCTGCGACAGCCACTGTTTTCGTAGAGATAATATTGTTCGTTCCCCAGTTATCATCCCATCCATTCTGAATGAGAGGCGCCGTTTCTTCTGTTCCACTCTGATTATTCTTGATTGTCAATTTTAGAGGGTTTGACGCACCTTCATTTCCGACGATCGCAGCTTTCGCCACGTAATCGCCCTCCGCCATGTTATCAACTGTCTGGCTAATCGAAAACAATCCTGCATTTTCCCCCCACAGGCTCAAGTTTCCATTTTCAAACTTGTATCCATAGGTTCCTGTACTGGTCCAACCGTCCAAATTTTCTGCCAAAGCGCCATTTTGCAACGTACCGTTTGCCGCTGCCATCACGCTATTAGGCAAGTTGCCGTCAATGGGAAATGACAAAAGCAGCAGACACAAACTGAGAAGTATGCCTACTGCTTTTTTTAATCTTTTCTTCATCCTGTTCTCCTCCTTATCCTCCTGCCCACTACAACTTATTTGGTAGAACTGGGCAGGTCTTTTCAATCTACTCTTTCATGATAAGAAGAAGCATCCCGGAAAAAAAGACCATTTTTATGAAAAAGATACCATTATTTATATAATTTAAAAACATTCGCCATTCGCTTCGGACGCACCGGCAAAACATTACTCTTGGCAGATAACGAACCATTAATCATATTCAATCATCTGATCCACATTCTCATGAAGACGGCTCAGATATTCCTCCATCTCCTCCCTGAGCTCCTCGCGGCGCAGCGCAAATTCAATATTGGCCTGGATAAATCCAACCTTACTGCCCACATCATAACGATGCCCCTTAAAATCATACGCATACATCGCCTGTTCCTTCGCCAACCGTTTGAGCGCGTCCGTCAGTTGAATCTCCCCGCCTTTGCCCGCATCCTGCGTCTCCAGAAAACGGAAAATTTCTGGCGTAATAATATATCTGCCCAACACTGCCACATTGGAAGGCGCCTCCTCCACCGAAGGCTTCTCTACCATATCATTTACCTTGTAGACACGATCATCCACTTGTTTGCCGGCAATGATTCCGTATTTATTGACAACTTCATGCGCTACTGTCTGTACACCGAGGATGGACGTCTGATATTCCTTAAAAACATCAAGCATCTGCCCCAGACAAGGTTGTTTGGAAATCACCACGTCATCTCCAAGAAGCACGGCAAACGGCTCGTCGCCAATAAAATGCTGCGCAGCAAGAATTGCATGGCCAAGGCCCCTAGGCTCCTTCTGGCGAATATAATGGATATTCGCCATTTCAGAAATACCCCTTACCATGTCTAGCATATCCTGTTTGTCGCCTTTTTCAAGCTCCAATTCCAGTTCAATTGAGCGGTCAAAATGATCCTCAATGGAACGTTTATTCCTTCCAGTTACAACAATGATATCCTGGATTCCCGCCTCCACTGCCTCTTCGATAATATACTGGATCGTAGGCTTGTCTACAATCGGCAGCATTTCCTTGGGCTGTGCTTTCGTCGCTGGCAGAAACCTCGTCCCCAAACCCGCCGCTGGGATAATGGCTTTTCTTACATTCATCATATCGTATGTCTCCTTCTCACTAGGAAAGCGTAAATTCTCCTGATTCCTTCGACTTAATATTCATAATGATGGAACAATCTGCCAAATGCTCATAATTCACTTCCAGATTGTATTTCACCTTTACGTCAATATTGTCTTCCGTCTCCGCTATGTCCACGCTCTTAGCGTCAATGCCAATTAAAAGGCTTCCAAAAGGGGTGTTGTAATAAGATACGTTTTTCTTATTCTTCTCAAACACCATATGTACGTTAGAAACGCCCTTTTTCGTAATATCCAAAGAATCGTCCGTGAGCTTAATGATATTGCGCGTATTCCCATCAAACCCTTCCATCACTTCATCGTATAAGATATAGTGTTTTCCGTTTTTCTTGTAGTAATCCCCGGCAGTAATCACCTCTACCGGCTCCACATCTTCTTCGTCCTGGGCTGCAAATTGCAGGCCGCTGATAGACAACAGCACATCTTTCGTCATATCTACTCCTCAATATGTATCAACTGCGCCTCTTCAATCTCGCAGGGTAAAATTGAATTAGCAAAATTTTTAAACTTCTCTGCTGCATCGCTGACATAAAACTGATACATTGGCTCCCCGAGCATCCCGCCGTCATTAGCAATCTCATGCTGCTCTAACAGCCGTTTCAATCCCTGCGCCGTCTCATACGCCGGATTCACCAGATTCACACGCTCACCCATGATCTCACGAATCATAGCACGCAGCAATGGGTAATGAGTGCACCCCAAAATCAGAGTATCTATATCCGATTCTTGAAAATACACAAGGTAACGTTTTGCCACCTGAACGGTAATGGGATCTTTGAGCCATCCTTCTTCCACCAGAGGAACAAACAACGGACACGCCTTACCTAAAACCGTTGCCTCTGGATTATGCATATGAATCATCTCTGTATAAATATGGCTCCCCACGGTCCCTTCCGTGCCAATCACGCCGATTCTGCCGTTCTGCGTGATTTCTGCCGCGACCTTTGCCCCCGGCTTGACAACACCGATGATGGGCATCTTCATTTCCGGCCGGATTTTCTCAAGGGCAAACGCACTCGCCGTATTGCACGCCACCACAATCGCTTTCACACCCTTGGACTCCAGGAAATGTATGATTTGTCGGGAATAACGGACAATTGTTTCCCTGGACTTACTTCCATAAGGCACACGTGCCGTATCGCCAAAATAGATGATTCGCTCCTGCGGAAGCTGGCGCATAATTTCACGCGCCACGGTCAGCCCTCCCACGCCGGAATCAAAGACCCCTATGGGCGCATATTTCTGATTTTCAAAAGATTCACTCATCTCATTTTCTCCACAAAATTGGTTATACACATGTATATTAACCGTTTTGGTGGGAAAATGCAAGTGGTTGGAAAGATTTGTTTGTGTCAAGTAATCGTTGGCAACTTTCCACTTTATTTTTCTCTATGATATTT
>CANOFW010000030.1 GCA_947565425.1 uncultured Lachnospiraceae bacterium
GCCTCGAAAGAGGAAGCCACAGAGCCGGAGAAGAGCGCAGCCTCGAAAGAGGAAGATACAAAGTCACAGGAAAGTATAGAGACTGAGCAAGAAAGCAAAGAGTCAAAAGACAGCGATAATACCTCAAAGGCAGCAAAAGACAGCGATAACGCGGCGACTGATACGAACGTTGACGGTTATGTCAGCTTAGCGGAATTAAAGGAGCAAAAAACCGGCCTTCCGACAAGAGAAGTTACAAAGGGTGAGAGTGATCCGCAGAGTTTTGTCAATAATGCTGTGAATGAGATGGTTCCGGATGCAATGAGCGGGCTTGATGCGTCCGCCAAGGTAAAGGTTACGTTCGCCCCTGGCGAAAATGAGAAGCAGATCAAGTTCCGCATCAAGGATGACGATAAGCCAGAGGGGCAGGAGGCGTTTACGCTTCTTTTGACAGACCCTGAAAATGCGGAGGTTTATCAGGTGACGTCGCTTTCTGTGATCATTGAGGACGATGAGCAGACGGAACGCTCGAAGGTATCCTTCACGCAACCGGAGTACGTTTCCGAGGATGGCAAGGCAGTCGTTACCATCAAGCGTGAAGGTGCGGAATATTCGATTGCGGACCTTGAAATTCGCAGCAGTGGAGATACCGCAAAAGCCGGCGTGAATTATAATGAAGTCCATCAGGCGGTCGCTTTTGCGCCGTATGAAATGGAGAAGAAGGTAGAGATCCCGGTTGCAGGCCAGGGCAGATTTGAGGTTGTGATGTCGGAGTTCGGCTCTTGCGAGGCGGGGGAGCTTACGCGCGCCACCATTTCGGTGCAGGAAGACGCGGGCATACAGCCACAGTCGGATTCCGGCATACAGGCGCAGGCGGCCTCAAGCTTTGATATTTCAATTAATAGCAAGAATTACAGGGTTGAGTATAATTGGGGGGATGCCAAAGGAAAAATTATGGATACGGCTTATAATCCCGCAGTCTGGGCAGGAGAATATTATTTCCCGACAGACGCGGCGCATGGTGGAATTTTCAGCTATGCGCATTGGGACGGAAACAAGCCCGGTGGGACAAGGAACAGCCACTATCAGCAGGACAATGGTTCTGATATGTCCCAAAATTACGGCAAACTGTACTATTATGATTGGCGCACTACGAAAAAAGGTCGTGTTTGGACAGAATCATCGGAGGTTCCGGCGATTTATTACCGTTATGTAGCGCCGGACTGGGCAATGACCGCGAAAACGTATGGCGGACAGAGGTGCCAATTCCGTCTGCAGTCAACAAAATCAAGAAAGAGTTATGATACCACACAGGACGTGACAGGCCAGTTTGACCGTACCCGCGACAAGGGTATAATTCAAATCGGCGATGAAACCAACCGTAATTCGGACGGTCTGTTTCGGATGTATGCATACTCCATTGACCAGGAAAAAAATAAGACGCCGAAATCCTACTTGAACTTTTACGGTGCGGCGGCAATGTTTAAACGGTATGACGTAAGCTTAGAGGCGCCGGAAGGCAAGACGTTCCTTACGCCTACCGGCAAGACAGATCCGATTGAGCCGGTGCAGGCAGAAGTAAAGTGCGGCGCACAGCTCTTATACCAGCATGAGAGTCGTGCAATCTATCCCAATCCCGAGACGTCCGGGTCTAATTTGGTATTTACGCTTAAAAGTTCGCATGTAAATGGACATGATGGGAAGTATGGCTCCCTCAGCGGATACAAAATCACCGTAGGGACCGGCGGAAACAATGCTACGACTTTAAATTATCCGAAGGATTTTATTTCCTTTTTGAATAGCCGCAAAAATAGTACAAAGGGTTACATTGATTATGGAAAAAAGGCTGTCGAGAACGAAATTAATAGAATAAATAAGAATCTTGATACGATACCCTTCGACTGTTACTTTATTGACTGGATTGAAAGCGAGCAGGTAAATACCAGCTCGGATGGCAACAGCTATAAGCAACTGCTGAAATTCAAGCCGATTTATAATTATAATGACGTTAAGGTGAATGTTCTTGCAGCCAGAGGCGGCAGTGGGCAATTTAAGAACAGCCAGCTTCAGGCAGGAAGGAAAGTAACGTTTCATGCAGGCGATCTGCTTGACCTTTCCATGACGCCTGGCGATTCTATGACCCGTGTGGCGGGTTATGACGTATCCACGGACGGCGGCCAACATTTTGATACGGTTACAAGCACAAGCTCCCTGTTTTTGGAATCATCCACTGAATATACGATTCGTCCTGTATTTGAGAAAGACGAGAACCATATTGAGATTATTTTTGCAGACGATACGGCAAGGAACAATCTGAAAGTGGAAGAAACCATTCCGCAAAGCGAATTAATTTCTAACAGCCTGTTTCGGGGACGCACGATACTGAATTTAAATCCCCAAGCGTCGACGGTGCAGGGGAAGATGAAACCGACGGTAGGTCAGGATTACACCGTCAGGATCAAGGTGACGGGAAAGCCAAAACGGGCAGGGTATGTCTACCGTCCGGTGATTAAAGATAATATGACGGGGCAGAGCTACAATACCCAGACATACTACATGAATGCCAGATCAAGGAAGGAAGATAATACGCTGACAGTTTCGGTGGTAGAAGTAAAGGAATCGGAGCTTCGCAATTATACGGTGGAGGGCAATGTGGTAAGCGCCATAAAGCCAATTTTAGACGACGGGCAGGCATTAAAGGAGCTGCCGGTAGCGAATATGTCTGTTATGGTCGGACAGGGGCAGGATGCGAGTGGTACAGTGACTGCCGTTGCCGCGCAAACAGACTCCAACGGTGAATACAGCTTAATGGATGTGAAAGGCATGCCCAATGACAGGATTCCAGTTCTGATTTCAAACGGCATAGGGCGGGGGCAGATCGCAGAAATCGTTCTGCCGGATGTAAGCGCCGGGCAGGACGGCGTGTGCCATGCCAACATCGGCAAACTAACCATGAAGTATCCTTCGGGGATTCCCAAGGTTACCGATATCAGCTATAATTACAACAATGCCGCGAATAACCAGAGCAGCGACAATACGCATAATTCCATCAATATTTTTGACGATACGCTGAATATCACCGCCTCTGTGGACCTGGCGGGGAGAAAGATTGAAGAGGCGATTTTCACGGTTTATTCGGTGGAAGGGACCAAAACGGAATACCACGCATATCCCTCTGATACGGATAAAGGGAAATTTAAGTTCTCCATAGAGAAGATGGTAGATAACCTGCGCAATGGCGACCGCATTTCCGTACGGCTGGTGGATAGCCAAAAGTATACCATGATGCTTGGCGGGTCAAATACATCCACAGTCAATATGGAATATCCGGATGTTGATACTGGAATTGTATTCTATACGGAAAATGTCTTAAGCGTGCCGCAGTATTACGAGACGTCGCCTGCGCCTACAGTGAATGTCCCGATTGTCGGCGCGGCGAATGGCCATGCCAATACAGGACTTTTAGCCTTTTCCAAGACTTATTGGGATGATAGTCAAAGCGGCTACACGCTTGACATTAATATCTCAGGCAGCGCTACCAACAAGGGTTCGAAATCAGAAAAAGAAAAATTAGAATCGCTTAATAAGTATAAGAAAGCGGTTGAAACGGATAAGAAAGCCAACAAGCTTAATGCGGAAAATATCATGTTACAACAGGAGTTTGAGAACACGTCGCCAAACGATGCGGATAGAGGCATGGAGCTGGGTGAACAGATAGAAGAGAATGAGAAACTGTTTAAGGAGCTGGGCGGCAACAACCATGCCAAGGATATGCGCGCGGGAATGACAGACGCAAAGGTTCTGAGCGGAAGCGTGAACGTAATGCTGTCGCTGGAGTTCATTAGGGATTCCAAAGGGGATTATCTGTTATGCTATGGCGCTGTGACGATTGGAGGAACGTTTAAATTTAACAAGAGCTTCTACACAGCGATTTCTTTTGTGCCGTGTTTCTTTAACTTAAACGGAACGCTTCAGGTAAATTTGGCGTTCGGCGCTTCCACGCCTGATGCGCGCGATGCATACACGGAGGGCGAATTTCAGAGCCTTTCCGGAAATATCGCCGAGGTGTTTGGAGATGCGGGGCTGGATACGAAAACAGATATTATGTTTAAGGGGACCGGGCAGGTAGGCGTAGGCCTCTGTGGAGTCCTGTCAGCAAGGGGATATGTGTCGATCCAACTGCAATTTGACGTAGGCACAAGCGGCAATGATGTAGGTCTTGGGTTTTTAATTGGAACTGAGGGAGGCATCGGGTTTGATATATTGGTCGGCACGATTAACATAAATCTATTCACGGCTCAGGTTGGCGTCGGTACGCTGGAGGGCAAGACGTCATACAGCTTCTTTGGCGGGCTGGTGCAGGATAAGATCAAAAGCGCCGGACGGGCCTTTGCAGATACAAACGGTCAAGATGTTAAAGTACTGTCGAAGGATGACAAAACTATTACGACCTACCGCGAAGCGGACGCTGGCACGGCAGACATGTCCGCATTTGGGAAAAACAGGCTGCGCGCAAGCTTAGAGGCAGATTCCATGACGACGCTGCTTTCACCGGCGGCGGAGCATACAAGGCCGCAGATTACGCTGCTTGACGGAGGCAAGAAACTGATTACCTTTATTGGCAACGGAGGCAAGAACACACACGCTTTGTTCTATTCCGTATATGACGGTACGAAGTGGAGTGAGCCAAAGCAGGTAGCGGATGATGGCACCATGGACTCCGTGCCAGACATATTGAATCTGGGAAGCAAGGTGATCATTGCCTGGGCGGACGCAGATAAAACATTTGCAGCTGACGATGCGGCGAAAGATAAGCTTTCCTCAATGGGCATTTCATTGGCAGTCTATGACGTGCAGACAGGCGTTATGTCAGAAGAGAGAACGATTGTCAAGGATGCATACTGCAACCTTGCCCCGCAGCTTTCGGAGTCGGGCGGCAATGTCTATTGCAGTTATATGAAGCGTGACTTGAAGGATGTGGAGAGCGAAGAGGATATCCTTGATATGGAAGGCATTTATTCCACGATGGCGTATGTGAAGTATCCAATCAATGGCAAGGCGCTGGGAGCGGAAGAGGAATTTGTCACGATTGAGCATCCTACAATCACAGATCCGCTTGTATTTGATTACCATATGGAAACGATCGAGATCGGGGGAGACAGTTATCTTGTCTCTGCATATACGATTGACGAGGATGGCAGCCTTTCCACCGGAGGAGACAGGGGCTTGTGGATGAAGCTTAAAAATCTTACCACGGGAAAGGAATATTATCCGATGCAGATTGAGCAGCCGGACAGCGCCGCAAGCGCGCCAAAGCTTAATGAGCTTGACGGCAGGCTATATCTGTCGTATTTGACAAATGGAAATACGTTTGGCCTGTTAGACGTAAGCGGCCTGTTGGAAGATATCTTTACAGGGCCAACGGAAACGGGGGCAGATTTGGTTAGCGCTGACGTCAGCGTATATAAAAATGCTGATGCAAAGGATCAGAACTGGTATAAGAAGACAGCGGCTGACCTAAAGATGACGGCCGAAGGTTATGAGCATACGATCTATGATAAGCTCACAAGAGGTGAATTTGAGGTAGACAAAACAGGACTCAAGCAGCGTGAGGAATCCGAATCCGCCGGTTTTGATTATACGCTTACAAGCAATGGCAAGGATTTATATCTGTTCTTTACCGACGTTTCAAGTAAGGACAACGGGACGTATTCTACCGGCAGGGAGCTGTACGGCATGCGTTACCACCGTAAAGACGACAATGCGGTCCTGGGCGATACGCAGACAGATACGGAAGACGGAGGGTTTTTTGCTGCATCGCAGATTACCGATTATAACAAAGTGATTGATGAGATGGATGTCGTGATGACAGAGGACAACAGAATCAGCGTGGTGTCGAATTACTATGAACAGGGCATTGGAGCGGACGGAGGAATCCAGTACGGCGATAATACGTTGGTAGAGCTTGACTTTGAGCCGGTAAGCTCCATTGATTTGAAACCTGGCTCTATATCAAGTGAAGAGATGGTTGTTGGTGAAGAGACACAGGTTACGTTTGAGGCGCAAAATACCGGCATGATTCCGGCGGAAGACGGATTTGAATATCGGATTACAAAATTTGTAAACGGCAAAGAGACAGAGCTTGTCAAGGGTGAATCGGATAAGGTTTTAGAGCCGGGAGAGAGTGAGGAAATCCATGTTCCTGTCACTCCGGAAGGAGAAAAGGCGGATATGGAGCTGCGCTTCTATCTCCATGAAAAAGGAACGGCAGAATTGAACGAGCCGTCCGATAAGGTAACGGTGAAGTATGAGAGCATCTTAGAATTTACGGAAAGCGAAATTGCCTGGGAAGACGGAGGGGCAAATGTCACTGCTGAAATTGAAAACAATGGCAGAAAGGCTTCCGAGCCGGCAAAGGGAACCTTGTATTCGGTTGACCGCGAGGGCAAAAAGCTGACCTCTTATGGAACGTTTGACGTCCCTGCGCTTGCATCGGGCGAGACGCACAGCATTGCGCTGTCATTTGTGCCGAAGGCTTCTGATTTCTCAGATCTTGGAATCATGGAGTTGGAGCTTGATGTGTCATCTGGCGATAAAGTTCTGGCAAACGACCGGCTTACACTTCACTTCTCACAGCCTGCACTTGCCGAGATCAATGATGGGGCTAAGGGCATAGATTTGACGACGGGCAATAGCGTTACGCTTAAGACGATTGCCGCGCCATGGGGCGATGATGCAGGAGAAGTGAAATATTACAGCGAGGACAACAGCATTGCGTCCGTAGATGAGAAAGGCGTGGTAACGGGACACAGTAAGGGAACCGTGACCGTATATGCGTACTATCCAAAGAACAACATATCAGACAGCATTGAGGTGACCGTAAGCGGCGAGTGCACAACACATAAATGGGAAGACGTCAAAGTGACTAAGACGGCAACCTGTAAAGAAACAGGCGCGAAGACACAGAAGTGTTCCGTGTGCGGTAGGACACAAACCGTCTCTATTCCGAAGGATGCGAAGAACCATGCAAAATATGGCACGACGAAAAAAGTAACAAAAGAGGCGACGCTGAAAGCAGCAGGGAAGGCTGCATATATCTGTAAGGGATGCGGCAAGACGGTCAAGACGGAATCCATCGCCAAATTAAAATCTTCTGTGGATATAACCGTTAGCTGGAAAGCGGCCAAGAACGCGAAGAAGTACAAAGTGCAGGTATTTGCAGAGACAAAGGCGAAGGGCAAGGCTGTCGCTACGGTAACAACGAAAAAGGCCTCCGCTAAGATTAAGGGTGCAAAGCTTGTGGCAGGCAAGAAATATGTCGTAAAGGTAACTGCGCTTAATAGCAAGGGCAAAGCATTAAAGCAAACCGTAAAGATTACAAAGAACAGGAAATTTACATCCGTTATGAAGCAGCCGTTATCGAAGGTAAAGGCATCAGGAAAAGCGAAGAAGAGTGTGACAGTTTCCTTTGCGAAGGTTAGCAAAGCGAAAGCGGATAAGATTACGGTAGTTGTCAAAAATGCAAAGGGTAAAAAGGTGATTTCTAAAACATTCACCAACAAAAAGACCCTGAAGAAAGTAGTTATAAACAGCAAAAAGCTCACAAAAGGCAAATACACGATAAACGTGACAGCTAATAGCGGCAAGTTGAAAGCTGCCACAATTACCCTGAAGAAAGTTGACATAAAGTAAAAAGAATTGTAATTTGATTTTGTAATTTTAAGAAGGCAGCTCCCGTGTATAGGGGGCTGTCTTTGAAGAAAAAAATAAAAATAAAAATGTATGAAAACTACGGATTAGTAATTTGACAAGAACAGCAAAGAAAGCTATACTAAAAATAAATAGTACGAAGGAGGAAGATTCATGAAGTGCCCGTATTGCAGCAGTGATAACACCAGGGTCATCGACTCCAGGCCAGCGGACGATAACAATGCTATCAGGCGCAGAAGGCTCTGTGATGACTGTGGGAAACGTTTTACTACCTATGAGAAAGTGGAGACGATTCCGCTGATTGTTATTAAGAAGGATGATAACAGAGAGCAATATGACCGTTCTAAAGTGGAGGCGGGAATTCTACGTGCCTGTCATAAACGTCCGGTATCTGCGGGACAAATCAGCCAGCTTGTGAATACGGTGGAAGTTGATATTTTTAACCGAGAAGAAAAGGAGATTTCAAGCTCCGAGATTGGTGAGATTGTCATGAACCGACTTCAGGAATTAGACCCCGTAGCATATGTGCGTTTTGCCTCGGTGTACCGTGAATTTAAGGACGTCAATACTTTTATGGACGAGATAAAGAAGATATTAGATAAATAGTAATTGTTCTAAGGAAGAACCCTGATGCCACGTGCTGGGTTCAAAGAAGTAGAAAGGGAGGAGCCCTGATGCCTCTAATCGTAGCCAAAGAAGTAAATCGAAGCTGGGAGGATGCCTTAGGGCTGGTGTCTGGGAGATAGAGATATGCGAAACGATTTGTATCCTGATGAATATCTGGATTCGGCCTATGAGATTGAATTTGACCGACTGTACGAAGAAGGATACCGAGGGATTATATTTGATGTAGACAATACGCTGGTGCCGCATGGAGCGCCGGCAGACGAGCGTGCCATAGCGCTGTTTGCTCATCTGAAAGAGGTAGGGTATCAATGTTGCCTTTTGTCTAATAATAAAGAGCCAAGA
The DNA here is from genome assembly GCA_947565425.1 of uncultured Lachnospiraceae bacterium. Classification (GTDB taxonomy): domain Bacteria; phylum Bacillota; class Clostridia; order Lachnospirales; family Lachnospiraceae; genus Petralouisia. The sequence continues at coordinate 8,659 of CANOFW010000030.1, forward strand.
GTGAGGTCATTTAATGACGTCGTTAAGGTGCAGTATATTTTTAAGGCAGGAAAACCTAAAGTTTCCGGTTACCGCAGGGCGATGGAGCTGATGGGGACGGATGAGGACAGCACCTTGTTTGTGGGAGACCAGATTTTTACGGACGTGTATGGGGCGAACCGTGCCGGAATCCGTACTATCCTTACGAAGCCCATCCATCCCAAGGAAGAGATTCAGATTGTGCTCAAGCGATACTTGGAGAAGATCGTGTTGTATTTTTATCAGAGACGAAAATAAATGTTTTGAATGGTGTATCAAACCGGCAGAATTTTAATAATCAGGAAAGGAAGGAAAGGAAATGAAAGTAGCAATCGGCAACGATCACACAGCAGTAGATTTAAAAATGGAGGTTATGGAATTTGTAAAGAGCCTGGGGCATGAGGTGATGAACCTGGGAACGGACAGTACGGAGAGCTGTCATTATCCGGTATATGGGGAGAAAGTAGGACGTGCAGTTGCTTCCGGGGAGGCGGACTGTGGAATCCTTATTTGCGGCACAGGAGTAGGAATTTCTTTAGCAGCAAATAAAATCAAAGGTATTCGCTGCGGCGTATGTTCGGATACTACAACGGCGCACTTGATTAAGGAGCATAACAACGCCAATATCATCGCTTTTGGCGCGCGGATTGTTGGCAATGAGCAGGCAAAAGATATCGTAAAATCATATCTGGAAGCAGAATTCATGGGTGGCAGGCATCAGACACGCATTGACCTGATTCACGAGATTGAAGAAAAAGGTTGAAAAATCTTCCATTTTAGTATAGAATGGTACAAGTGTGAGGGCAGAAAATGCCCGTTTGTAGTATAGTTTAAGGAGGAATATCGAATGATTTCAGCAGGAGATTTCAGAAATGGTATTACGATTGAATTAGATAATAACATTTTTCAAATTATTGAATTTCAGCATGTAAAGCCAGGGAAGGGCGCAGCATTTGTGAGGACAAAGTTAAAGAACATCAAGAACGGCGGTGTGGTAGAAAAAACTTTCCGTCCTACGGAAAAGTGTCCTCAGGCAAGGATCGACAGAGCGGACATGCAGTATTTATATTCTGACGGAGATTTATTCCATTTTATGGATGTTGAGTCTTACGAGCAGATAGCGTTGGATGCAGAGGCTATCGGTGATGCGCTGAAGTTTGTAAAAGAGAACGAGATGGTGAAGATGTGCTCCCATAATGGCAATGTATTTGCAGTTGAGCCGCCATTGTTTGTGGAGTTAAAGATTACAGATACGGAGCCTGGTTTCAAGGGAGATACGGCAACTGGCGCAACAAAGCCGGCAGTTGTGGAGACGGGAGCTACGGTGAATGTACCATTGTTTGTAGAGCAGGACGATGTAATTAAGATTGACACAAGAACGGGAGAGTATCTCTCAAGAGTGTAATAAATGGCATGAGTGGGGACCAATGGCATGAGGAGGGACCCACGAAGTGGGAGGAGCCCTGATGCCTCTTATCGGGTTCAAAGAAGTAGAGAGGGAGGAGCCCTGATGCCTCTTACTGGTCCCATAGAATTTGAAATAGTATCCAAATAAGGAATCCACAAGTGAATCTGTGGTATTCCTTATTTTTTTATGGGGCTGTTGCACTAATATATTTACTCGTTCACTTTGTTTTCTTAGAGGATTTGGGAGCCAAAGTGTGCAAGATGTCTTGTGTGATTTTCTTTTTTGTATTATCATGTATAGAAACAATGGAAAGCGTTGTATATTAGTAAGTAAACTTATTAATCATCTTTTAGGAGGGTAAAAATATGGGTAAACCAGCATTAGTTATTATGGCGGCAGGTATGGGGAGCCGTTATGGAGGATTAAAGCAGATTGATCCGATTGACAGTCAGGGGCATATCATCATGGATTTTTCTATTTATGATGCATTGGCGGCAGGTTTTGAGAAAGTTGTATTTATTATTAAAAGGGCAAATGAGCAGGCGTTTAAGGAGAGTATCGGCAACCGTGTTTCCCATAAAATGCAGGTGGAATATGTGTACCAGGAATTGAGCAAGATACCCGCAGGGTTTGCGGCGCCCGAGGGCAGGGAGAAGCCTTTCGGGACTGGTCATGCCATTCTCTGCTGTAAGGATGTATTGGACGGTCCTTTTGCAGTCATCAATGCAGACGATTATTATGGCAAACATGCATATCAGGCAATCTATGAATATTTGGTAAACCACGAGGATGATGATAAATACCGCTATGCCATGGTCGGGTATGCACTCAAGAATACACTGACAGAAAATGGGCATGTGGCAAGAGGGATTTGCCGGACGGATGCACAGGGATTTCTTGAGGAGATTGAAGAACGCACCCATATAGAGAAGCGCGGGGCAGGCGCTGCATATACAGAGGATGGCGGCGCAACTTGGACGGAAGTTTCCTTGGAGAGTACTGTTTCTATGAATATGTGGGGATTTTCCAATAGCATTTTAAAGGAGTTGGAAACAGGTTTTGTAAAGTTTTTGCAAAATGAGTTGCCAGCAAATCCACTCAAAGAGGAATATTTTCTTCCTACGGCTGTCGGCGGACTGCTGCGAGAGGGAAAAGCGAGTGTTCAAGTGCTCACTTCTTTGGATAAATGGTATGGGGTCACATATAAGGAAGATAAGCAGATGGTAGTGGAGGCGATTGCCGGACTGAAAAAGCAGGGGTTGTATCCAGAGGAATTTTAGGGGACGAAGGCTATTTCTGGAAGAGTTTTAGCAAAGATTAAGGTACTTGGAGGGATTTTATGGAGAATACAGAGATAGTAAAGAGGGCGAAAGAAGCTATCAGCCATTTTCACATACAGGGCGAGATAGGGGAAGTACACCCTTGGGGCAGCGGACATATCAATGATACGTTTCTTGTGGAGGGAGACCCGAGGTATATCATCCAGCGTATGAACCGCAGCATTTTTATAAAGCCGATGCAGGTCATGGAAAATATCACAGGTGTGACCACATTTTTGAAGGAGAAAATCAGAAAAGCAGGCGGCGATGAGTTGAGGGAGACGCTAACGGTTGTTTTTAGTGAAGAAGGGAAACCTTTATATGAGGACAGTTTTGGTGATTGCTGGCGTATGTATTATATGATAGAGGACGCTGAATGTTATGATCAAGTAGAGACAGAGCAAGATTTTTATGAGAGTGCGAAAGCGTTCGGTAATTTTGGACGCCTTTTGTCAGATTATCCGGCGGAGACGCTTCATGAAACGATTTTCGGTTTTCATGATACAAGGGCGCGCTATGAAGTTTTTCTGCGTGCAGTAGAGGCGGACGTCTGCGGCAGGGCAAAGGATGTTTCGCAGGAAATTTCATTCTTTAAGGAGCGGGCGGAGATTACCGATGTATTGGGGAAGATGCAGGCAGAGGGCAAGCTGCCTCTCCGTGTAACGCACAATGATACCAAGCTTAACAATATTATGATAGATCAAATATCAGGGAAGGGTATTTGTGTGATTGATTTAGATACAGTGATGCCGGGACTTTCCGTTCATGATTTCGGGGATTCCATACGTTTCGGGGCTAGTACCGGAGCGGAGGATGAGCCTGATTTGTCCAAAGTAAGTTTGGATATGCATCTCTTTGAATTGTATACAAAAGGGTTTTTGGAGGGGTGCCAGGGAAGCCTGACAGAGACAGAAATTGCCATGCTGCCGATGGGCGCTAAGGTTATGACTTATGAGTGCGGGATGCGTTTTCTTACGGATTATTTGCAGGGGGATTCTTATTTTAAAGTGCACAGGAAAGGACAAAATCTTGATCGCTGCCGTACCCAAATGAAACTAGTGGCGGACATGGAAGCAAATTGGGAGCGGATGAAACAGATTGTGCAGGAGTGTGCGGCCTCAGTATAAGTTTTTAATAATTTGGGACTGTCGTACTAATATATTTACTTGCTCAAAAGCTTTTGCTGCTTATGCGGCAAAGACGGAATGCATAAAAATCATTCTGCGAAGCGAGCTTCCTAAGTAAATTTCTATGCATGTTGTCCACAAATGTTTTACTAAATATAATGGTAAATAAAATAAGTATTTACTAAAAAACACAATTGTGCTATACTGGGTTCAACAGAGAAAGCCACAGACAGGCAGTGTATCAATAATAACAGGAGGTAAAGATTATGGCAATTCTAGTGACAGGCGGGGCAGGCTATATCGGAAGCCATACATGTATTGAGCTTATTCATGCAGGGTATGAGGTTGTAGTAGTGGATAATCTAGTCAATTCCAGCGAAGAAGCAGTAAAAAGAGTGGAGAAGATTACTGGAGCAAAGGTTCCTTTTTATCAGGTGGATATCCTGGATGCGCAGGCGTTGGGACAGGTGTTTGAGAAGGAAAAGATTGACAGTGTCATTCACTTTGCTGGCTTAAAGGCAGTGGGTGAGTCGGTACAGAAACCGCTGGAATACTATCATAACAATATAACTGGAACCTTGATTTTGTGTGACGTTATGCGTAAGCATAATGTAAAGAATATCATCTTTTCTTCTTCTGCTACAGTATATGGTGATCCGGCAATTATTCCGATTACAGAAGAGTGCCCGAAAGGTCAGATTACCAATCCTTATGGTCAGACGAAAGGCATGTTAGAGCAGATTCTCATCGATTTCCATGTGGCAGATCCGGAGTGGAATGTAGTACTTCTACGTTACTTTAATCCGATTGGAGCTCATGAGAGTGGAATTATCGGGGAAGATCCCAAAGGAATTCCCAATAATCTTGTGCCCTATATCGCGCAGGTTGCAGTTGGCAAATTGAAATGTCTGGGCGTATTTGGGGATGATTATGACACGCCTGACGGAACGGGTGTGCGTGATTATATTCATGTGGTTGACTTGGCAAAAGGGCATGTCAAAGCGTTGAAGAAAATTGAGGATAAATCTGGAGTGACAATTTATAACCTGGGTACGGGGAAAGGTTACAGCGTGCTTGATGTGGTGAAGGCATATGAGAAAGCATGTGGCAAGCCTATTCCTTATGAAATTAAACCCAGAAGAGCAGGAGATATTGCAACATGTTACGCAGATGCCTCTAAAGCGAAAGCAGAGCTTGGCTGGGAAGCAGAATATGATATTGATCGAATGTGTGCGGATTCCTGGAGATGGCAGAGCATGAATCCTGACGGTTACCGCAGTTAAGAAAAAGGATTCTTCACGAACTTGGATGATTAGGTATAGATTCGTTTGCATATAAAAGGGCTATCGCATTTATATTATCTCGTTCAAAAGGTTTCTATCACAAAGTGCTGGAAACACTTTGCGCATAAAACGCTATGGAAAGCTAGCTTTCCATAGCGTTTTTGTGCAAGATGTCTTTGTTGCTTCTAGTAGCAAGACCTTTTGAACAAGACAATATAATCAGGCATCAATCTTCTTTTTGTACAATAGTGTTATATTCTTCCCGCCGCGGCAAGTTTTTTGCGCTTAGTGATGTAGCGTATCGTAGTCTCTCGGGTGCGCGCATCTGTTTTATATTGTTTAAATGTGTCGCGGTCTACCTTGAGGCGGACGTCCATGGTTTTCATTACGTCGGCAATATGCATACTTTTCTGGAATTTTGCTTCCGAGAAATCAATGCGTTGATTTGTGGAAAACAGGACAACTACAGGTTGTGCATAATTATTTTGATTTTCTGAAATAACAATCCCTTTCTGCCCGTTGGAGAATTCGACACAGCGTCCGTCGGGAAGAATATGGATGCTCTGCGTCAGCGCTGTCACATAGGGAGCAGGATAATGGTCCGTATGTTTACGCAGGAAACGTACGGCGGCAAGTTCAGAGGACGGTTCTCTGTCCAGATGCATGGAAGTCATTTCGTCAAACATGGCAGCCGTATGCAGTACATGGGTTCCGTTCTTCCAGCGAATATTCTTAGGCATAGGCGCAGAAACGTCAAACGGCAGTCGAGTCATTTGTCCCACAATTTTTAAAGTGAGTTCCGGGAACTTATAATCGTTATAATCCGGGTGAAGCATCTGATAGCCTTTCTCCAGATAGCCGCGAATCATGCGGCGTTCATCGACAGATAATAGGCTGTCGCCTTTCTCAAGGATTTCTTCCGGTACCAACAGCCGTCCGATATCATAAAGCAGCGCGGCACAGATGATTGCTAATTGTTCTGGATAGGCGTAGTTGAGCTTGTTTACCATCATAGCGGCAATAATTGCCGTGTTCAAACAATGCTTGTAAACATAATCGCCGTTGCTGCGCAGCGTTGCCGCAAAGTTAAGTTTATTTTCAGAATTACCGAATTTTTTGAGGATTTCTTGCGCCATCGGTTTGATATTCTGCGGCTTCATATTATTGAGCAGCAGTGTTAAATCGTCTTTCAGGCGGAAAGTAGAGACGGTGAGAAAACGTTCCAGTTCCACATCTGCCTCAGAGAGCGGGGGAACCGGCTCGGCAGGTTCTAAAATATAAAGCCCCCACAAGCCGAATTTCCCAATGCTGGAAATACCTTGGGGTGTGAGGCGGGTGTCACGTTCGTAGAGCATGACGCCGTTTTTATTATAAATAGGGCGTGCAAGGCGCATGCCGGGTTTTACTTGGTCGATTTTTACATATTGCACGAGAACACCTCCGTTGTCCGAACTGTAGAATCCGCTGGCAAAGAAAAAGAACAAATATTCCCCTTGCGTTTGGATAAAGTATCGTCTATATTATGATTATCGGATAAAACCTTCAGATTTTTTACTCTTCACCTGTAACCAAAAATTTTTTTTGGCAGGATTATAAGAAGATACCGAAAATTTAGGTGTTTAGAAGAATTTAAGGAGAATGAGGAATGAAAAAAATACGGATAGCAGGACTTATTGGATTTCTTGTTTTTTGTATGATTTTCCCGATGGCAGTCTATGCAACGCAGGAAAAGATAGACAAGGTGCATGATGAGATTGAGGATTTGCAGCAGCAGAAGGACGAGGCGCAGCAGAAGGCGGAGAGTCTTTCCCAAGAGGCGGGAGGGTTAGAGGGCGATCTTGCCGTGTTTAATGATAAGCTTGCAAAGATAACGGAAGAACTGAATCTGACAGAACAGCAGCTTGAGAGTACGCGCAAGAACCTAAAAGAGACGGGAAAAGCGTTGAAAAAGGCACAGAAAGTTGAGAAGAGCCAGTATGAAGATATGAAAAAGCGTATTCGTTTTTTATATGAAACGGGGGGCAATGGGCTCCTTGAAGTGCTTCTCAGCGCGGAAGATTTCGCGGATTTCTTGAACAAAGCTGAATATATTTCCAGTATCCAGGAATATGATAGGATGATGCTCGATAGATATAGGGAAACCAAGGAATTGATCGCGGGCAAAAAGGAGGAGCTTTCCAGACAGGAAGCATCTCTTGACAGTCTCAAAGAGCAGCAGGAGGCAAAGCAGCAGGAGGTTGCCGAGCTGGTGTCAGATACCTCGGAACACCTAAACGCTGCCAAGAAGCAATTGGCAGACGCGCAAGCAGATGTGGCGGGGTACGCAGCAAAATTAGAGAAACAGAAAGCGTATGAGGAGCAGCTTGAGGCGCAAAAAGCAGCAGAAGACGCCAAACGTCTGGAGGAAATCAAACGGCAGGAAGAAGAGATAAAAAGGCGCAAAGAGCAGGAAGCCCAAAGTCAGAAGAATGCTAATACGAATAATGGTAATAGCGGAAACAACGGAAATAGTGGAACGAAGGGAAATGGCGGCGGCAGCGGAAATAGCGGCAGCAGCAACGCTTCTGACCTTTCCATGCTGGCGGCACTGATTCAGTGTGAAGCGGGCGGTGAGAGTTATGAAGGAAAGCTTGCTGTCGGCAGCGTGGTTATGAACCGGGTAAGCAGTTCCCATTTTCCCAATACAGTAGCAGGAGTTATTTACCAGGCGGGGCAGTTTTCACCAGTAGCCAGCGGAAGATTTGCTTCTGTGTTGGCCTCGGGTGCGGACGCAAGCTGTACGCAGGCGGCAGGAGAGGTTCTGGGCGGCAGGATAACGATCGGCTGTCTGTATTTTCGCAGTAATAACGGCAGTATTTCCGGTACAGTAATAGGGGGGAATGTTTTCTATTAAATTCTTGCATTTTATGACGAAATGTGCTAGGATATTTTTATCGAGGGCTGAAAACATGGGAAACACTATAAATTTGAGAATATTCTTGCCAAATTGCTGGTAAGAGAGATGTTATCAAACCTGTTTTCCTTTTTTTTGGCAAAAGATTGTTAAAAAAATAACAGGCTTTAAATGCCAAAATGGAATACGAAGAACGTTTTCAGGATCCAATTAGCCCGGACTTATCGGGCGATACACAAAAAATATAAAGGAGACGAAGAGAATGGCAAAGAAAGTTGTTTTAGCAGGCGCATGCCGTACCGCAATCGGAACTATGGGTGGAGGATTGAGCACAACTCCGGCACCAGTGCTTGGTTCTATCGTAATCAAGGAAGCACTGAGCAGAGCTGGTGTTCCGGCAGAAAAGGTTGACCATGTATACATGGGTTGTGTTATTCAGGCAGGATTAGGACAGAATGTAGCTCGTCAGGCTTCCATCAAAGCAGGGCTTCCGATTGAGACACCGGCAGTTACCGTGAACGTTGTATGTGGTTCCGGTCTTAACTGTGTGAACATGGCAGCACAGATGATTCAGGCAGGAGATGCCGACATCGTGGTTGCAGGCGGTATGGAGAATATGTCTATGGCTCCTTATGCAGCTATGCAGGGACGTTACGGTTACAGAATGAACAATGCCACATTGGTAGATACCATGGTAAACGATGCATTGTGGGATGCATTTAACCAGTACCATATGGGAATCACCGCTGAGAACGTTGCAGAGAAATGGGGACTGACAAGAGAACAGTTAGACGAGTTTGCAGCAAGCTCACAGCAGAAATGTGAGAAAGCTATGGCGGATGGCAAGTTCAAGGACGAAATCGTTCCGGTAGAAGTAAAACAGAAGAAGAAAACAGTGATTGTAGATACAGACGAAGGCCCGCGTCCGGGAACAACAGCAGAGAGCATTGCGAAATTACGCCCTGCATTTAAGCCGGATGGAATCGTTACCGCAGCAAACGCTTCCGGTATCAACGACGGTGCAGCAGCAATTGTTGTTATGAGCGAAGAGAAAGCACAGGAGTTAGGCGTTAAGCCGATGGCAACTTTTGTTGCAGGCGCACTTGGCGGCGTAGATCCTTCCATCATGGGTGTTGGACCTGTAGCTTCCACCAAGAAAGTATTTGAGAAAACTGGTCTTACGATCGGCGACATGGATCTTGTTGAGGCAAATGAGGCATTTGCAGCACAGTCCTTAGCAGTTGCACACGATCTTGAGTTTGATATGAGTAAGGTAAACGTAAACGGCGGAGCAATTGCGCTCGGACATCCCGTTGGAGCCAGCGGATGCCGTATTCTGGTTACACTGCTTCATGAGATGCAGAGAAGAGATGCTAAGAAGGGTCTTGCTACTCTGTGTATCGGCGGCGGTATGGGATGCTCTACCATCGTAGAAAGAGATTAATAAGAAAATGATAGGCGCGCGTATGTGAAAGGTTGCAATAGCAACCCCGCGCGTCTTTCAGATAACGCAGGCAGCGTTTTGAATTATGGTATAATTTTAAGGAGGATAATCATGAAAGTAGGAGTTATTGGCGCAGGAACTATGGGTTCTGGAATTGCGCAGGCATTTGCACAGACAGAAGGCTATGAAGTATGTTTATGTGATATTAATGATGAATTTGCAGCAAATGGCAAAAATAAAATTGCCAAAGGATTCGAGAAGAGAATTGCCAAAGGTAAAATGGAGCAGGCGGCAGCAGACGCTATCCTTGCTAAGATTACCACAGGCACCAAAGAAATTTGCGGCGACTGCGATTTAATCGTAGAGGCAGCTTTGGAAGTAATGGACGTTAAGAAACAGACATTCAAAGAGCTTCAGGATATCGTTAAGAAAGATTGTATGTTCGCAACAAACACATCTTCCCTTTCCATCACAGAGATCGGCGCAGGGCTTGACAGACCGGTTATCGGTATGCATTTCTTCAATCCAGCTCCTGTTATGAAATTGATTGAGGTTATCAAGGGTGAGAACACACCGGACGAGATGAAAGATAAGATTGTTGCTATCTCCAAGGAAATCGGCAAAACTCCGGTAGAAGTAAATGAAGCAGCAGGCTTTGTTGTAAACAGAATCTTAATCCCGATGATTAACGAAGCAGTAGGCATCTATGCAGACGGCGTTGCATCTGTAGAGGGTATCGACACAGCAATGAAGTTAGGCGCTAACCATCCGATGGGACCGCTTGCTTTGGGTGACTTGGTTGGACTTGACATTTGCCTTGCCATCATGAATGTACTGTATGATGAGACAGGTGATCCTAAGTATCGTCCGCATCCATTATTGAAGAAAATGGTTCGTGCAGGCAAGCTTGGTATGAAGACTGGAATCGGTTTCTACGATTACAGCAAATAAAGCCCTATCCCCACCGACAAGCAAGATTGCCATGTGGAACGGCTTTTTACACTGGTATTATAAATCAGTAATTGACAGTTCAGGCGTCTGTTTGCAAAGAAGACTGAACTGAGAAAAAATTTAGAAAGTTTGGAGGAAAAATATCATGGATTTTTCTTTAGATAAGAAACATGAAATGGCGAGAACTCTTTTCAAAGAGTTTGCAGAAAATGAAGTAAAACCTCTTGCACAGGAAGTTGATGAGACTGAGAAATTTCCAAGAGGAACAGTAGAAAAGATGCAGAAGCTTGGATTTATGGGAATTCCGATTCCCAAGGAGTACGGCGGACAGGGTTGCGATCCTCTCACTTATATTATGTGTGTAGAGGAACTGTCTAAGGTTTGCGGTACGACAGGTGTTATCGTGTCTGCACATACCTCTCTGTGTTGTGACCCGATTATGACTTACGGTTCCGAAGAGCAGAAGCAGAAATATCTTGCACCCTTAGCAAAAGGTGAGAAATTAGGAGCATTTGCGCTGACAGAGCCGGGTGCAGGAACAGACGCACAGGGTTGCCAGACCAAAGCTGTATTAGACGGCGAAGAGTGGATATTAAACGGTTCTAAGTGCTTCATCACCAATGGTAAAGAGGCAGATATCTATATCGTTATCGCTGTAACAGATGTAAAAGTTGATGCAAGAGGCAGGAAGAAGAAATCCTTCTCCGCATTTATCGTAGAGAAAGACACTCCGGGATTCTCTTTTGGAACGAAAGAGAAGAAGATGGGTATCCGCGGTTCTGCTACATATGAATTGATTTTTGAGGATTGCAGAATTCCCAAAGACAATCTTTTAGGACCGATGGGCAAAGGATTCCCGATTGCTATGCACACACTCGACGGCGGACGTATCGGTATTGCAGCTCAGGCGCTTGGTATTGCAGAGGGCGCGTTAGATGCAACGATCGCTTACACCAAGGAGAGAAAACAGTTCGGACGTTCCATCGCAGCGCAGCAGAACACACAGTTCCAGCTTGCTGATATGGCAGCTAAGGTTGAGGCTGCTCAGATGCTGGTATACAAAGCTGCTATGGCAAAAGCAACACAGAAAGTTTATTCTGTAGAGGCAGCAAAGGCTAAATTATTTGCAGCAGAAGTTGCTATGGATGTGACTACCAGGTGTGTACAGTTGTTTGGTGGTTATGGCTATATTCGTGAATATGATGTAGAGCGTATGATGCGTGACGCTAAGATTACAGAAATCTATGAAGGAACTTCAGAAGTTCAGCGTATGGTTATTTCTGGCGCATTGTTGAAATAGCCTTGAATAAGCAAAGTAAATGGATGGAGAAAGTTAATTTTCATACCTACATGGACAATTAATTTTATACAGGCATTTGATGCGCAGCGCGCTCGAGGAAATGCACAGTATTTTCGAGGTTTTGCTTATAGGCGCAGTTCGTTAATAAAAATAAAACATAAGGAGTGAATTACCGTGAAAATCGTTGTATGTATAAAGCAGGTACCAGATACCAAAGGCGGAGTAAAATTCAATCCAGACGGTACTCTGGACAGAGGTGCAATGCTTACCATTATGAATCCGGATGATAAAGCCGGACTGGAAGCAGCATTGAGATTAAAAGAACAGTATGGCGCAGAAGTTACTGTACTTACCATGGGACTTCCGAAAGCAGACGAAGTACTTCGTGAGGCAATGGCAATGGGTGCAGACAAGGGCGTTCTTGTGACAGACCGAGTATTGGGTGGAGCTGATACATGGGCTACTTCCACTACGATTGCAGGAGCAATCCGCAATTTGGAATATGATTTAATTATTACTGGACGTCAGGCAATTGACGGAGATACCGCACAGGTAGGCCCGCAGATTTCTGAACATTTGAATATTCCGGTTATTTCTTATGCACAGGATATTAAGATTGAGGGCGATTATGTAATCGTTCAGCGTCAGTATGAAGACAGATACCATGAAGTTAAGGCAAAAATGCCTTGCCTGATTACTGCTCTTTCTGAGTTAAATGAGCCGCGTTATATGACGCCAGGTGGAATCTTTGAGGCTTATGACAAAGAAGTGACTGTATGGGGCAGACCTGATTTGAAAGATGTAGATGACTCTGATCTTGGTTTAAAGGGTTCTCCGACCAAGATTGCAAAGGCATCCGATAAAGTAAAGAAGGGTGCTGGTGAGAAAGTTGTTCCTGATACACCGGAAGATGCAGTTGCTTATATCGTTGGCAAGATGAAAGAGAAACATGTAATCTAATAAAAGGAAAGTGGTGAAAATAATGGGTTTAGAAGCATATAAAGGAGTATATGTCTATGCACAGCAGGTAGATAACGAATTAAGCGGAATTGCTTTTGAGCTGCTTGGCAAGGCAAAAGACTTAGCAAAAGATTTGGATACTGACGTGACAGCCGTATTGATTGGTTCTGATGTAAAGGGTCTGGCAGATCAGTTGGCAGAGTATGGCGCAGACAAAGTAATCGTAGTGGATGATCCAGAGTTGAAGGAATACAGAACGGAGCCGTATACACATGCGCTTGCATCTGTGATCAATGAGTACAAACCGGAAATCATGCTGGTAGGTGCTACGGCTATCGGACGTGATTTAGGACCTCGTGTTTCAGCGAGAGTAAAAACTGGTCTGACAGCAGACTGTACAGTATTGGAGATTGGTGATTTCCCACTCAATCCAGTGCCTGGCAAGGAAGACGAGCAGAAGCATAATCAGCTTCTGATGACACGTCCGGCATTTGGTGGTAACACAATCGCAACCATTGCCTGTCCGGATAACCGTCCGCAGATGGCAACCGTACGTCCCGGCGTTATGCAGAAAATTGATCCGATTAAGGGTGCAAAGGCAAACGTTATTGAGTATAATCCAGGATTTACCCCGGATGACAAATATGTTGAAATCTTAAATATCGTGAAGGCTATGAAAGAGACAGAGGATATCATGGAGGCAAAGATTCTGGTATCTGGTGGCCGTGGCGTAGGAAGTGCAGAGAACTTCCAGATGTTAAAGGATTTGGCAGCAGTGCTCGGTGGAACTGTAAGCTGTTCTCGTGCAGTTGTTGAGAATGGATGGTTGCCGCAGGATTTACAGGTAGGACAGACTGGAAAGACCGTACGTCCGAACGTATATTTTGCAATCGGTATTTCTGGCGCAATCCAGCACGTTGCAGGTATGGAAGAAGCTGATATCATCGTTGCGATCAATAAAGATGAAGATGCACCTATCTTTGATGTAGCTGATTACGGCGTTGTTGGAGATTTGAACAAGATTGTTCCAGCTCTGACAGAGGCATTGAAAGCGGAGATGGCTGAATAAGAACTGATTGGAGTGATAAAACTTTAATCAGAGAGTATAAAAAAGTACCTTTTCTCTGAAAATAGGGAAAAGGTACTTTTTGGTTGGGTATTGGGGAAGAGAGGAATATCAATGGAAAATAATAAGAAAATGAATACCATCTATATGGTGGAGATGGCGCTGTTGATTGCCATCATTTTGATTATGGCTTTTACGCCATTAGGTTATATCCGCACATTTGGCTTGGAGATCACTTTGATTGTGGTGCCTGTAGCGGTGGGAGCAGTGACCTTGGGACCGACGGCTGGGGCTGTTCTGGGAGCTGTATTTGGCATTACCAGTTTTGTTCAGTGTTTTGGAATGAGTCCTTTTGGGGCAGTGCTTTTGAGTATTAATCCAATTTATACGTTTATCGTTTGTGTTCTTTCGAGAATTTTGATGGGCGGGCTAACAGGTCTTTTATATAAAATATTCCAAAAGAGTAATCCACTGAAAAAAATTTCGGTAATGTTGGCAAATCTTTGCTGTCCGTTATTAAACACTTTATTTTTTATGAGCACACTGACGTTGTTTTTTTACCGGACAGAATATATCCAGGGCATTGCTCAAAGTATGGGGGCAGCGAATCCGTTTGTTTTTGTAATCTTGTTTGTAGGCGTCAATGGGGTTGTGGAGGCAGTGGCATGTTTTGTGGCAGGAAGCGCCATCTCCCAGGCATTGAAAAAGGTAGTCAAACGTAATCAATAGAGAAGTATCGCTTATGATTCATTGCTCTAAGTGCTCTAAGCGATAAGGAGTACATATGAGAAGATGCAGAAGAATAGGGTTTTGGGTTCTTGCAGTATGTTTAGTTCTGCTGTTGTCCGGGTGTAATTTTTCCTGGCAGGGGGGAGTATGGCAGCAAAGGCGTTATAATTTGGCAGGGTTAGGAAATGGTGTTTCGGCAGAAATTGAGGAAGCTAGATTGCTCAGAGCGATGAAGAAGAATCGCGCAGTGGATAAAAAGAATGATACAAAGTCCGAGATGACAGCGTTGGTGGAGGACATTTTAAAGAAAGCGACAAAGAAATTGTTGGGTAGTTATCCCGTGGATGATGATTTTCTTTTGTGGCTGGCAGGAGAGTATGGCAGAGAAACGATTTCCGATTTACAGCAAGTAATAAGTGAAAAGCCCCAACGGATGGAGCAATGGTATCATATGACTGGCAAGTCTCTCCATGTGTTGTGGACAGAATATTGCCGTGAAAGCAACATACAGGAGCCTTTGTTGGAAAAGGTCTATGAGAAGGAATGCGCAGAGCAAAATCAGGTAGTGATGGATTTTACAGGGGACATCAATCTTGCAGAAGGATCGTCGACGGCAAATTACCTGGATGGGCAGAGTGGTGGAATTCGGGATTGTTTTTCAGATGAACTTTGGGAAGAAATGCAGTCGGTAGATATTTTGATGATAAACAATGAATTTACGTATAGCAGCCGGGGAACGCCATTGTCCGGGAAAGCGTATACATTTCGAGCGGACCCGGCGCGTATCAGCGCTGTCAAAGAGATGGGCACGGACATTTTATCGCTTGCCAATAACCATGTGTATGATTATGGAGAAGAGGCGTTTTTGGATACCCTCGATACGGTTGCACAGGCAGAGATACCGTATGTGGGCGCGGGAAGGAATTTGCAGGAAGCAATGAAACCAGTGTATTTTATTGCGAATGGCAGGAAGATTGCCATTGTATCTGCCACACAGATTGAACGCTCCACCAATTATACAAGGGAAGCGACAGACACTACGGCAGGCGTATTGAAGACGTTAAATCCGGACAAGTTCTTATCCGTAATTGAAAAAGCGCGGGCTTGCAGCGATTATGTAATCGCTTTTGTGCACTGGGGGACGGAGAATACGAATTATTATGGAAATGATCAGGTGAAGTTGGGGCAGCAATTTATTGATGCCGGCGCAGATGTTGTCATTGGCGGACATACGCATTGCCTTCAGGGGTTTGATTATTATAAGGGCAAACCGATCATCTACAGTCTTGGGAATTTTTGGTTTAATGGCAGAAGCCAGGATAGCGGGCTGTCTCAGTTGATAATCCATACGGACAGTAATGAGATGGAATTTCGTTTCTTGCCCTGCAAGCAGAGAGGATGTGTAACATCTTTTGCCGGGAAAGGGGAGCGAGAACGAATTTTGCAATATATGCAGAAAATTTCAGCTTCCGGTGTCTCTGTCGGTGAAGATGGAATTATCGTAACTATTCAGCCTTAATTTTTATATAACAGTCCTATTCCATAGAACTTTTTATACTGTTGTGCAAAAATGGGGCTGTAGCATTAATATATTTACTCGTTCAAAAGGTCTTGCCGCTTATGCGGCAAAGACAGAATGCACAAAAATCACTCTGGGAAGCTAGATTCCCAAGATAATTTTTGTGCATGTTGTTTACATTACGAAGCAATGCAAACCTTTTGAACGAATCATAACTTGTAATTTATGTTAGTGCGACAACCCCATTTTTATATTCTATAATGTAAAAGTTCTATGGAGTAAGGCTGTACAAAAAATTAAGGCTGAATAGTTACGAATTATCACAGAAGTTCCATAGAGAGAGTTGTATTTTTTTTGGGAACATGATAAACTTTTGTTATTGACAAAGAAAAGAGGAGGACATTATGAGTAAGAAACCTACCGTATTGATGATTTTAGATGGATTTGGCTTGAATGATAAGCATGAGGCGAACGCAGTATATGAAGCAAATACTCCGAATATTGACGGATTGATGAAGGATTATCCTTTTGTACGAGGAAATGCCAGTGGGCTTGCTGTAGGGCTTCCCGACGGGCAGATGGGCAATTCAGAGGTAGGCCATCTGAATATGGGTGCAGGCAGGATTGTATACCAAGAGCTCACGAGAATCACAAAGGAGATTGAGGACGGCAGCTTTTTCAAGAATGAAGCGCTGCTTGCCGGAATGAAGAATGCAAAGGACAATAATTCTTCTGTGCATTTATACGGTCTTTTGTCAGATGGCGGCGTACACAGCCATATCACACATCTGTATGGTTTGCTGGAGATGGCAAAGAGGGAAGGGCTCGAGAAAGTATATGTACACTGTTTCCTGGACGGACGTGACACGGCGCCTACTTCTGGCAAGGGATTTATGGAAGCTTTGGAAGCGAAGATGCAGGAAATTGGCGTAGGTGAGATTGCAACTGTTTCCGGTCGTTACTATGCGATGGATCGTGATAACCGCTGGGATCGCGTGGAGAAAGCTTACCATGCAATTGCGCTGGGCGAAGGAAATCGTGTCAATAATGCAGTAGCGGCAGTAGCGGCTTCTTATGCTGAAGATGTGACCGATGAGTTTGTAGTACCTACGGTGGTTGAGAAGGATGGCAAACCACTTGCCACGATCAATGATAACGATACGATTATTTTCTTCAACTTCCGTCCGGACCGTGCAAGGGAAATTTCAAGGACATTCTGTATGGACGAGTTTGATGGATTTGCACGTGGCGCAAGGAAGAAAGTCACCTATGTGTGCTTTACGGAATACGATGTGACGATTCCGAATAAATTGATTGCCTTCCATAAGGTTGAATTGAACAATACATTTGGACAGTTTTTGGCGGATCATGGCAAGACGCAGGCGAGAATTGCCGAGACAGAGAAATATGCACATGTAACATTTTTCTTTAACGGCGGCGTAGAGGAGCCGAACGAAGGAGAGGAACGTATTTTGGTAAATTCTCCCAAGGTAGCGACTTATGATTTGAAGCCGGAAATGAGCGCTTATGAGGTATGCGATAAATTGGTAGAGGCGATTAAGTCAGATAAGTATGATGTGATTATCATCAATTTCGCGAACCCGGACATGGTAGGACATACCGGCGTGGAAACTGCGGCGATTAAGGCAGTGGAAGCAGTAGATGAATGTGTGGGCAAGGCTGTGGCAGCATTGAAGGAAGTGGACGGCGCCATGTTCTTGTGCGCAGACCATGGAAATGCGGAGCAGTTGATTGACTACGAGACGAAAGAGAGTTTTACAGCGCATACGACCAATCCGGTGCCGTTTATCCTGATTAACTATGACGACAGCTATACGCTCAGAGAGGGCGGCTGTCTGGCAGATATTGTGCCCACATTGATTGAGATTATGGGGATGGAACAGCCGGCAGAGATGACAGGGAAATCTTTGTTGGTGAAACGTTAGATGCATTATGAAAGAAATTTTTGAGTATAAAATCAAGGAGGCAGAGAAAAGGAAGGAAGAGAATTAAAGGATGACATGATCAAGAAGCAATATGTTCTTGTTGAATTATTTCGTTTGAATAGATATGCATATGATGAAAAAATATAGTACGCTGTTGTTAAGTGCAGTATTAGTATTTGTCGGAGTATTTTATACCCATTTTGCAAATGTGAGTTATTTACAAGCTGACTTTCGACAAAAGGAAGTAATTTCCTGGATGAATACCTTAGTCACAGAATACAATGTGAGGAAGGGTATCGCAGGGAGCTTCCGATTGTGTACCTAAACAGTGAAGGTCAGAAACATAATATACCGGCATCTACTACCACGCTTATAGAACTGCCGGGTGTAGAAATTATTCCATATGATGAAAGTTTTTCATGTTGGAAAATAGGGTTATCTCGTTGGTGTGGATTCCAACAAGAAGAAATTACAGAGTATTCAGAGATTGAATCCTTGCCGGAGGTTCAAGAAATGCCATCATACCCATACGCAGGTTCTGTCTGTATTATAAATGGAATAATTATAGTAAAATTTTAAGATTGTTTAGGGCTGTCAGAATCATTCTGGCAGCTTTTGCAATTTATTACTAATAGTTACGTTTGTCGTGAAGAAAAAGAGAAATGTCTTGTATTGGGGAAAAGAAAATGATAGAATAATTGCAAGCAAAGAACATTCTAAGAATCTTTTTATATAACGGAGGCATGTAACTGCCTTGGTAATATCTGAATGGGTCTGTTCTAAGTCCCATATCTATGACAACGAAGAATAAGACAGACATAACAGAAGGTTATGTGGAATTCGTTGTATGATGCAGAGTATTCTCTGCAAGAACTCCTTGCTTACGAACAACTGAAAAACGCAGGGAGGGAAAGCCTCTCTGCAAACAAAGAAAGAGAGGTTATGTATGGAACAAAAATCAGTAAAATCATTGGAAGGAAAGAATGCTTTACAGATGGCATTCTCCGAAGGCTATCAGTTTAATCTGAGTGATTTCGCGTTGTTTATGTCAGTGATGAAGGTGAAAGAGGCATATGAAAATGTGCTGAGCATTATATTAGATGAAGCAGATTTAAGATTAATGGAGGTAAAGGCAGAACAAGTCATATTGAATAAATCGGGTAAGCGGGCGATAAGGCTGGATGCGTGGGCGCAGGATGTCAGAGGCAGGCAGTTTGATATGGAGATGCAGAATGATTCCGACAGCGATGATATCCGCAGGCGTGCCCGGTTTTATCAGGGATTACTCGATACGCCTGTTTTAAAAGCGGGTAAAAGTACACGTTATAAATATCTTCCGTCTACAGTAATCATATTTATCACGCAGGAAGATATTTTTGAAAGAGATTCGGCAATCTATACGTTTAGCGAATGGTGTGAGGAAGTGGAAGGTTTACCTCTTGGTGATGGCACAAAGAAAATTTTCCTAAATATGTCCTGTTTTAATGGGAGGGAGGAATTAGTCAGCCTGTTACAGTACATGAAAAATACTACGCTGGGTAATCCTGACATTATTGTGAAAGATAAGCGTATTGAAGAATTGGACAGAATTGTCAAGGAAGTAAAACAATCCGAAGAATGGGAGGCGGTAAAGATGAATATTCTTGAAATCGGGCTGAAACAAGGAATTGAACAAGGGATGGCAAAAAGTCTGGTTAAAAATGTGGAATCTGCAATGAAAAATTTTGGAATTGACTTGCAGAGAGCGTGTGAAGGCTTGGGTACAACCGTAGAAGAATATGAGCAGGCAAAAGAGAAAGACATAAACAATTAAAAAGGGACAGGGCGTTTGTTGTGGGAAAGTTACGGAATTTCGTTGACGAATGAAAATAGCCTGTATTATAATGAATCCGTATGAAAATTAAGGATATCATAATGAAATCAATGAAGTGCAATTGAGAATGGAGGATGGCGATGAGTATTCAGGAATTTAAGCCGGTAAAAGAAGGTAAAGTACGTGAAGTTTATGACAATGGTGAAAGCATGATTATCGTGGCAACAGACAGAATTTCCGCTTTTGATGTAATTTTGAAAAATAAAATTACACAAAAAGGGACAATTCTCACACAGATGTCAAAGTTTTGGTTTGATTTTACGAAGGATATCGTGCCGAATCATATGCTTTCTACGGATGTATCAGAAATGCCGGAGTTTTTCCAGAATGAGAACTTTGCTGGGAACAGCATGAAATGCCAGAAGTTAGACATGCTTCCGGTGGAATGTATTGTACGCGGTTATATCACAGGCAGCGGCTGGGATAGTTATCAGAAGAATGGGACGGTCTGTGGTATTAAATTGCCGGAAGGACTCAAAGAATCACAGCAGTTGCCGGAGCCAATTTATACCCCGACGACGAAAGCCGATTTGGGGCTTCATGATGAGCATATCACCTTTGCGGACACGGTGGAAATTTTAGAAAAGCTTCATCCAGGAAAAGGCGAACAATATGCCCAGACGATCAAAGATTGTACGCTTAATTTATATAAGAAATGTGCGGAATACGCCAGAAGTAAGGGAATTATCATTGCCGACACGAAGTTTGAGTTCGGATTAGACGAGCATGGAAATGTTGTTCTTGGCGACGAAATGCTTACCCCGGACAGCTCCAGGTTCTGGCCGCTGGAAGGGTATGCGCCCGGGAAATCGCAGCCTTCCTTTGACAAACAGTTTGTGCGGGATTGGCTGAAGGCAAATCCAGACAGTGATTACCTTCTGCCAGACGAAGTGGTCGTTAAGACGGTAGATAAATATAAAGAGGCATATGAACTGTTGACTGGCGAGAAGTTTGCATAAGATAGACCGGAGAATAATATGAACGACAGTAAGAGGAAAGATGCCGTCTTTGATAAGCTGCATGAAGAATGCGGTGTTTTTGGTATGTATGATTTCGATGGAAATGATGTGGCATCCACGATTTATTATGGTCTTTTTGCTTTGCAGCACCGCGGACAAGAGAGCTGTGGTATTGCTGTGAGTGAGACAAGCGGTCCCAGAGGAAAAGTTTCTTCTTATAAGGGGATGGGACTTGTAAATGAAGTGTTTGACGAGAAAAGTTTAGAAGCTATGCGAGGAGATATCGGTGTTGGACATGTGCGTTACTCTACAGCGGGCGCTTCTACAAGGGAAAACGCGCAGCCTCTCGTGCTCAGCTATGTGAAAGGAACGCTTGCACTTGCACATAACGGTAATCTCATCAATGCCCCTGAATTGCGCAAGGAATTAGAATATACCGGTGCGATATTTCAGACAACCATTGATTCGGAGGTCATCGCGTATCATATAGCGAGGGAGCGACTTGTCTCTAAAACGGCAGAAGAAGCAGTGAGGCGAGCGGCAGCGAAGCTAAAAGGTGCATTTTCACTGGTTATTATGAGTCCGCGCAAGCTCATCGGGGCAAGAGACCCATTTGGCTTCAAACCTCTTTGCATTGGTAAGCGTGATCATGCCTATATGATTGCTTCCGAGACTTGTGCGCTTGAGACAGTCGGCGCGGAATATGTGCGCGATGTGCTTCCGGGAGAAGTGGTTACGATTACGCCGGAGGGCATTGCGTCTGACACAAGCCTTTGTTTGCCCAAAGAAAAAGAGGCAAGATGCATCTTTGAATATATTTATTTTGCCAGGCCAGACAGTCATATTGACGGTGTCAGTGTCTATGCTTCACGGATTAAGGCGGGGCGATTTTTGGCCATGGATTCGCCGGTGGAGGCGGATTTAGTAGTAGGAGTACCGGAATCAGGGAATGCGGCGGCGTTAGGATATTCCATGGAATCGGGTATCCCTTATGGTACGGCGTTTGTGAAAAATGGTTATGTGGGACGGACGTTTATTAAACCCAAGCAAAGCAGCCGTGAATCCAGTGTGAGGGTGAAATTGAACGTATTGGCAGAATCTGTGCGTGGCAAACGTGTGATTATGATAGACGATTCCATTGTCCGTGGAACGACGTCAGACCGTATTGTGCGTATGCTGCGGGATGCGGGGGCAACAGAAGTTCATGTAAGGATTTCCTCACCGCCATTTTTGTGGCCCTGCTATTTTGGCACGGATATCCCTGAGCGTGAGCAGCTCATTGCCTATCATCGGAGCGTAGACGAGATTTGTAAGGTGATAGGGGCAGACAGTTTGGGCTATCTGGATATCGAACGTTTGCAAGAGATGGCACAAGAGCTGCCGATTTGTAAAGGATGTTTTACTGGCGATTATCCGCTGGAGCCGCCTACAGAAGATATCAGAGGAGAATTTGAGAGATAAGCAGGTTGTGGTTAAAGAACGCCTTCGGCGTTCTTGCTGCGGGGTGCTGACATAAACAAATCAGCGCCTCGGCAATCCGCCGAGAGAGAAAGGAGAAAGTTATGTCAACAGATAGATACAATAGCCCATTGTCCGAGCGGTACGCGAGTAAGGAAATGCAGTATATTTTTTCGCCGGATATGAAATTTAGTACCTGGAGGAAATTATGGATTGCCCTGGCAGAGACGGAGATGGAGCTTGGATTAAGCGAAAATGGAAAGCCTGTGATAACGCAGGAACAGATTGATGAGCTGAAAAGCCATGTAGATGATATTAACTATGATGTGGCAAAAGAGCGGGAGAAATTGGTGCGCCATGATGTTATGAGCCATGTGTATGCCTATGGGCAGCAGTGTCCCAAGGCGGCAGGCATTATCCATTTGGGGGCAACCTCTTGTTATGTGGGCGACAACACAGATATCATTGTCATGGATGAGGCGTTAAAATTGGTGCGCAGGAAATTGGTAAATGTGATAGCGGAATTGGCAAAGTTTGCAGATACGTACAAGGATTTGCCCACGCTGGCATTTACGCATTTTCAGCCGGCGCAACCGACTACGGTAGGTAAACGCGCTACCTTGTGGTTACAAGAATTTCTCATGGATCTGGAAGATTTGGAATATGTATTGGGCAGCTTAAAGCTTTTGGGTTCTAAGGGAACGACTGGTACACAGGCAAGTTTCCAAGAATTGTTTGCTGGGGATCAGGAGACAATTGATAAGATAGATCCCATGATTGCTGGCAAGATGGGTTTTGCAGAGTGTTATGCAGTGTCTGGCCAGACGTATTCCAGAAAGGTAGATACCAGGGTATTAAATGTGCTTGCAGGTATTGCGGCAAGCGCACATAAGATGTCAAATGACATTCGCCTGTTACAGCATTTGAAGGAAGTGGAAGAACCGTTTGAAAAGAATCAGATTGGCTCTTCCGCAATGGCGTATAAGCGCAATCCTATGCGCAGTGAGCGTATCGCCTCTTTAGCGCGTTATGTGTTGGTGGATGCTTTAAATCCAGCCATTACTTCCGCTACACAGTGGTTCGAGCGCACGCTGGATGATTCTGCAAATAAACGGCTTTCGATTCCAGAAGGTTTTCTGGCGGTTGACGGCATCTTGGATTTATGTCTCAATGTTGTGGATGGGCTCGTTGTCTATGACAAGGTAATCCGTAAACATATGATGGCGGAATTGCCGTTTATGGCGACGGAGAATATTATGATGGATGCCGTGAAAAACGGCGGCAACCGCCAGGAAATGCATGAGAAAATCCGTCAGCTCTCCATGGAGGCAGGGAAAAACGTCAAGGTAGAAGGGAAGGACAACAATTTGCTGCAACTGATTGCAGAAGACCCATCCTTCAATCTCACGCTGCAAGAATTGGAAAAATCTATGGAGCCCTCGAAATATGTAGGACGCGCGCCCATACAGGTCGAGAAGTTCTTGGCGCAGGCAGTCAAGCCGGTATTGGAAAAGAATCAGGATATTCTGGGAATGACGGCGGAGATAAATGTGTAGAATATGTAAAAATATGTAGAATATGATTTAATAGATGGCAGATATGGCCCAATGAGCTTATAGCACGAACGTAAATTACAAGCTATAGATTCGTTCAAAAGGTTTACATTGCGAAGCAATGCAAACCTTTTGAACGAGTGTATTTATTAGAGAGACAGTGACAAGGTTTTTGAACGAATTTTATATGCCATAATTTACATTGATGTTTCAGCATCTTTTGCCACAGTAATATAACAAAATACGAAATCAAAGTATACTCCTTTGTATAAACATCCAATTAATGCAAATACTGATAATAAAATCGCACTTCGTGAAAGGAGATTGTTATGAGTTTGTGTTTGAAGATTACGGATGTCCATGCAAGGGAGATTTTAGATTCCAGAGGGAATCCCACCGTGGAAGCGGATGTGACGGTGGAGACGACCAGCACCGGTAAAAAGACTACGGGTCGCGCTGCTGTTCCGTCTGGAGCGTCTACCGGACAGTTTGAGGCTGTCGAACTTAGGGACGGTGAACCCAGGTATTTTGGTCTGGGCGTGCAGAATGCCGTGAAGCATGTCAACGACAAGATTGCAAAAGTCCTCATAGGAAAGAATGCATTGAATCAGGTAGAAATTGATCGTTGCCTGATTGCAGAGGACGGGACTGATGACAAAATCAACCTGGGCGCCAATGCCATGCTTAGTGTTTCCCTGGCAACAGCGAGAGCGGCGGCCAAGGCGATGGAGCTTCCGTTATATCAATACTTGGGCGGAACCAATGCCAAGCGAATGCCGGTGCCCATGATGAATATTTTAAATGGAGGATGCCACGCAGATAATACCGTGGACTTTCAGGAGTTTATGATTATGCCTGTGGGGGCAAAGAGCTTTCACGAGGCGCTGCGCATGTGTGCGGAAGTTTACCACAATTTGAAAAAGATTTGTGAAAAAGACGGACTTTCCACGGCAGTGGGAGATGAAGGTGGCTTTGCACCGGATCTGCCGGATGCCGAATCTGTATTGGACTTGATTATGGAGGCAGTGAGGGCGTCGGGGTATGTGCCGGGAGAAGATTTTAAGATTGCCTTGGATGCGGCAGCGAGCGAGCTATATGATGAAAAGACGGGATTATATCACTTCCCGGGAGAGTCAAAGCTGAAAGGAGAAAAGGTTGCCCGCAATACGGAAGAAATGATTGAGTATTACGAAAGCCTGATTGGAAAATTTCCGATTATTTCGATTGAGGATGGATTAGACGAGGAAGACTGGGATGGTTGGCAGGCAATGACGAAGCGGATAGGCGAGCGTATTCAGTTAGTCGGAGATGACTTGTTTGTGACAAACACGAAGCGTCTGGATGCCGGTATTAAGTTGCAGACGGCAAATGCTATCTTGGTAAAAGTGAACCAGATTGGCACCTTGACGGAGGCGATGGAAGCGATTGAGACAGCGCAGGGAAATGCATACCGCGCGGTGATTTCTCATCGTTCCGGCGAGACGGAAGATACCTTTATTGCAGACCTTGCCGTGGCAGTGAATGCCGGGCAGATTAAGACAGGAGCCCCTTGTCGTGCAGAGCGCACTGCGAAATACAACCAGCTTTTGCGCATTGAAGAACAGCTTGGCATTGTGGCGGAGTACAAGAATCCGTTCAACAAATTTTAGAGATGTCCATAGGGAGCTGTTCCACGAATTAACTTATATGGCAACAGTTCCCTTAAAAAAGAGTTGCAATGCAACAAAGAGCACGTAAGTGCAGTTTTGCGAATGGCGCGGGCTGAACTATTACAATTAGACACGGAAATTAGAATAAAAACCTTGAAAATTTAGCCAAGTTATGGTACGATAGAAAAAGTTATGAGCAGGATGAGATTCAGGAGGTAGATTTAAAGTGGAAGTATTGAGGATAGTATTAGTTGTAGTTTTAACTTTAATCAGTATTGCGCTGACAGTAATTGTGTTAATGCAGGAAGGTAAATCGGCGGGTCTTGGAGCGATCAGCGGTGCAGCAGATACATACTGGGGCAAGAACAAGGGACGTTCCATGGAGGGAAGGCTTGTGATGGCAACCAGAATTATGGTAGTGTTGTTCCTGGTGATTGCAGCAGTATTAAATATCGGAAGTATTTAGCAATCAAGAGACTGTCGGCGTTCGGCAGTCTTTTTTATCTTATAGGATAAAAATAATAATGCCACTCGCACAAGAGGAAACGATTACTACGCAAATGTGCTCGGCGTGTCAAAGTGTGCAATCCCCGGAGGATTGGGAGGTTATGGGAGCCCGTGGTTTTGCCCACTTTGTTCATTATATTAGGAGAAATTTATGGAAAAAGAATTATTGGAAAGCAGAAAAAAGATGATATATGAATTCATGTGCAGCGATTTATATGTGCCCATGAAGATCAAAGAGATGGCAGTCCTTTTGGATGTGCCGCGCGAGGAGCGGCCGGCATTGGAGGAAGTGTTGCAGGAGCTTCTGGCAGAAGGGAAGATTGAGGTCTCCAAGCGCGGAAAGTATATCAAAATGGAAGACAAATATATTACTGGTATCTTTATTGGTAATGCCAGAGGTTTTGGGTTCGTTGATGTGGAGGGCGAAGAGGAGGATATTTTCATTTCAGAGTCACAGGTCAACGGCGCCATGCATGGAGATTTTGTGCAAGTTGCCCTACAAGACGGTAAAGCGTCAGGAGGCAGACGCAGAGAGGGTACTATCGTTAAAGTTTTACAAAGAGGTACTACGCACGCAGTGGGAACATTTCAGAAGTCCAAGAATTTTGGCTTTGTGATTCCAGATAATATCAAGCTTGGCCAGGATATTTTTATTCCGCTGGAGTATTCCCTGGGGGCGGTAGATGGTCACAAGGTGGTGGTAGAAATCACGGATTATGGCAATGAGCGTAAAAAGCCGGAGGGAAAAGTGATAGAGATTATCGGGCATATCAATGATCCTGGGACGGATATTATGTCAATTGTCAAAGGGTATGACTTGCCGACAGAGTTTCCACCGAAAGTCTTGAAACAGGCAGAGAACGTTGGAAAGCCAGTGAGCGGAGCGGATATGGCAGGCAGAAAAGATGTGCGCAATTGGCAGATGGTAACGATAGACGGTGAGGATGCCAAGGATTTGGATGATGCTGTTTCTCTGACAAAAGAGGGGGATAATTATCGTTTGGGCGTTCACATTGCGGATGTTGCCAATTATGTGCAGGAGCATAGTGCGCTGGATGTGGAAGCGTTTGAGCGCGGCACCAGCGTTTATCTGGTAGACAGGGTGATCCCCATGCTGCCACATATTCTATCCAATGGCATCTGTTCCTTAAATGCCGGGGAGGATCGGCTTGCACTCAGCTGCATTATGCTGATTGGTAAAGATGGAACAGTCATAGAACACGAAATTGTGGAGACAGTCGTTTGCGTGGATCGCAGGATGAGTTATACCAGTGTGCGCAAAATCCTCAAAGATAAAGATGAACAGGAACGAGAGAAATACAAAGAGCTCGTGCCGATGTTTGAGTTGATGGAGGAGTTAGCGGCTATCTTGCGTGAGAAAAGGAGGAAACGCGGTTCCATTGATTTTGATATTCCGGAGACGAAGATTGTTCTTGACGGCCACGGCAGACCGTTGGAAATTAAACCTTACGAGCGCAATGTCGCCACGCGTATTATTGAAGATTTCATGCTGATTGCCAATGAGACGGTAGCGCAGGATTTCTTTTGGCAGGAAATTCCATTTGTATATCGCACGCATGATACCCCGGATCCCGAAAAAATTCGCAAGTTGGGGACGTTTATCAATAACTTTGGCTATTCGATTAAGATTGGGCAGGAGGAGATTCACCCCAAGGAGCTGCAAAAATTACTGGAAAAGATTGAGGACACACCGGAAGAGCCGTTAATCAGTCGTTTGACCTTACGCTCCATGAAACAGGCGAAATATACGGTGCAGTGTACCGGGCATTTTGGGCTTGCCGCCCGCTATTATTGTCATTTTACATCACCAATCCGCCGCTATCCTGATTTACAGATTCACCGCATTATAAAGGAAACGCTGCGGGGAAGGATGAACGGCAAACGGATGGAGCATTATGAGAAAATCTTACCAGAAGCGGCAGCACAGTCCAGCCTTAGAGAGCGTCGGGCTGAGGAGGCGGAACGAGAGACAGATAAGCTGAAAAAGGTTGAATACATGGCAGAACATATCGGCGAGACGTTTGAGGGCGTTATTTCCAGTGTGACGTCATGGGGAATGTATGTAGAGCTTCCCAATACGGTTGAGGGTATGATACACGTCAATAACCTGACGGACGATTATTATCATTTTAATGAAGAAACGTATGAGCTGGTAGGGGAGAGAAGCGGGAAAGCCTATAAGTTGGGGCAGACGATTCAGATTGTGGTGGCGGATGCCGATAAATTTATGAAGACGATTGATTTTGTCCTGCCGGAATCTGTCGAGGAATTTGGCCTCACAGCGTCGGCGGAGGATGTCGGTAGATACCGTGCGGAGTAATTGCCTTGTACATTGGCAGTACTGTGCGAAAGGATTGCCGCGGTAATTGGCGGATTCCGTGTACTATGATTGCAGCAGAAAGGAACAGAAATGGGGAAAGAGAGCATAAAATTGATTGCCAATAATAAAAAGGCATTTCACGATTATTTTATAGAAGATAAATTTGAGGCGGGAATCAGTCTGGCAGGGACGGAAGTAAAATCTTTGCGGATGGGAAAATGTTCTATTAAGGAGTCCTTTATCCGCATAGAAAATGGAGAGGTCATAATCTATGGCATGCATATCAGCCCATATGAAAAAGGAAATATTTTTAATAAAGACCCGCTGCGCCCCAGGAAATTGCTGATGCATAAGTATGAGATTAATAAGGCGGAAGGGAAGATGACCGCCAAAGGATATACGATTGTGCCTTTGCAGGTCTATTTTAAGGGCAGTCTTGTAAAAGTTGAAATTGCACTTGCCCGCGGCAAGAAGCTTTATGACAAACGCCAAGACATTGCCAAGAAAGACATGCGCAGAGAGTCCGAGCGTGAGTTTAAAGTGAAAAATTTATATTGATTTCCGGTAACAGTTTAGCCTTAATTTTTATATAACAGCCTTATTCCATAGAACTTTTTATACTGTTGTGTAAAAATACTTATGGGCAATATATATGTTTTTTACAGATTCCCCCTCCATACTGCCATAAGGGAAACATTTGAGGGATTTTGT
>CANOFW010000031.1 GCA_947565425.1 uncultured Lachnospiraceae bacterium
CCTTTTTATTTTAGGAATAATTCCTATATATGCCAATAATAATTATACACTAACTCCTAATAGTTTTGGGAAAAGTGCAAAAAAAACGTGCAAAATCAATTGATGTTTGTTATGATAAAAGTGGAAGGGCAAACCGTGTATGGCGATTTGGGAAAGGATAATTGTATGAAAAAAAGATGGAATCGGTTTTTTAAGGGAACAGTCTCATTCGTTCTGGCGGGCTGTCTGTCCTTTACAGGGATGGGAGAATGTCTGGCGCAGTCTTTGACAGCAGTCGGCATGGAACAGGAAGCGCCTGTAGTAGAGGATGACGCGGCAGATGTATCAGAGCGGGAGACCGTGTTTTGTGAGGAGGGGTTTGAAAATGGAACGGTTGGCAAATGGCTTGCCAAGGATGGGGCGAAACTGTCAGTGGAGTCGAAAAACCCGGGGAATGGCAAGTATTGTATGAAAATTTCCGGCAGGACATCGACGTCTGCCGGGGCGAAGTTGGAAATTGGAGATAAGTTGAGAGAGGGCAATTATTTGACGGTTTCCGCTCGTGTGAAGTATACTTCGGGACCCAAAAACAAAAAGATTCAGATTACCATGTATTGTAACGGCAGATATTACGTGCTGGCGGGCAGGGAAATTGCACAAGGGGAATGGGGGCAAATTTCCGGCGGTATGGCAGTACCAAACGGCGTCAATTTAAAAGACGCAAATATTTACTTTGAGACGCCATGGACGCCTGCGCCCTCGGCAGAGCAGGATTTGATGGATATTTATGTGGATGATGTTAGAGCATCTATGGTTGCATTCTGCGACACCAGTAATTATCCGTCTTTGCAAGAATTGTACAAAGAGCAGTTTCGTATCGGGATTGCCGTGCCGGACGCTGTCTTGAATACACCGGAATATAGTAAACTCTTTGCAGCGCAAAGCAACAGCATGACGATGGAAAATGAGATGAAGCCTTCCTATATCATGGATCAGGCGGCAAGCAAAAATAATTTGACAGAATACAAGGAGCATGTAGCGCTTAACTTTAATTCTTTCAAAAATGGTCTGGAATATGCCAAAAATCATGATATTTCGATGCGCGGGCATGTGCTTGTTTGGCATTCGCAGACGCCCGATTGGTTTTTCTATGAGAATTATGATACTTCCGGGAAGCTGGCGGACAGAGAGTTGATGCTAAAGCGCATGGAGAATTATATCAAGGAGGTCATTGCCTGGACGGAAACGAATTACCCTGGCGTGATTTATGCCTGGGATGTGGTCAATGAGGCGGTGGCAGATTATTTCGGGGCAGGCCCGGCGCCGATGCGCCAGGAAGACAGCTTCTGGTATCAGACTATCGGGGAAGATTTCGTACAAAAGGCGTTTGCATATGCCAGGAAATATTCCAATCAGTATGCAGGAGACCGTATGAAACTGTTTTATAATGATTATAATGAATATTTCCCGGCGAAGCGGGATGGCATCATAGCGTTGTTAAAGCCGATAAAAGAAGCCGGCAATATTGACGGCTTGGGTATGCAGAGTCATTTCGACACCAAGCGTCCACTGGAAGGCGATGACGGCTACATGACAGCGGTAAGGAAGTTTCGAGATGAGCTGGGACTGGAACTGCATGTGACGGAACTGGATATCGGCATCGCCGCGGGCGATAGTGAAGCGTCTCAGGGAGCTTATTACCAGCAATATATGGAAGCTTTATTAAAGGAAAAGCGGGACGGCGCAAAGATTACAAGCGTGACATTTTGGGGACTTACGGACGGATTATCGTGGCGTTCGGGGGAACGGTGCCTTTTGTTCTATGATGCTCTGGGGAGAAAGCCAGCGTTTGAGGGAGTCGTCAATGCCATCGGCAATACCGGGGCAGTCATAGATAGCATCAGAAGTATCGGCGATGTAGAGTTGACCGAAGCTTGCCGTGAGAGGCTTGCGCAGGTGCGAAAAGATTATGATTCTTTGACGGAAGCACAGAGAAGCTTAATTCCTTCGGAGCTTCTTACCGCTCTCACAGAGGCGGAAGAAGAATATCAGCGATTGGAGGAAGAACATAAAAAACAAGAAGAAGAGGACAAAAATCCACCTCCTGCCCCCAAAACGGCGCTCAAAGGAGAGCATATTTTGCAAATTTCCTCCCAGATTTATACGGGGAAATCTTTAAAACCGGTGGTTACGGTGGTTTGCAATGGCAAAAAACTGGTAAAGGACAAAGATTATACGGTAACGTACAAAAATAACGTCAATATCGGCAGCGCTCAGGCAGTGGTCCGCGGTAAGGGGGATTATGAGGGGACGGCGTCAAAGTCATTTTCCATTATCGTTAAGAAAAACAAAGTATATACGGTGGGAAATTACAAATATAAAATAACGGATGCCAGAACGAATGGCAAAGGATGTGTGACGCTTACCGGTATAAAAAGCAACGCGGTTAAGAAAAAACTCAAGAAAATTGATGTGCCTGCCACGGTGCGGATTGGCGCCAAAAGTTTCAAGGTTGCATTCGTGGGCAGCGGGGCTTGCCAGGGATGTCCGAAAGTTGCCAATGTGACAATCGGAAGCAATGTGAAAGAGATTCATGCCAAAGCATTTTATAACTGTAAAAAATTAAAGAAAGTAACCATAAAGACCACGAAACTCATTGAGGTACGTAAGAATGCATTGAAAAATATTCATGCAAAAGCTGTCATCAAGGTGCCAAAACGCAAGCTGAAAGCATATCGAAGGCTGCTAAAATCGACGAACTTAAACCGAGGGGTAAAGATTTCTTTTTGACAAAACTTTAGTACAGTGCTATACTGAATACAGATGCGAGTTGGCAATAGGAAAGCCCACAAGCTTTTCTCAATGATTGAAATGAGGTGGAAAGAGTGGCAGTACAACAGGAAGATATCAATAAGGTCCGCGCATCTGTGTCGGGACAATTGGGAAATCGAGTTATGATACAGTTAGATAGAGGGCGTAACAGAGTTGACATTCAAGAAGGCGTAATTCAAGGAGCCTATCCTTCCGTATTCACCATTTTAATTGATGAAGATGAGAAAAAACCACCACAGCTCCTTTCTTTCAGCTATGCTGATATTTTGACAAGAGATATAAGAATGAAATTGTGTTAAGCCAAAGGGAATAAAACACTCCGATTCTGAATAGAATGTACCAATATTCAGATAGGAGTGTTTTTATTTTGGATTTAGCGAAAAAATATATACATATGAACCGGGAAAAGGGAAAAGCTGTGACGCAGATCACGCTGGACGACGATTTCAATGTGCCGGATATGAAGCCGGATCTGATAAGAATCATACAGGATAGAGGGGAAATGAAACTGGATGAGACGACAATCACCCAGGATCATGTCTGGCTCAAAGGAGTGCTGAAATTTTCCCTCTTATACCGCAGCGACCAGGAAGATGGAAAAATTAATACTATGAGCGGCGAGATACCTTTTCAGGAGAGCCTTGCCATTGATGGCGCCAACGAGTATGATACGGCTAAATTAAAATGGGAGATGGAGGATTTAACGATTGGCATCATCAATTCAAGGAAACTGAGCGTTAAGGCGTTAGTGACTTTGCATGCAGTGATTGACGAGATTTATGATGAGGAGCTGATTACCGGCGTGGGCCAGGAGGAGGGGGTACAGCTCTTAGAGCAGAGCTTGTCTGCCATGGAACTGTTTTTGTCCAAAAAAGATACCTTCCGTTTCAAAGAGGAAATTTTGTTGCCTTCCAATAAGCCCAATATCCGGCAGATGTTGTGGAAAAGTGTGCAGTTACGCGGTGTGGAAACGCGCCTGATGGAGCAGAAGTTGAATGTGAAAGGGGAGGCTTTGGTATTTGCGCTCTATGAAGGCGAGGATGAAGAGGAGCATTTACAGTGGATGGAGACGGCGCTGCCGTTTACAGGGGTCATTGATTGCAGCGGATGTGGCGAGGATATGATTGCCGATGTTTCCTATGACGTAGCCGCCATAGATCTGGAAGTGAAGCCGGACTATGATGGGGAAGAGCGTATGCTGCACCTGGAAGTAGTGCTGGATTTGGATATTAAGATATTTAAAGAGGAGGAAACCCGTGTGGTTGCCGACCTTTACGTGGTAAATGAGAAGTGGACGCCTATGTATCAGGAGGCAGTTTTTGAAAAATTGCTTATCCACAATGATTCCAAATGTAAAATTTCCGACAAAATCAGCATTGACGGAAATCAGGAGCCGATGTTGCAGATTTGTGCCAGCGAGGGATATGCGGTAGCAGAACAGGCGGAGATTGTGGAAGATGGCATTCAGGTAGAGGGAACACTGCAAGTGACAATCCTTTATGTGACTGCTGATGACCGTATGCCGGTGGCCTCTGTCAAAGATATTCTGCCATTCCATTATCTGATTGAAGCGCCTGGTATCCATGAGGGCTGTCGTTTCCATTTGCAGACAGGGGTTGACCAGCTCACTACCGTTATGACGGACAGCAGTCAGGTGGAGGTAAAGGCGGTACTGAACTTAAACTGCATTGTCTTTGAGCAGCAGAAAATCAATAAGATTACAGAGGTAGAGCAAGAGCCTCTGAATATGGAGGAGTTGCAGGAGAGTCCGGGAATTATTGGTTATATTGCGAAGGAGGGGGATCAGCTTTGGGATATAGCCAAAGAAAATTTTACGACAATTTCGGAAATTGTAAAAACGAACCAGCTTTCCTCGGAGCAGATCAAAGCAGGCGATAAAATTTTAATTATTAAGACGGTTGGGTAGTGCAAAGACAAGAAATAAATGTGGAAATGGTATGGGCTGTTGCAAAATAAAGAAAGTTTGCAGCAGTCCATTTTAATGCAACTATTCAGCCTTGATTTTCATAGAAAAATACTAAAATATTTGCGTTTGCAGCTTGTATTTTTTGTCATAATGTTATAAGATGAAGGTACCAATGAACATTTTGTAGGTGTTTTAATGAATGGAAGGAGAAACGATGAGAAAGAGAAAATTTTTAGCGGCAATGCTAGCCGCCGCGGTTATGGTGACGACAGTTACAGACACCATGGTCCCGGCAAGTGTTGCCAAGGCAGCGGAACCTGTTGAGACGACAATTGAGAAGACGAAAGTGTCGAATCCGATTCTCGGCAAAGACAACAATGGCGATGTGTTATATGGAGGAGATCCATCGGTATTGGTTGACGGCGATACGCTCTATCTGTATACCGGGCGTGATACTTCCACGAAGGAAGCGTATTTCATGCCGGAATGGCAATGCTATTCTACCAAGGATTTGAAAACGTGGCAGTTTGAGGACACAATTATGACTGCTGATAAACAGTCGATTACTTGGGCGAATACTGGCACAGACGCCTGGGCAGGACAGATTGAAAAGTATAATGGAAAGTACTATTTCTATTACTGTACCTGGGATGCAACTTCCCAGGGCAAGCAGTCCATCGGCGTTGCCGTTGCAGATTCCCCGACTGGCCCCTATAAGGATATTGGTCATCCGCTGGTAAAGGGAACTCTTACAACTGGCCAGAGCAGTGATTGGAATGATATTGACCCTACGGTTTGGGTGGAGACGGACGAGTATGGCGAGGAACACCGTTATCTTTCCTGGGGCAATGGCAAACTTTTTGTCTGTGAGCTCAATGAGGACATGATTTCCGTGAAAGACGTCAATGGAGATGGCGTTATTACTTTTGGCACACAGGCGAGCGGGGCAAGTTCCGAGACTGCGGACATCATTGAATTGAATATTCCGGGAGGTACGTTTAATTTTACAGAAGCGCCCTGGATTTATCGTCGCAAAGACGAGAGGGGCAACCCGGTAGGGCCTTACTATCTCTTTTATGCATATGGCTGGAGAGAGCAGATGGCATATGCCACGACAGAGAATCTCATGGATGGACAGATGGAATTCGGAAGCATTCTTATGCCTCCAACGGCAACGTCCAACACGAACCATATGGCAGTGTTTGATTTTCAGGGCAAGACATATTTTATCTATCATAACGGCTCTTTGCCGGGAGGAAGCGGATTCCGCCGTACGGCATGTATTACGGAGATGCATTTTAATGATGACGGAAGCGTGAAACCGATTCCTGAGACGGCAATCGGCATCACTGGAGATAAACCGTATTACTTGTTTACGAATGCTGGGCATGTGATTTCCCATGAAAATTTCGTGAATTCGAGTGCAGATGGCGCCTATCCCTATAAAGATATTGGCGTCGGTACTTATTATCAGCCTGAGAAATTGGATGCGAGCTGGGCGATCGTGGATGGCAAGGCAGACCCGGATAAAGATTCCTATGTGTCCATTCAGTCGGAAAACAAGCCGGGCTTATATTTGACGGTGGGCGAAGATGACAGGGTATTGTTGTCACAAGATGCAAAATATAGTGTAGTTGGCGGTAAGATTAAGGTGGATGAGGATTGCGCCAAAGCGCAGACGTTCCGCACAGTCAAAGGACTGACAGATTCTGCAAAAGCAATTTCCTTTGAGAGTGTGGCAAAACCCGGCTATTATCTATGTATGGATAATGGCAGTCTTGTCGTGAGAGCATTGGCGGATTGCGATGTGAGCGCGGACTTTTATCTCAATACGCCGCCTACGTCCGGCAGCACAACTCCTGGCAATCCGGGAACGGCAAATGATATTACTTCCCTGAAAATAAACGATGTAGAAGTGGCAAAGAGCGGTTATACTTATGATTATGAAGTTTCATCTGCATCAGATTCGGTAGTGTTATCGCTTGCCATGCAGGATGCGCAGGGATTTGTCACTTTGGATGGTAAGCTGGTGGATGCTTCACGCGAAATAACAGTTCCCTTAAAGGGCATTTATACGAGAATTTCTCTTTGTGTTTATTCCGCGGACCGCAAGCCGAGAGTGACGTACACAGTTGTGATTAAGAAAAATTACAGTGCGGGAGATATTTCTTCACCGTTGTTCAAAGCTTTTGATTTTGAAGAACAGACGGATGGTGCAGCAGCAGTCACCAAGGCAGCGAAGCCGGTTGCCGTTGCCAATCCGCAGTATCAATATACGGATGGTGCAAAGGGCGGAAAGGCGATTTATCTACCGGGCACCTATGGTTTGAAGCTCTGCGATGCTGCCGGAATCGGCAAGAATTACTCTGTTTCTTATTGGATGAAACCGGAGAAGCTTGGAGGCGATGTTGACCCGACTCTTGCAGCAGGCACGTTCAGTCCGGAATACTGGCTGAACCTGACGTTTGGAAGGTCTATCTGGTCCAGAGCGAATGGGAATTTTGTTGATGACGCCGGTACAGTTACTTATGAGAAAGATAAATGGCAGCTTGTTACGCTGACAGTCAACGACAATAAGGCGAAACTTTATGTCAATGGAGAGCTGAAAGGGAATGGCTCTATCGCTTCCAATATTATGGGGCAGACAGATGCGGCAATTTATTTTGGCGTCAATGCCTGGGACGCTTACTTTAATGGCTCTTTAGATGATGTAAAGATTTATAATGATACACTCAGCGAGACGGAAGTAATGGCGATTGCAGCTTCTGTGGTAGAGAAGCCGGCGGAACTTCCGCAGCCAGACCCCAATGCGCCGACGAGCTCAGGTATCTTTTCAGACGGAGACATTGAGAAGCCGGAACCTGAGAAACCAGACCCAGAGAAGCCAGACCCAGAGAAGCCGGATCCGGAAAAACCAGGCCCCACCAATCCGGGTACACAGAATCCGACGCCCAGGCCTACGGTTAAGAAGGTGACAGTTAAGGCTGCCAACCAGAAAGCCGGAGTGAAAACCGTCTATCTGAAGAAGGGCGGAAAGGTTACTTTGACGGCAACAGTGACTGGAACCGGTAAGTTCAGTAAAGCTGTGGAGTGGAGCAGTTCAAAGAAGAGCATTGCCACGGTTAGCAACAAAGGACTTGTCAAGGCGAAGAAAGCCGGTACTGCTAAGATTACCGTAAAGTCCAAAGCCAACAAGAGCAAGAAAGCGACGATTACCGTGAAGGTATTAAAGAAAGCGGTGAAGAACACCAAGCTCAAGCTCAAGGCATCAAAGAAGACCTTGAAAGTGGGCAAGACTTATACCGTGGCAATTAAGTCTATTACGAGTAAGACGACGGACGCTGTAACGTATAAGAGTTCTAAGAGCGGCGTGGCTTCCGTAGACAAATTTGGCGTTGTCAAAGCGAAGAAGAAAGGCAAGGCAACGATTACCGTCAAATGCGGGAAAAAGAGCGCGAAGCTTGCCATAACAGTAAAGAAATAACAATTATCTGAGAAGACGTGGCTTTCCGGTGTGGGGTTCTCCCATGCCGGAAAGTTTTTTCCTTTGTTGCCATCAGCGGAATATGATGTTATAATCACGTTGTATAAATAGATAAAGCATATTCATAATTTTTATAGAATAAGATGGTACATGCTTATATGCATGAGAAAGGAGAGGGATATGAAATCAAGAAAGCTGGTTGCAATATTGCTGGTGTTGGTGATGGGAATTTCACAATTTACCGTTGCTTTGGCGGACAAGAAGTCCGAGGCTGAGAATAAGAAACAGGAAGCGGAAGATAATCTCAGGTCCAAGCAAAATGAGATTGACAGTATAGAACAGGAGCAGGCGCAGCTCCAGTCAGAGATTGACGCTCTGGATGCAGAGCTTGTAAATGTCATCTTAGAGCTTTCTACTTTAGAGGAGGAGTTAGCGATTAAGCAGGACGAGCTGGCGCAGACAGAGGAGCAGCTTGAGCAGGCGAAGAAGGATGAGAAACATCAATATGATTCAATGAAGTTGCGGATTCGCTTCATGTATGAGAAGGGCGACAGCGCCATGCTCACCAGCATTCTCGAATCCAAGAGCATTGCAGAGCTTTTGAACCGTGTGGAATATGTCAATGAGGTATACGATTATGACAGGAACCTGCTGACGGAGTACAAGAATACCAAGGAACAGGTAGCTGCTTTGACAGAGCAGCAGAAGCAGGAAATAGCAGCCTTAGAGCAGAAACAGCAGGAGTTTCAGGTGGCGGAGGAGAACTATCGTACCACCATTGAGCGAAAGCAGGGCGAGGTTGCGAATTTTGGTGAGATGTTGACAGCAGCGCAGGCATTGGCAGCGCAGTATCAGGATACCATCAATGCGCAGAATGTCATTATAGCGCAGGAAAATGAGAGAATCGAGCGTGAACGCCGGGCGCGTGAAGAGCAGGAACGCCAGGAGAGGGAACGTGTAGAGCGTGAAAGACAGCAAAGAGAGAGCCTGAGTAATAGCAATAGCGGCGGTAATTCCGGTTCAGGCAGTACAGGAGGCGGAAATAACAGCGGCGGCAATTCCGGCGGAGGCAATCAGGACCCGGGCTATTCTACCGGTGTGAGCGGTAGCGCAGTCGTGCAGTATGCGTTAAACTTTGTGGGTAATCCTTATGTGTGGGGAGGCAAAGACCCGAATACAGGTGCAGATTGTAGTGGATTTACCAGTTATGTGTATGCGCATTTTGGCATTAGCGTCCCCAGCTATTCTTACTCTCAACGTTCCGTGGGCAAGGAAGTCAGCTATGCCAATGCAAAACCGGGTGATTTGATCTGTTATTCAGGGCATGTGGCTATTTATATGGGAAATGGACAGATTGTCCATGCAAAGGGAACAGCATATGGAATTGTGGCGTATGATAATGCAACTTATCGCAGCATTGTTACGGTGCGGCGTGTATTGTAGAACATAGGACAAGATGATAGGTTATAACAGCGCGAGGAACCGAAAAGCGTTACAGTTCGGCGTGTGTTTTAGGTAGAAGGAGGAAGCGAACATGGATATCAAGACATTGCAACAAGATATGATCGCAGCGATGAAGGCGAAGGACAAGGCACGCAAGGAGGCTATTTCTGCATTGGTGTCTGCGGTGAAGAAGGCAGCCATAGACGAAGGATGCAGGGATGACATACCGGAAAGTTTGGTGGACCGTGTAATTCTCAAAGAAGTAAAGACTGTAAAAGAACAGATAGATACCTGCCCCAGCGAGCGTACGGATCTGTTAGAGGAATACCGGTTCCGTCATGAGGTGATGAAAGAATATGCGCCGGAGATGATGTCTGCAAAGGAAGTGGAGGCTTATATCAAAGAGAAGTTTGCAGAGGTTGTCGCTACGAAAAACAAAGGCCAGATTATGAAAGCGGTGATGGCAGAATTGAAGGGCAAGGCGGACGGTAAAGTAATCAATCAGGTGGTTGCGGGGCTGTGTCAGTAATTATATCATTACCGGATAAAGTAAAATATATTATAAATACGCTGGAACAGGCTGGATATGAGGCATATGCAGTCGGCGGCTGCGTACGAGATTGTATACTTGGGCGGACGCCGGGCGATTGGGATATCACTACTTCAGCGTCCCCCTATCAAGTCAAAGCTTTGTTTTCAAGGACCATCGACACTGGAATCCAACATGGCACGGTAACAGTCTTGGAGGGAA
Organism: uncultured Lachnospiraceae bacterium; assembly: GCA_947565425.1. Lineage (GTDB taxonomy): Bacteria > Bacillota > Clostridia > Lachnospirales > Lachnospiraceae > Petralouisia. Next base: position 10,417 of record CANOFW010000031.1, read on the forward strand.
AAGAGGGCTTTGAGGTCACGACTTACCGTATTGACGGCGAATACGAAGATAACAGACATCCCAAAGAGGTTACATTTACCTCTAATTTGGAGGAGGATTTAAAGCGCAGAGATTTTACCATCAATGCTATGGCGTACAATGAGACGCAAGGACTTATTGATATTTTTGGTGGAATTGAGGACCTTGAGAGGTGCGTGGTCCGCTGTGTAGGGGACCCGCTGGACCGTTTTACAGAGGATGCCCTGCGGATGATGCGTGCCGTGCGTTTTGCGGCGCAGCTTGGGTTTACAATTGATGAAAGAACGAGGGCGGCAATTACAAAGCTAGCCCCTAATCTTGCGGGAATCAGTGCGGAGCGGATACAGGTGGAGCTTGTGAAACTCATTGTTTCTGAGCACCCGGAAGAGATGCGTACGGTCTATGAGACGGGAATGAGCAAGGTGTTTTTCCCGGAATTTGATCAAATGATGGAGACGCCACAGAATAATTCTTACCATTGCTATAATGTTGGAGAACATACCATTGTTGCAATGCAAAATATCCGCGGTGATAAAGTGCTGCGTCTAACGATGCTTTTACATGATGTGGGAAAACCTCTCTGCAAGAAAGAGGACGAGAAGGGTATTTATCACTTCTATGGCCATGCAAAGGCAGGCGCTAAGCTGGCGGAAACGATTTTGCACCGCCTGAAATTTGACAACGATACCATTTCCAGAGTATCGTCGCTCGTTTTCTGGCATGATAGTATGCCGCGGTTAGAGGAGGCGAGTGTACGCCGGGCAATTCACTGCGTAGGGCTTAGGCAATATCCGGCGCTGTTTGAAGTGGAGCGTGCCGATACGCTTGCCAAAAGCAGTTATCAGCGGGAGCAGAAGCTTGCAAACATTTGTCGTTATGAGGCAATTTATGAAGGAATTATGGCAAAGAGGCAATGTCTAACACTCAAGGAATTAGCAGTTAGCGGCAAGGATTTGCTTGCGCTTGGCATGAAGCCGGGCAAAGAAATTGGGGACATGCTTGAGAAGTTGCTATGGCATGTGTTAGAATGCCCGCAGGATAATACGCCGGAAATTTTACGAAATCTGGTAAGAATGGAACAAAAGTCTGAATAGAATGGAACCTCTTCACATATGATAGAAAGACACAAGAAATGAGTTTGTGAATATCGTGGTGGAGGGGTTTATGTGTATAATCGAGAAAATCTGATTCTGGAGCAGTATCCGTTTGAGGTAAAGCAGACTGCAAAAGGCAGGGGAGTTTTAATTTGTGATACCAGTGAGGGATTGAAAATTTTAAAGGAATACAGGGGTTCGGAGGGCAGGGCAGATTTTCTTTACCGGCTGCTGCGTTTTTTGGCTGGGCATGGGCAAGAGCGCGTAGACTGCATTGTACAGACGAAGGAGGGCAAGACCCTTGCGCGGGATATCGACGGTACTGCCTATATGGTGCGCGACTGGTTTGACGGCAGAGAGTGCGACACCAAGAGCCGCGAGGATGTCTTGCGTGCCATTCGTCATCTGGCCGGCATACATAGTGTTTTGCGGGAATTTCCGGATGTGATACCGGATTACTTGCAGATTCAAAATAACAGTCTGCTGTTGGAAAATGAGCGGCATGCCAGGGAATTGAAGAAAGTCCGCAATTATATTTCTACGCGAAAGAAGAAAAATGATTTTGAAATGGAATTTTTGCGCAGTTTTGATTTGTTCTATCAGGAAGCGCTGGATATTGTCGCTTTGCAGCGGCGGATTATGGAAAAAGGCCAGGGTGTATCGGCACAGGAAAATATTTATGGAATCTGTCATGGAGATTATAACCAGCATAATGTGCTTTTTTTGCGCCAGGGAGTTGCCGTGCTGAATTTTGAGAAAGCTTCTTATGATGTGCAAGCCGCTGATCTTGGCAATTTCATGCGCAAGATATTGGAAAAACATAACTGGAATATGGGGCTTGGCATGGATTTATTAAAGGCATATAATAATGTCAGAAAGCTAAGCCATAAGGAAATGGCACAGCTTTATATTCGCCTCGCCTATCCAGAGAAATTCTGGAAAATTGCCAATCATTATTTTAACAGCAGTAAGGCGTGGGTGTGTGGGAGAAATCTGGAGAAGCTGGAGAAACTTATTTTACAGAACGAAGCGAGAGAGAGCTTTTTGCAGCTCATAGGAAATTCATTTGAATTTGCTGAATAGTTACTGCTGAAATATGAGCGGCGGGCGAACGTTCATTTCTGTAATAGTTAGGAGGTATTCGTTTGCAAAAGAGAAATATATGGATATTGTCACTGCTCCTGCTGTTTGTGACTCTGACAGCAGGATGCGGGCAAAAGGAAAGACGGATTACAGATGGAAGTGAGGTTTATGTGAAACCGCAAACGGCGGCTGCACAGGATGAACCTAAGGAGGAAGAAACCGAGGAGATACAAAGCGTAGAAGAAATTTATGTGATTACAGCGATTGACGAAGCGCGCAAAATGCTGACGCTGCAAAGCTGTGAAGAGCCTGTAGAGATTCCCTATGAATATACGGGGGGAACCTATATTAAAGATAAATATGGGAAGAATCTGACTGTGAGCCAGCTTTCCTTGGGAGAGCTGGTTACGATTGATGTACAGGGAGGGAAACTGAGTGTGGTACAGATCGCGCAAGATGCTTTTTCTTATGATGATTTACATAACTTTACCTTGGATCGTGACATGCAGTCTTTGACGGTGGGTAGCAGCATTTATTACTTTGACAAAGATCTTTTAGCGTATTATGGCGATAGGCTGATTCCGCTGTCCGAACTCAGTGAGCAGGATACCGTGTGTATCAAAGGCGTTGGGCAGCAGATTTATACGCTTCAGGTGACAACGGGCCATGGCATTGTGACGTTGGAGAATATTGAACTTTTCCTGGATGGTTATATTACGATTGGCAATGTGCTTTCTCAGAAGATTACGCCTCAGATGCGGCTGGAGGTGCCGGAGGGCACATATCTTCTGTCGGTGGCGAATGATGGCTACGGTGGAAGCCGTGAGATTACGGTGGAGGCTGACCGTGAGATTAAGGTGAATTTGGACGAGCTCAAAGGCGATGGGCCAAAGTTGTGCAGTGTACAGTTTGAAAAGCCTGAACCGGAGAATGCGCAGGTCTTCCTGGATGGGGAGCAGGTTGATCTCACACAGACCATACAGGTACGCTATGGTGAACACCGTCTGACTGCGAAAGCGGAAGGTTATGTGGACTGGCAAAGAACGTTGATAGTGAATTCTGCTACGGCTAAGATTAAGATTGAAATGACTACGGTAGAAGAGGCGGAGGAAGAAGAGACGATTTCAACGTCCAATCCTCCCAAAAGCAATACAAATAGCAATACCAACAACAATAATACGGGCAACACCAATAATAATAGTACTAACAATAACAGTAATAATAACAATAACAGCACCAATAACAACAGTAACAATAGTAACAATAACAGCAATAATAACAATAATAACAGCACCAATAACAACAGTAACAGAAATAATAATAGCAACAATAACAGCAATAATAACAGCAACAATAATAATAGTAACAATAACAGCAATAATAACAATAACAACAGCAATAATAATAGTAACAATAACAGCAATAATAATAATAACAACAGCACTAATAATAACAATAATACGCTTAAAAATCATGAAACCCATGAGGATGAAGCGACAAGGCGCCATCTGCTTATGTTTCTTTTATCTTAATAGGAAAGACCTTGTCACAATAACGTGTGAAAGCGCCTTTCCTATAAAATAAAAATGATTATGTGCACTCGCCCACTTTGTTCTAGGCGGAAATATTACTTGTTCTAACCGAAAAAACAGTTGAGAAAAGTCCTTTGTTGAAGTATGATAAAAGGGAAGTACCGCATGGATAATTATGGAAAGATAAGGAGGAAGATCATGAATTACAAAGAGCTTTACAGCCAATGGCTGGAGAACCCCTATTTTGATGAGGCAACGAAAGCGGAACTTAGGGGTATTGCAGATGATGAGAAAGAGATTGAAGAGCGTTTTTATATGGATTTGGAGTTCGGTACAGCAGGGCTTCGAGGTGTGATTGGTGCAGGAACGAACCGCATGAACATTTACACAGTGCGCAAGGCAACGCAGGGATTGGCAAACTATATAGCTTCGGTAGATGGACAGGCAAAGGGCGTGGCAATAGCCTTCGATTCCCGCAGGATGTCGCCGGAGTTTGCGGATGAAGCTGCATTGTGCTTGGCTGCAAACGGTATTAAGGCGTATGTGTTTGAATCACTGCGTCCAACGCCGGAGCTTTCTTATGCAGTGCGTAAGCTGGGCTGTATTGCAGGTATTAATATCACAGCAAGCCATAATCCGCCGGAATACAATGGTTACAAAGTATACTGGGAGGATGGTGCACAGATCACTCCACCTCATGACAAAGGGATTATGGATGAGGTGAAGAAGGTAACAGACTACGCAACTGTTAAGACAATGGACAAGGAGAAGGCTCAAGCAGAGGGTCTCTATGTAACGATCGGCAAGGACATTGACGATCCCTATATTGAGGAGCTCAAGAAACTGGTGCTCCGTCAGGACTGTATTGATGCGGTGGCAAAGGAGTTAAAGATTGTCTATTCTCCTCTGCATGGAACCGGAAATATCCCGGTACGCCGTGTATTGAAAGAGCTTGGGTTTGAGAACGTTTATGTAGTGCCGGAACAGGAGTTGCCGGACGGCGAATTTCCGACTGTCAGCTATCCGAACCCCGAGGCAGCGGAAGCCTTTGAACTTGGGTTAAAGCTTGGCAAAGAAGTAGATGCGGATTTAATTCTCGCTACGGACCCGGATGCCGACCGTCTTGGTGTTTATGTGAAAGACGCAAAAACTGGAGAGTATCACTGCCTCACCGGAAATATGTCTGGCTGTCTGATTGGCGATTATATTATTAGTCAGCGCAAAGAGCAGAAAGGGCTTCCGGCAGATGGAGCGCTTGTTAAATCTATCGTTTCCACGAATATGGCAGATGCAATCGCAGAATATTATGGGGTTGCGCTGGTGGAAGTTCTGACCGGATTTAAGTTTATCGGTCAGAAGATTCTTGAATTTGAAAAGAGTGGCAAGGGAACATACCTCTTTGGCATGGAGGAGAGTTATGGTTGCCTGACCGGAACTTATGCCAGGGATAAAGATGCAGTAGTGGCATCGATGGCGCTGTGTGAAGCAGCAGCTTTCTATAAGACAAAGGGTATGACGTTATGGGATGCCATGATTGCGATGTATGAGCGTTACGGCTACTATAAAGATGACGTGCAGTCGATTACCCTAAAGGGGATCGAGGGCCTTGAGAAGATTCAGCAGATTATGAATACATTGAGGGAGAATGCGCCCACAAAAATCGGAGATTACCAGGTAGTTTCCGCCAGAGATTATAAGACTGGCGACATCAAAGATATGGCAACGGGCAATGTTACGCCTACCGGACTTCCAAGTTCCAATGTGCTCTACTATGATCTCAACGATGCGGCATGGGTATGCGTAAGGCCCTCTGGTACAGAGCCGAAAGTGAAGTTTTATTATGGCGTGAAAGGAACTTCCCTCGAAGATGCAGATGAGAAATCCAAAGCACTTGGCAAAGAAGTATTGGACATGGTTGACAAAATGCTGTAGCATGATTCGCCCCATTATGTGCTCATTCATGTTAACATGATCCGCCCAGAAATTTGGCGATGGCTGAACTGTTGCTATAAATATGGAAATTTTCTTGACAAACTATATAAAAACAAGTATAAATATGTGTGTAGGCAATTTTGAGGAGTAATTTTAACGAAAATTGGGAACGGTTACTTAATAGAAATTGAACCGCAACATTATTTTAAAGAAAAGAATCTCGAGGAGGAATTTTGTCATGAACAAATCAGAATTAGTTGCCGCAATGGCTGACAAGGCTGAAATTTCTAAGAAAGACGCTGAGAAGGCATTGAAGGCTTTTACGGATGTAGTAGCAGAAGAATTGAAAAAGGGAGAGAAGATCCAATTAGTTGGATTCGGTACTTTTGAGGTTTCCGAGAGAGCTGCCAGAACGGGAAGAAATCCGCAGACAGGTAAAGAGATGAATATTCCAGCATCTAAGGCTCCTAAGTTTAAGGCAGGCAAAGCGTTAAAGGATATGATTAACTAATTCACAATTAGATTTGGGACATCAAGAGGACTTTCGCAGGAGAGTCCTCTTTTTTAATCTTATTGTAGGAAAGGATGAAATATGAGAGTAGATAAATTTTTGAAAGTTTCCCGACTGATTAAGCGGAGGACTGTGGCGAATGAGGCATGCGATGCCGGGCGTGTGCAGGTAAACGGGAAGGTGGCAAAGGCTTCCCAGGATGTAAAGGTGGGAGATATTATAGAAATTGGTTTCGGTACGAAGAATGTGAAGGTGGAAGTGCTTGCCGTGCAGGATACCAGCAAAAAAGACGAGGCAAAAGAGCTTTTCCGCTATCTTTAGTATAATCTTCACGAATTAACCGTGGTATCGCTAATTAGAGTGGATGATACTAGGAATAAAATCATGTCTCCTTCATATATTTAAAGAGGACATACCAATTTGATCCGGGATATATAGAAGGAGGTTTTTGGATGGAAGAGAGAGCAGGCGCCGGGAATACCCGAAGCGCCCATAAAATTATGATTTCCAACCGCAAAAGCGGAGTGCTGAACGGCGTTATAGATGTACTTTCTTTTGATGTGGGGGAAATTCTGTTAGAGACAGAGCTGGGAATGCTGATGATAAAGGGAAATGATCTTCATGTGAATCGTCTGACATTGGAAAAAGGAGAAATTGATATTGAGGGCAAGATAGACAGCTTCACTTATTCAGATGTAAAAGCAGCCTCGAAAAAAAATGAGTCCTTATTAGGAAGATTGTTTAAGTAATGGAAGTCAGCGCGGAAATTTTAAAGGAAGCGGATGTGCTTCTGGCGGCTTTTCTGACAGGGGCATTGCTGTTGTTTGTCTATGATGTGCTGCGGATTGTGCGGAAAATCGTGCCCCATAAAATGTGGCTGGTGGGTGCAGAAGATGTGGTTTTCTGGATTGGCAGCGCGCTTGCACTGTTCGCCATGCTGTATCGCGAAAACAGCGGCTATATCAGAGGATTTGTTATTGGTGGTGTTCTGGTAGGGATGCTGCTTTATAACCTTTTACTTAGCGCTTGGGTTGTTGCGGGAAGCGTATTCTTGTTGAAGAAAGTACTGTTTGTGCTCAGTCGGCCGCTGGTATGGACAGCCCGTCTTTTCAAAAGGCCGTTGAGGTTTGCAGGCAGGAAAACCAAAAAAATTCTGAGGTTTTTGAAAAAAGAATTGAAAAAGCTTTGGAAAACAGTTAAAATAGGAGTGTGTAAACTTTAATCTGAGGCGTCTGGCTGTTCGGAAAGTTTTGCATGATGTTTGTAGAACAGGGTGTTGCAAGGCTATGGCAGATACCGGATAGAACGAAAGGAAATTTAGATGGAGAAACGTAGCGAGGCAAGAAGAGCAGGGGCGCAGAGAACACGGATGAGAAGAAAGAGGCGGCAGAATAAGTCGGCGGTGTTATGCATTGCCTTAATTTCACTTATGCTGCTGGGCGTGATGTCTGTGCAGATTCTTTCCCTGTATAACAGGAAGCAGTCTTACCAGGCGAAGGAACAGGATTTGCAGACGCAGTTGGAATCAGAACAGCAGCGGCAGGCAGAGCTTGAAGAGTACGAAGATTATGTGACAACGGAAGAATACATAGAGCAGACAGCTAAGACAAAGCTGGGGCTGGTGAACCCCAACGAGATTATTTTCAAGGAGAAAGAGGAGAAGGATTAAGTCATTCTTCGATATGCTGGGGATGATAAAAGATGAATTTCCTCAAGAGCTTAAACCCCTTAGAATCGCCATAAGCAGCGATTTTAAGGGGCTTTTTGTCTAAAAGTTTTTGAAAACATGACCCGGATTTGACAAACATTTCGGCGTCCTCTTTTTATAATAACTCCTGCACGTACAAAGCGGCAGAAAAAGGAGGACAGAATGATGAATAAATCGAAATGGAAGGAACTTGTATTGTATCTTTTGGCAATTATTGTGGCAAAGGTGGAATTTGTAGGCTGTTACCCGCTGATTCCTGGATTTTTTGCAGCGGCATATATGGAAGAAGTAAACCGCACACTGCTTCTTGTATTCAGTATTTTTGGCATGGCATTGTTTGTGCCGGTGCAGGCAATGGCGAAGTATACGATGGCGATGTTGGTTACTGGGGTGGTGATTAAACTTGTGGAATGGGCGTATAAGAGTTGCCGTGCTTATGTAGGGGCGGCTGCCGCCGGGGTCAGCGTTCTTTTGCTTACGGCGGCAGGAGAGGTGTTACAGATGGGGAACCGCCGTCTGGTTTGGATGGGTGTGATGGAAGCCGTTCTAGTTACGGCCATGGTAATGTTGCTTTCTCCGGCGCTCCATAGATTGATGGAGGAAGGGCTTACGCCTTTGCACTGGAAAAACAGTGCCGAGCCCCGTACCCCGGAGCATGGGGAAAAATTGCAGACGTATGCCAAATCATTTAGCGGGTTGTCAAAGATTTTTTCTCATATGGAGAAATTCAAGGGGAGTTTTGAACCGGAAGAGATGGGCAAAATGCAGCAGGAGATAGCGGGTAAAATCTGCATGGACTGTGAGCAGTGCGCAATCTGCTGGCAGGAGGATACAAGCCCAATGTATGAGCTATTTTACCGGCTGTTCCATTCAATTGAGGACCGCGGGCAGGCGGAAGAGGAGGTACATCGGGAACTGGCGGGGTACTGCCCATATTCGGACAGTATTGTGGAAGAGGCGATCGGCGTTTTTGAGAAGGCAAAACTTAATCTTGCCTGGTATAACCGGCTGTTGGAAAACCGAGGGATTATCGCGGAACAGCTTGACGCTATGGCATATATTATGGAAGACTGTGCCAGAGAGTACCGCGACATCAGTCAGCAGGAAGCAAGGCTTGTAGCTGCGGTGAAATACCGTCTCAAGGAACGTGGCGTTCAGACGCGGGAAATTCATCTCTATCAGAGGCAGAACGGTAAGATGTCGTTGCAGGTCAAGGCGGCGTCTAAATGGGGAAACTGTGTGCCAATTAAGGAATTGGCTAAAGCGGCGAGCCAGGGCTTGAAGCGCGATATGGTTCCCGGAAAATATACCCATACGCTGATAGGCAAAGAGGAATCGTTTCTTACGTTTGAGGAGGACACGTTATTTCATACATTACAGGGTGTGGCAAGGCTGACCAAGGATCATGCGCAGGTATCGGGCGACAGCTTTTCTTTTCTCAATCTGGAGGGAGGAGAATGTGTGATGGCGTTGTCGGACGGCATGGGTTCGGGAATCAACGCTTGTAAGGAAAGTGAAATGGTGATAGAGTTAATAGAGAAGTTTTTGGAGTCTGGTTTCCAGAAAGAGACGGCCATCCGTATGATGAATTCTGCGATGGTGATTCAGGGCGAAGATGGGATATTTTCTACCGTGGACATGGCGTCTATGGACTTGTACACAGGTATGTGTGAGTTCTATAAGATTGGCGCGGCGGCGACTTTTATCAAGCATGAGCAGGAGGTAGAGTGCATTGCTTCCGCCAATCTGCCAGCAGGAATTCTCCACCAGATTGAGATTGATAGGACAAGCCGCCAGTTAAAAGACGGAGAGTTTGTCGTACTTTTGACGGATGGAGTTTTGGATTTTCTAAAGGTACCCATGCCGGAGGAAACTATGCGAGAGATTATAGAGACGATTGAAACAAATAACCCAGGTCAAATGGCAAAACAGATTTTAGAGCGGATTTTGCTGTTTACTGCCGGTAAGGTGCCAGATGACATGACCGTTTTGGTGACCGGAATTTGGAAGAAATAAGGTGCAGCAAGTTTACAGGAGATGAAAATGCGGGAGAAAGTAAGGAAGTTTATAGAGGAATGCCATATGATAGAAAGAGGAGATACCGTGCTGGCGGCTGTGTCAGGGGGTGCGGATTCGCTTTGTCTGCTCTTATTGTTGAATGCGCTAAGTGTTGAAAAAGAATTTGCATTACGCGTGATACATGTAGAACATGGCATTCGTGGGGCGGAAAGCCTTGACGATGCAAAATTTGTGGAAGAACTTTGCGCCCAAATGCATATTTCCTGTAAAATTTGCCATTGCCAGGTATTGGAATATGCCAGGCAGGAAAAACTGAGTGTGGAAGAGGCGGCGAGGAATCTGCGTTATCAGTTGTTTGAGGAGGAGGCAAAGGAGGTTGGCGCAAATAAAATTGCAGTTGCGCATAATCAAAACGACTGTGCAGAGACAATGTTGTTTCACCTGGCAAGGGGGAGCGGGCTCTCAGGTTTGTGTGGCATTCGCCCGGTGCGTGGGCAGATTATCCGTCCGCTTTTGTGTGTGAACCGTGGGGAGATCGAGGAATATCTTGCCGGGGAGGGTCAGAGATTCTGTGTCGACAGGACGAATGGAGAACTGCAATATACGAGAAATAAAATTCGTCATCAGATTCTTCCTTTACTAACACAGATTAATACGAACGCAGTTTCTCATATGAACTACACGGCGACATTTGTAGCGGAGGCGGTAGAGCTGGTGGAAGCATTAAGCCGGCAGGCGGCAGGAAAACATATTTGCAGAAGTGGAGAAGATATATGCATAGCGCGAACATTACTAGAGGAGCCTCCCGCTGTTGCGCGCGCGGTATTGCACGATGTTTTGGCTAAAGCGGCGAAAAGCAGTAAAGATATTGCGAGAGTTCATGTGCAGCAGCTTTGGGATTTATTTGCACGGCAGAGCGGAAAAGAGATTGAATTGCCTTATGGTTTGCGGGCGAGGCGGACATATGAAGGGGTTCTTTTGGAACTGGACAAAGCGCCGAAAGGAGAGCGGTCGTTACAGCAAGTATCGTGGGATCTTCCGATAAATGGGAGTTTGCGCATTTCTTCCTATAGATATACAATATGCACGCGTATATTGGAAAAAATGCCTCAAAATGAAGAAATTCCCAAAAAAATGTATACGAAATGGTTAGATTATGATAAAATAAAAAATACTACGCGGTTGAGAACACGCCAGGAAGAAGATTATCTGGTTATTAATCGGGAGGGGAAACGGAAAAAGTTAAAGAAATACTTTATTGATGAGAAGATACCGGCGAAACGGCGGGAACAAATTTTGCTTGTGGCAGATGGCGCTCGTATTCTATGGGTTATCGGTTATCGCATCAGTGAGGATATAAAAGTGACAGAACATACCAAAAGAATTTTAGAGATACGTGTAGATGGAGGAGAAGAGAGTGAGTGAGGAAATCCGCGTCTTAATTTCGGAAGAGGAGATAGAGAAAAGAATTCGTGAGATGGGCAGACAAATCAGTGAATTTTACCAGGGGGAGCCGGTACATTTAGTGAGTGTTCTCAAAGGAGGCGTATTTTTTACCTGTGAGCTGGCAAAGCGGCTGACGATACCAGTATCGCTCGATTTTATGTCCGTTTCCAGTTATGGAGATGGCACCAAGTCCAGCGGTGTGGTAAAAGTAGTCAAGGATTTGGATGAAGCCATTGAGGGCAAGCATGTGCTGGTTGTTGAGGATATTGTGGATTCCGGGAGAACACTGAGCTATTTGTTGGATAATTTAAAAAGCAGAAGACCGAAAAGCCTGCGCCTGTGCACGCTGTTAGACAAACCGGAACGCCGGGTGGCAGACGTGCATGTGGATTATACTGGGTTTGAGATACCGGATGAGTTTGTTGTGGGCTATGGACTTGATTATATGCAGCATTACCGCAACCTGCCTTATATTGGGGTTGTGGAATTGGATGCTTAGAAATAGAAAGGAGATAAGGAATAGGCGATGAATAATCAAAAACGTTACCGGGCATTTGGCGTATATATTGCAGTGATTGCTATTCTTGCGCTGCTTTGGATTTTGCGGGATAATTCGCCTGGTTTTAATCAGGGTTCTGTTTATACGTATGGGCATTTTGAGCAGGACTTAGAGAATGAGAACGTGGTATCCGTCGTTGTTACTCAGAATCGGGAAGTGCCGAGCGGTGAGGCGAGCGTGACGGTGAAGGGAGATTCTAAGAGTGTCACCCGGTCATTGCATGTGTCGGATGTCAATGCGTTGCAGGAGACCATGAGATCTTATGATTTTAAGGATTTTGTAGTACAGGAGATGCCGGAGGAGAACTGGCTGATTTCCATACTTCCTACATTGATTCTGTTCGGTGTATTGTTTGTTTTTTATATTATGATGACGAACCACGCGGCTGCTTCCTCCGGTGGCGGAGGCAAGATGATGAATTTTGGTAAGAGCCGTGCCAAAATGACAACAGATGAGAATAAAAAGATCAATTTTGGCAATGTTGCCGGGTTGAAAGAAGAAAAGGAAGAGTTGGAGGAGTTGGTTGATTTCCTGCAAGCGCCCAGAAAGTATACGAAGTTGGGGGCAAGAATTCCCAAGGGAGTCCTTCTGGTGGGACCTCCTGGTACTGGTAAGACACTGCTTGCCAAAGCAGTGGCGGGGGAAGCTGGCGTTCCGTTTTTTAGTATTTCCGGTTCTGATTTTGTGGAGATGTTTGTCGGCGTGGGTGCGTCCCGTGTCAGAGACCTTTTTGAAGAGGCAAAGAAGAATGCGCCTTGTATCGTGTTCATTGATGAGATTGACGCAGTGGCAAGGCGGCGTGGAACCGGCATGGGCGGCGGTCATGATGAGCGGGAGCAGACCTTGAACCAGCTTTTGGTGGAAATGGATGGTTTTGGCGTCAATGAGGGTATCATCGTAATGGCGGCGACCAACCGTGTAGATATTTTGGACCCGGCAATCATGCGTCCAGGGCGGTTTGACCGCAAAGTACATGTGGGCAGGCCGGATATTGGCGGCAGGGAGGAGATTTTGAATGTCCATGCCAAGAATAAACCGCTGGGAGATGACGTGGATTTGAAACAAATTGCCCAGACAACAGCGGGATTTACCGGGGCTGATTTGGAGAACCTTTTGAATGAGGCGGCGATTGTGGCGGCAAAGGAAAACCGAGCCTATATCATACAGAGTGATATTCGCAAATCTTTTGTGAAGGTTGGAATTGGCTCAGAGAAGAAGAGTCGGATTATCACGGATAAGGAAAAGCGGATAACGGCATACCATGAGGCAGGTCATGCAATACTTTTTCATGTGCTTCCAGACGTGGGACCCGTATATTCTGTGTCTATTATCCCCACCGGGGTAGGAGCGGCAGGATATACCATGCCGTTGCCGGAGCGTGATGAGATGTTCAATACCAAGGGCAGAATGCTACAGGAAATTATCGTTGATCTTGGAGGCAGGGTAGCAGAAGAGATGATTTTTGACGATATAACTACAGGAGCTTCTCAGGATATTAAGCAAGCGACTGGCGTGGCAAAGGCCATGGTAACTAGGTATGGGATGTCGGAAAACATTGGCTTGATTAATTATGATAGCGATGATGATGAGGTATTTATTGGTAGAGACCTTGCACATGCGAGGGCATATGGTGAGAATGTAGCTGGCATGATAGACCAGGAGATCAAGCGTATTATTGATGAATGTTACCAGAAGTCGAGAAGCATTCTCACGGAACATGAGAAGATTCTCCATAAATGTGCAGACCTTTTGTTAGAGAAAGAGAAAATCAGCAGAGATGAGTTTGAAGCGCTTTTTGAAGGATGATTTGTGAAAATTGCTATGGGATTTTGAATGGGCAGGAAAAAGCATGTGTACAAAATAGACAAAAACAGATAGTAATTTTTGTGAAGTTTGTGCACACTTATTGAGGGATTTATGGTACTATAATTACTGTAAAAACCCCCCAATACATTATATAATTTTTGCTACACCCCATAGTAAAAATACCTTCTCCTAAAAAGGCAGCTTACATAGCTGCCTTTTTTATCTTATAGGAAAAACCTTGTCACACTAACGTGTGAAAGTGTCTTTCCTATAAGATAAGAACATTTATGCGTTCTTCTTGAAGATAGAAAGACCTTGTTACTGTAAAGCGTTGATGGGAAAGAGGTATCATAATATGAAAGAATATTCCATTTATGAATTGAGCCAAAGACAGCAATACATGATGCAGATGCGTCCAATCCTGCGTAAACATGCGATGTTTTCCGATGGGACAAAAGACTATCGGAATCCTCCAGAGCCGGATGTAAATGACGAGGTGACAATTCGTTTTCGTACATCGAAAGACAATGTAGATACTGTCTGGCTGCGCAGCGGCGACAAAAGGATTTCCATGAGGAAAGAGGAGACAGATAGCTGCTTTGATTATTATCAGGCGAAGGTGCAGCTCGGAGAGGACACGTTTCGCTATCACTTTGAGGCTGTTACGGGGATGCTGCATTGTTTCTATGATAGGATGGGTGTAACACCGGAATTCAGACAAGAATATGAGTTTGTGATTGTGCCTGGTTTTTCCACACCGAATTGGGCGAAAGGAGCCGTGATGTACCAGATCTTGGTCGACCGCTTCTGCAATGGGGACCCATCAAATGATGTATTAACCAATGAATATTATTATATTCAGGTATACAGCCAGCAAGTAAAGGATTGGAATAAGCCACCGGCGAATTTTGGTGTAGGCGAATTTTATGGCGGGGATTTGGCAGGGGTTATGCAGAAGCTGGATTATTTACAGGATTTGGGGATAGAGGTCTTGTATTTCAATCCACTGTTCGTTTCGCCCTCCAATCATAAATATGACATTCAAGATTATGACTATATAGATCCACATTACGGGGTGATTGAAGAGGACGGCGGTGCGCTGCTCTCATCGGGAGAGACGGATAATACGAATGCCACCCGATATATTAAGCGTGTTTCAGATATTAAGAACTTAGAGGCGAGCAATGCTTTGTTTGCAAAGCTTGTAGAGGAGGCGCACAGGCGCGGGATGCGCGTGATTCTCGACGGCGTATTCAATCACTGTGGCTCTTTTAATAAGTGGCTGGATAAGGAATTGATTTATGAGCGGGAGGTCGGTTATGCAACTGGAGCTTATGTGTCGGCTGACAGCCCTTATCGTAAATTCTTTCAGTTTTATGATGAGAATCGCTGGCCATATAATGGCAGCTATGATGGCTGGTGGGGGCATGATACGCTTCCTAAGTTGAATTATGAAGGTTCGCAGGAATTATATGATTATATACTTGATATTGGTAGAAAATGGGTGTCTCCGCCTTATAATGCAGATGGATGGCGTCTCGATGTTGCCGCAGACTTAGGACATTCTGTAGAATTTAACCACAAATTTTGGCAGGATTTCCGCAGGGCGGTCAAAGAGGCGAACCCGGAAGCGATTGTGCTTGCCGAGCATTATGGAGACCCTGTGGAATGGCTGCGCGGAGATCAATGGGACACCGTAATGAATTACGATGCTTTTATGGAACCGCTGACATGGTTCCTCACTGGAATGGAGAAGCACAGCGACGGTTATCGTCAGGATATGCTGGGCAACTTCCAGAACTTTGAGGGAGCTATGAACTATTATATGACGCGGTTTATGACGCCGTCATTGCAGTGCGCAATGAATGAATTATCGAATCATGACCATTCGCGTTTTCTGACCCGTACCAACCATAAGGTGGGCAGGGTAGACCATTTAGGAAGTGCGGCAGCGGGTGAGGATTTGAATAAAGGTGTGATGAAAGAGGCGGTGGTGGTACAGATGACCTGGCCGGGCGCGCCTACAATTTATTACGGCGATGAAGCGGGAGTGGTCGGTTTTACAGATCCCGACAACCGTAGGACGTATCCCTGGGGAAACGAGGATCAGGAGTTATTGGCGTTCCATCGTGATATTATTCGCATTCACAAGCAATATGAAGCATTCCGTACCGGTTCTCTGAAATTTTTGGGTGGAGATTATCAGGTTATGTGCTATGGACGTTTTAACCGAGAGCAGCAGTTCGTAATTGTAATCAATAATGACTATGTGGAACGTCATATGGAGTGGCGGGTTTGGCCGGCAGGTATGGAACGCGAGACTAGACTGGAACGGCTTATGATGACTACGCCGGAGTCCTATACGATGGAGCCGGAAATTTACCGTGTGACGAATGGACGAATCAAAATTGTCCTTCCACCTAATTGTGCGGTGATTCTCAAAAATATCGGCAATGAAGAGAGGCTGGAGTTTTAGTAACAAGTTCAGCCATTGCCAAATTTATGGGCGCATCATGCTAAGCGCCCTGTGGGTAGGCATGAATGAGCATATAATGCCGGCGATGAGCAGAATGTCCATTAAGCCTCAGACGTTTGTTATAAAAATTACAAATTTTTCTTGCAAGCGGACAAAATATGTGCTATAATCGAATACGGTCAAGGGCGAATAATCATTTGCCCTTGTATATGGATGGATTCCCGAGTGGCCAAAGGGGGCAGACTGTAAATCTGTTGGCAACGCCTTCGAAGGTTCGAATCCTTCTCCATCCATTATAAGGAAGAAGGTAAGAAGAGCTGTTGGGAGAGACCAAAACGGTTCGAATCCTTCTCCACCCATGATAAGATAATTTTGATGACTGTTTCTTCCCAAGGGAGGAGGCAGTCATTTTTTATCTTATAGGAAAGACCTTGTCACGCCAAAATGTGAAGGTGAGGCTGGAAAATGCTCGGAATTGCGCAGTTTCCCAGCGAATATGCACACAAAGACTGCAAATTTATCAGTATAATATTATCTATACAGATTAATTTGCAGGAGGTAACAACATGAAGAAAAAGCTATATAACAGAGTGATGGTCACCCGAAATGCATTTTTGTCCGTTTTGCTTTCTGTCAGCATGGTTGTAACCGGCTTTGGAATAGCGGCGCCAACCATCAGTCAGGCGGCAAATAGAGATGGAGAAGTGCATTGGATATCGTCCCAGGAAGGGAAATACATGCAGGATAAAGGTACGCTGACGGCGACTGCATGGGATGCGAATAACCACAATGAGTTGTACATTGATGTGGACGAGAACATTACATATCAGGAGATGGCGCAGAATATCTGGGGCGGCTGTTTCAATGAGCGCGGATGGCATAAATTGATGCAGTTGACCGAGGAAGAGCGCAATCATATCTTGGACTTGTTGTTTGATCCCAACGAGCCGGAGGGACTTCATTTGACGATGGCGAGGATGCCGATTGGCTCCAGTGATTTTGCTATGGATTTGTATTCCTTGAATGAGACGGAAAATGATTACGATATGGTGAATTTCTCGATAGAGCGCGATAAAGAAATGTTGATTCCTTATATCCGGGAGGCTTTGAAGCGTCAGCCGAATTTAAAAATCTGGGCTTCCCCCTGGTCGCCGCCAAGCTGGATGAAACAGGAGGGAGAAAATAATACCGCGCCGCATAAAAACTTGATTGGCGGCTGGTTCCATGGCACGGAGGAAAATTACCAGGCGTATGCTTTGTATTTCCGTAAATTTATCGAGGCTTATGATAAGGAAGGTATTGAGATTTATATGGTATCTCCGCAGAATGAGCCGACGATGTGGACATTGTATTCTTCCTGTCGTTGGACAGGAGAATGTCTGCGTGATTTTCTCAAACATCTTGGGCCGCAGATGCAAGAGTTGGGCGTGCAGATTTATTTGGGGACGTTTACAAATTCCGACGATAGTCTCATGGACCCCACGCTGAATGATACGGAGGCGCGTAAATATATTTCCGGCATCAATTTTCAGTGGTGGTCTTACAACAAGGCACGCTCTCTGTTCCATACCGGGTTCAACCAGGGGATGATGCAGTCAGAGACGATGTGTGGAAATGGTAACAATGATTGGCAGTACGCGGAGTATCAGTTTGACGTTATGTATATGTATTTCTCCTATGGAATCTCCGCCTATAATATGTGGAATATGGTACTAGAATGGGACGGTGTGCATCCCGGCGGATATAATACAGCGACCCCGCCCTGGCCGCAGAATGCGCCGATAACAGTAAATGAAACGACGAAGAAATACACAATCAATCCTCAGTATTATAACATCAAGCACTATACGGATGCTGTAAAAGCGAATGCACGCAGAATTGAAACAAGCGGCACCTATAACCAGGAATATATCCCGAATACGAACGCTGATAAAGAAGCGGATTCCGTATATTCCGCAGAGCAGCGTGAAATTGCATTTCGTAATGCAGACGGAACGATTTCGTTGTTAGTGAAAAATGGGAGCGATAGCGCGAAGAAGGTTGACATTAACTTTAATGGACGTAAAGTAACGGCGGAGCTTCCGGCGCATTCTATCAATACATTTACCACCCAGGGTACGCCTCTTTCTGGCAACGAGACAGACATGAGACAGATCCTTTCCCAGGAGAAGATTGTATCAATCAAAAATGCGCAGACGAATAAAGCGCTGTGCATCAACGGCGGAGGCGCGGCAACGCTTTCCAAGGTATTTGCCTGGGACTACAGTGGGCAGGCGAACCAGCAATGGTACTTACAGCCAAGTAAAGTTGGTGTCCAGGAAACGGTGAAATTGTTAAATGTCAAGAGCTTTCATCTGGCAGCAGTTGACGGCGGTTCTACAAAAGATGGTACAGAATTGATTATCTGGCAGGATACCCAGGAAGATAATCAGAATTGGATCATGGAAACGAGTGGCGAATATGTGAAGTTTAAGAATGTAACCAGCGGCTTGTATCTTGCCTTTTCCGCTGATGGGAAGGCGATACAGACGGCAGCCAGTGATTCTAAACTTCAGCAGTGGAAAGTGGAGAATGCGTATAATTCGGAGGGCGCTCCTGCGGTAACTTCCGTGGGTATAACACCCGAAAATAAAACAATGGCTGCGGGAGAGAGCCAGCAGTTTACGGCTACAGTGACAGGCACGAACGGCGCGCCCAATACGGTAGATTGGACAATAGACGGAAACAACAGTTATAGCACAGCAATTACGAGAAATGGCGTATTAAAAATAGCTGATGATGAGACGGCAAAGAGGATTACGGTGCGGGCAAGCGCCACTTTTGATCGTACGAAGTCTGCAAAAGTAGTTGTAACCCTTGGAGCGGTTCCGCAGGTCACCTCTGTAAGCGTTACTCCCAAAAGTGCCAGCGTGCAGGCAGGGAAGACGAAACAGTTCAAAGCGCAGGTAAATGTACAAGATGGCGCGCCAGGGGCGGTGAAGTGGAGCGTCAACGGAAATAAGAGCAGCCAGACAAAAGTTAGCGGTACAGGTCTGTTGACAGTGGCGGCAAATGAAACAGCAGCCAGACTGACGGTAAAAGCAGAATCTACCTTTGATAAGACGAAATATGATGTGGCGACTGTTACGGTGAGCAAAGCGGTAAAACCAGTGCCGAAAAAGAATTCTATTCATAAGGTTGACACACTGTATTACAAAGTTACCAAATCAGCGGCAAAAAACGGTACGGTGACGGTAACCAAGCCAGGTAGAAAGACGTATACGTCTGTGACGATTCCGGCTACGGTCAACATTAACGGATATAAATTTAAAGTGACGGCAATTGGCAGCAAAGCGTTTTACAAGAATGCGAAGCTAAAAAAGGTGACTGTGGGCAATTATGTCACGAAGATTGGCGCGTCTGCATTTGCATCGAATGGGAAGCTGACAACTGTTACGCTGGGCGCAGGAATTACTACGATTGACAGCAAAGCCTTTTATAAGGACGGCAAATTAAAAACAATAAGCATCAAGTCAAAAAAGCTGACTACGGTAAAGAAACAGGCGTTTAAAAGTATTGCGAGCAAGGCAAAGGTTCATGTTCCCAAGAAAAAGGCAAAGAACTATCAGCAATTGTTAAAGAAAGCAGGATTACCTGCGAAGGCAAGCGTAAAATAGATATTTAGAAAAATTGGGCTGCGGCTTTGGCGGACACTATTTGCCAGGACTGCGGCCCAACTTTTAGTGCCAGACTTTTGGTACGAAAATAAGACTTATTGTAAAAAATGGAGGAACTCGGACCTAAATTGTTCTTGACACCTTATTTTTGAAATCGTATACTAGATATAGTGGCATCAATGCGCAAATACACACATTTTAATAAGAATAAACAGTGGTATATATAGGGTGTGAAGATGCAGGTTGTATGAGAATTTAGGCGGCGTTGCCGTGTGACAAAAAGAGGTGGAAGCAATGGGAGAGGAAGTGTTGCAGGGAGAAATAATCCATGATATTGCAGATGCATCCCTGGAAATTATTCTGAGGTTTGATGATGAGGGGAAAATTCTCTATGGGAATTCCTTAGCTCAGGAGGAGTTAGGCTACGGGAATGATTGGCAGATGCTTGGCCTGGAAAAAGTGTTTCCAGAACTTCATCTGGAAAATGAAAGTTTCCCATTGGACGCGGCGCAAAAGATGACTGAGGGCATGATGTACCGCAAGAATGGAACGTGTTTTCCGGTGCGTATGAAAGTCAAAGGAAGCGGTGGGCAAAATCTCCTGTTTGCGATCAATGTTGCCAAGCGGGTGGAGACGGAGCGTAAGCTTGTGCGCATGAAAGAAGAGATGGAAGAGACTATGAAAGTCCGCAACGAATTCGTGGCAAATGTGACGCATGAGTTGCGTACGCCAGTGAATGGTATTCGCGGTCATGTAACGAATCTTTTGGAGAATGGGGTTACGGGGGACGTGAAGAACACACTGGACATCATTATCCGTTGTTGTGACAACATGTCTGCCATCATCAACAATATTTTAGATTTTTCCAAGTTAGAGGCAGGAAAGTTTGTGATTGAGCAGAAGGAATTTAATTTCTATAAAATGGTAAATCACACAGTGGAGACAAATATCCCGGCAATCAATGCCAAGGGTTTGCGCATCATGGTCAACATTGACAAAACGATTCCTGAATATCTGATTGGTGATGAATTGCGCTTGACGCAGATTTTGAATAATTTTCTCTCGAATGCGGTAAAATTTACTAGTGTTGGGTACATAAATATAGAAGTAACAAAGACCGTGCAGTTTGATGATGAGATAGAGCTGTTTTTTGTGGTATCAGATACAGGCATTGGCATCTCACCGGAAGAAAAGGATAAATTGTTTAAAAGCTTTTCCCAGGTAGATGCTTCCATCACCAGAAAGTACGGCGGCACCGGGTTAGGGCTCGCAATCACAAAGCAATTGATTGAACTCATGCAGGGCAGCGTTCATCTGGACAGTGAAAAGGGGAAGGGAAGTAGTTTTTCATTTTCTGTGCGCCTTAATATGGCGCAGAAATCAAAAGAAGAACATACTGTCGGCGAGCAGTTTGAATTTATCAATCAGGATCAGGAAATGCCAGGATTTGACAATGTGGAGAAGTTCTTCCAGTTTGGCACTCCAGAGAATGTGCAGGAGATCAAGGGCAAGATGGAGAAGTTGATTTTATGCATGGAGGTAGATGCCTGGGATAAAGCGGAGAATTTTGCACATAACATTAAAGAATTACTGGAACAGGCACCAAAAGACCTCAAGAGGGCCGCTTTCCGTTTGGAAATGAATGTGAGAAAAGGCGACCATGATAAGAGTGTGGAACAATATGACAATTTGAGGATAATGTTTGAGGAAGCTATTGGAGGGATTTAGAATGGAAAATATGAGCAAATCCGCAAAGATACCGCAGATTCTAATTGTAGATGATGTGGATACCAATCTGCTTATCCTGGAAAATATCATAGAGGGAATGAGATACATCCCCAAATGTGCAGCCAGCGCTGCGGAGGCGGCGTCTCTAATTTCGGAGAGTCGCCCGCAGTTAATTCTTTTGGATGTATTTATGCCGGAGATGGATGGATATGAATTTTGCGAGCGGTTGAAAAGTAATCCGCTGACCCGGGATATTCCTGTCATATTCATTTCCGCGGCAGATTCCAGCGAAGACAAGGTAAGAGGATTTAAGCTGGGAGCGGTGGATTATATTGGCAAGCCTTTTGAGGTTGCAGAGGTGACGATGCGCGTGAATAATCATCTCAAACTCTATGAAATGCAAAAGGAACTGGAAATGAGCAATCGCAGGCTCCACAGCGTAATCAGCAGCCAGGCCAGGCGGATTGAGGATGAGCAGAAGAATATTCTCTATGCGCTGGCAGCGCTTACCGAGCAGCGGGATTCAGACACGGCAGACCACATGGAAAATGTGGCATATAATTGCCGGATGTTGGCGCAGAGCCTACAGTTCAGCCCTGAATTTGTCGAAGAAATATCAGAGGGTTTTATTGATACAATTGAGGTTGCATCGAGGCTCCACGATATTGGGAAGCTGCGTGTTCCAAATGATGATTTTGAGGAGGTGGTGCAGGGAGCACAAGGGGACAGACAGATCAGGCATCATGCGGAGCAGGGGGCCGAGATTTTAGAGAGGGTATATCAGAATACGCCGGAAAACAGCTTTTTGCCTATGGCAATAGAGATTGCTCGTTATCATCATGCATGCTGGGATGGAAGCGGTTACCCAGGAGGGATTTCGGGCAAGGATATTCCGCTCTCCGCGAGGATTGCCATTGTTGCCGATAATTATGACATTCTCATAGGAGAAGAGGGGCAGGAGGGGACGTGTAGTCCGCAGGAATGTATACAGATGATAAAAGATGGAAGCGGCATATATTTTGACCCAGATATTGTAAATGTATTTTTGAAAATTAAGAATCGTTTACGGCACAGTTAGGCGGACAGAAATCCGCGTAAAATAGGGAACCAACGCGATCAAGCGTCACTTGCCAAAATCTTACAAGAATTGACAAGCAAAGGGAAATATAGTATCATAAAACGAATACTAAATTGATCGGTAGAAATTTTAAAATGATAGGAGTAAGTCAAGATGATTACAGACAGTGAATTTCACCGGGTTGTACATTATGTAAAGCAGACAACCGGAATCGATCTTAGTGAAAAGCGAGTCTTGATTAATGGGAGACTGGAAAATTATATTTTAAGAAATGGCTATCATGGGTTCGACGATTATATGGCGAAGGTGGAGCATGATCCAGCGGGCAAAGAGGCAAGGAATTTGATCAATGCCCTTACCACGAACCATACATATTTTATGCGTGAATTTGAGCATATGGAATTCTTACGTCAGGAAGTATTGCCCAAACTGAAAGTGAAAGAGGCGGCAAGGAAGGATTTGCGAATTTGGTCAGCAGCGTCTTCCACCGGAGAAGAGCCATATACGATTGCTATGGTGTTGCAAGACTTTTTTGGCCTGGAACATGGGTGGGATACGAAAGTTCTTGCGACGGATATTTCTACGAAGGTTTTGCAGCATGCGCAGCGAGGGAAATACCTTGCAGAGCAGATAGAGCCATTGCCTGAGAAATGGCGCAGGAGGTTTTTTGACAAACTGAATGATGAGGAATATCAGGTTAAGCAAGAGCTGCGAGATGAAGTGATTTTCAGGCAGTTTAACCTGATGAATAAGTTCCCGTTTAAAAGACCGTTTCATGTGGTTTTCTTGCGCAATGTGATGATATATTTTGATGATGAGACGAAATTGCAGTTGCTTCGTAAGATTTACGACTTCATGGAGCCGGGTGGTTATTTGTTTATCGGGACAACAGAAGCGCTAAACAGGAGAGGGACAGCTTTTAAGTATGTCGAGCCATCAATTTATCAGAAATAGAGAGTAGGAGAATCAGATGAAAAAGATCAGGGTGTTAGTGGTAGATGATTCTGTGCTATTTCGCAATTTGCTGGTACAGAGCTTGAGTGAAGATCCATACTTAGAGGTTGTGGCACAGGCGGGGGACGCCTATGCAGCTAGGGACGCCATTTTAGAATACCGTCCGGATGTGATGACGCTGGACGTGGAGATGCCTAAGATGGATGGAATTCAGTTCCTGCGCAAACTGATGCCGCAATATCCTTTGCCGGTAGTCGTGATCAGCGCCTTGGACGCCAGGGTGTTTGACGCCATGGAAGCCGGCGCTGTGGATTTTGTATGTAAGCCCAGCACGGTAGAACGCTCGAAAGTGAGCGATTTCATACGCAAGGAGCTGGGGACTAAGATTAAGATTGCATCGACCGTCCGGGTAGGGAATTTGAAGCGTGTAGAATCTTATCCTGTGCGCGGCGTGTCGGCAGTGAATAAGGATATGGTAATTGCTATAGGAGCTTCCACCGGAGGCACAGAGGCTATTTTTGAGGTGGTAAAGCAGTTTCGTACTGACATACCGGGCGTGATAATCGTTCAGCATATGCCCCCCGGATTTACGGAAATGTACGCGAACCGCTTGAACAATCAGTGTCAGGTAGCGGTAAAGGAAGCGGTTACAGGTGATAAAGTCATGCCGGGCCGCGTATTGATTGCGCCTGGTGATAAACATATGCGCCTGGTGAAAGTAAATGGTGTTTACCAGGTAGAATGCAAGGCAGGGGAGAAAGTAAGTGGTCATTGCCCTTCTGTGGACGTTCTGTTTTCTTCCGTCGCTAAGACAGCGGGGAAGGATGCGCTGGGCGTAATCCTCACAGGAATGGGGGGAGACGGAGCCAACGGTCTTTTGGAAATGCGTAAGGCAGGAGCAAAGACGATTGGACAGAATGAGGCCACTTGCGTGGTATATGGAATGCCCAAAGTTGCATATGATATTGGAGCAGTACAGTATCAGATGGAACTTTCGAGTATAACGAATAAAATATACGGTTTACTAAAGACCAATTAGAGGAGGGAGGCAAATGCGAAGCATTATTTAAATGCCTACCGACGAGCTGGCAG
>CANOFW010000032.1 GCA_947565425.1 uncultured Lachnospiraceae bacterium
GTTTCGGCGAAACCAATGTGTTTTCCAGCCAGCCAAGTATTTATACGGTTGTTGCCTATGGAGAGGTGTGTCTGATGCGTATTACAAAGGATTCTCTGGAAGAATTTATCAGAAGAAATCCCAGAAATGCAATTGATATCATGCAGAATATGGTACATACTAATATGCTGATGCAGAAAAATATCGATCTACTGCTTGATGATATTTATGAAAAGCAGGATATCAATAAGAGAAGAACAGAAGAGATGAAAGACAAGATTAGACAGTACCGCATGAACGGATTTCATCTAGGAGTTTAAAATGCAAGATTACACCCTGACAAATTATGATATAGATGCGGCGTGTCATGAAGTAGAGACATTTTGTGAACGCGCCAATGGGGAAAAAGGGACATTCTCTGCACACGACTGGCTGTGGAAGAGATACTGCTGAGATATCAGGATGCTTTTGGCACAAAGGGGACTTTTCAATTTCAGTGCAGAAAGCGGATAAACCGTCTGTATGCCAATTTTTCTATTCCGGGAGAAAGAAACGATGAGGTCCATACGGATGGCGGCGAAGAAAGCGCTATCCTAAAAGGCGTCCTTTCAGGTATGGGAGAAATTCCCACATGGCAGTTCAAAAACGGAGTCAATTACCTTACCTTTACATTAAAAAAGAAAAAATTATCTCCTGCAGTATCACTGCTGGCAGCAGTGATACTGGTTCTTTTTTGTGGTATGGTAAGCAGTTTTCTACCGGAAAAAACTATTAATTTTCTTTCAGAGGAAATGATTACGCCTGTTTTTGACACATTTATGGGGCTGTTGAGCGCTGTTGCAGGTCCCCTGATATTTTTTCGGTGGCAGGCGGTATTTATAATATCGGGAATATTGTAACGCTGGGAAAAGTCGGAAAGCGGATGATCGGCAGGTTTTTATGGATGACGCTGATTTTTACGATAGTATTCGGCATTGCCATCCTGCCTTTATTTCCTCTTGCAGGCAGCGGCAGCAGTTCCTTTCGGCTTTCGGAACTTCTGGAAATGGTTCTTGGAATTGTCCCGGACAATTTTTTTACTCCTTTTTTGGAGGGAAATCCTTTACAGATTATTTTTCTTGCAGCCCTTGCAGGGATGGCAATGCTGATTCTGGGGAACAGAGCTGGGATTGTTTCACTATTTTTAGAACAGGTAAATGCCATTATATTACTAATCATGGAAAATATCAGCGCTTTTGTCCCTGTTTTCATTTTTGGCAGTCTTCCTGAAGAAAGTTTTTCCAGTTTTTATGATCGGCCTGACAACAGCTTCTTCTGCCGCCGCATTTTTGGAGAACAGAAAAGTGTGCGAGGAAAAGCTGGGGATTGATAAAAAAATTGTAAATATCGGTGTTCCTCTTGTCCAGGTGGTATTCATGCCGGGATTTTCTGTTTTATATTTTGTAATGGGAATTTGCATGGCGGAGATTTATGGTGTGCAGATATCCCCGGTATGGCTGATTACAGCGCTGATCATTGCGGTAGTACTGGCTGTGGCTACACCGCCCATTCCCGGAGGCGCTCTTGCCTGCTATACGATTCTGCTTTTACAGCTTGAGATCCCTGCCCAGGCCATTGCGATTGCAGTTGCCATAAATGTGATACCGGATTTTTTTACTACAGCAGTAGATTTGTTTTGTCTGGAGGCAGAGCTGACAGAACTGGCGGGGAACCTTGAGATGCTGGATGTGGAGAAAACGCGGAAAACATTTTAAAATTATTGTAATAATCAGATAGAATGACATAGATGACAAAATCAATTCTTGCCAAAGCATTCCGGGGAGAATTAGGAACAAATAATACAGAAGAGGAATCGGTAATTGAGTTACTTAAAACACTAACATAAATTATAAGCGTTAGATTCGCTCAAAAGGTTTACATTGCTCTGCAATGTAAACAACATGCACAAAAATTATCTTGGGAAGCTAGCTTCCCAAGATAATTTTTGTGTATTCTGTCTTAGCCGCATAAGAGGCAAGACCTTTTGAACGAGTAAACAGATTCGTGCGATGGCCCCCCTTTGGTACTATGCATATACAAAATGGGGAAACTGAAATTATATTACATATTATGGAACATATCATAAGAATCATAGTAGGAGGGATATCCCATTTCCTCCATAATCTCTTCTATATAATTCAGATAGCCTTCCAAGCCGCCAAATTGAACAAACAGAGTGATAAGTCCGTAAATAAAGAACAGAATGCCAAAAATGATGGCGATAATGCCAAGGATTAAACCTACTTTGGCGTAGCCGCTCGTATTCATTTCACCGCCGCGTGAGAGAAGCGCTAAAATAATTGCCAGGGAACCGAAGATAATCGCCGGGTAGATGCAGCAGCCCATGACCAGTCCGGCGATGGCCAGTACTAGAGAGGCAATCGCCATGCTAGCGGAGCGTTTTTCTATGTAGGATGTATTTGGTGTGTTTGGCATATGGTATTCGTTGTAGTCCATAGGAAAATCCCCCTTTACTTTTTGATACTATTTCAGTCTATTGTAGCATTTTAAAGGCAAAAATACAAATTAATATATGATTGCCGCAGATTGGGGAGGTGTGCTATAATTCTATCGTATATTTTCCGATGTGAGATAGAATTTGAAGAGTTATTTGACGACGTGGAGTGAATAAGGAGAAAGTAATGGACATTATCGCACAATTAGCAAAGGAATTGAACATCAAGACGCAGCAGGCGCAAGCTGCTGTACAATTGATTGACGAGGGGAACACGATTCCCTTTATTTCCAGATATCGTAAGGAGGCGACTGGAGCTTTAAACGACGAGGTATTGCGTAACCTTTTTGAACGGCTGACTTATTTGCGGAATCTGGAAGAGAAAAAAGAGCAGGTGCTTGCGAGCATTGAAGAACAGGGTAAGCTGACAGATGAATTGAAGCAGCAGATTTTGGCGGCGGAGACATTGGTGGCAGTGGAAGACCTTTACCGCCCATACCGTCCCAAACGGCGGACGCGCGCGACAATTGCCAAGGAAAAGGGATTGGAACCTTTGGCGAATATTATACTGCTGCAAATGACGGACAAGCCGTTGGAACAGGAGGCGGAGAGCTTCTTGAATCCAGAAAAAGAAGTGAATACCGTACAGGACGCCATTGCGGGGGCCATGGATATTCTGGCGGAGGCAATCTCTGACGAGGCGGATTACCGCAAATATATCCGCGACCTCACGATGCGCGTGGGAAAGATTGTATCGGTGGCGAAAGACCCTGAGGCAGAGTCAGTCTATGAGATGTACTATGAATTTGAGGAGGGCTTGGCAAAGCTCGCCGGGCACCGTATTCTTGCATTAAACCGCGGAGAAGCGGAAAAAGTGCTGACTGTGAAGGTGGAAGCGCCCACAGAGCAGATTTTGCAGTATTTGGCAAAGAAAACGATTGTGCGGGAGAATCCGCATACTTCTGAGGTTCTTCGTCAAGTGATAGAGGACAGTTATAAACGTCTGATTGCCCCGGCGATTGAGCGTGAAATTCGCAATGAGCTGACAGAGCGCGCCGAGGATGGTGCGATTAAGGTGTTTGGCAAGAATTTGCAGCAGCTTTTGATGCAGCCGCCGATTGCCGGAAAAGTTGTGCTTGGTTGGGACCCCGCGTTCCGTACTGGATGTAAGCTGGCGGTGGTCGATTCTACCGGTAAGGTGTTAGATACCACAGTCATCTATCCGACCGCGCCCCAGAACAAGGTGGAACAGTCCAAGGCGGTTCTCAAAAAGTTGATTCAGAAGTACGATATTTCCCTGATTTCTGTGGGAAATGGTACGGCTTCCCGCGAATCGGAGATGATTATTGTAGATTTGTTAAAGGAAATCCCTCAGCCGGTGCAATATATCATTGTGAATGAGGCAGGAGCTTCCGTGTATTCGGCGAGCAAACTCGCCACAGAGGAATTTCCCAATTTTGATGTGGGGCAGAGGAGCGCGGCTTCCATTGCCAGAAGGCTTCAAGACCCTCTGGCTGAGCTTGTGAAGATTGACCCCAAATCCATCGGCGTGGGGCAGTATCAGCATGACATGAATCAGAAGAAATTGAGCGGCGCCTTAAACGGCGTGGTGGAAGACTGTGTCAATAAGGTGGGCGTAGATTTGAACACGGCTTCTGCATCGTTATTGGAGTACATATCGGGTATTAGCAGAGCCATTGCCAAAAATATTGTCGCATACCGTGAGGAGAACGGCAGATTTCTCACACGCGCACAGCTTTTGAAAGTGGCGAAATTGGGACCGAAAGCGTACGAGCAATGCGCAGGTTTTATGCGTATCAGCGATGGCAAGAATCCCCTGGACGGCACCAGCGTCCACCCGGAGAGCTATGACGCCGCTAAGAAATTGTTGGAAAGGTTGGGGTTTGCGCCAGAAGATATCCGCGGCGGTAAGTTGTCCGGCATTTCTAAGAAAATTTCAGATTATAAGAAGTTGGCGGCTGAACTGGAAGTGGGCGAGCTGACATTGCAAGATATTGTTAAGGAATTGGAAAAACCGGCGCGCGACCCCAGGGATGAGATGCCAAAGCCCATTCTGCGCACCGACGTATTGGAGATGAAAGATTTAACGCCGGGTATGATTCTGAAAGGCACGGTGCGCAATGTCATTGATTTTGGCGCATTTGTGGATATCGGCGTTCATCAGGACGGTTTGGTGCACGTTTCCCAGATGACAGAACGCTACATTAAGCATCCCCTAGAGGCGGTCAGCGTAGGCGATATCGTGGAAGTCAAGGTAATGAGCGTGGATTTGAAGAAGAAACGAATTCAGTTGACAATGAAGCTGTAGAATGTAGGATAATTTTTTTGTGTCAAGCATATTGAAAACGATTTCCGCATATGCTATAATGCCAATAGGCTAAAAGAAACGATAAGTCCATGTGGACGAAGAAACGAATCCCCGAACCGTAGTTGCGTACAGTCCGGGGATTCTTCTTTTCTTTTACAGTGGCAAAGCACCCACTAGGCTATTTGTTGCCCTTTTTGTCCTTGCTGTCAAGCCATTTGCAGACGAGATGGCTAATCACGCCAGCCATAACAGCGACAATAAAAGAAACGATAACTTCCATGTGAACACCTCCTCCCGTTGCCGGGTATCGGTTGGACAACAAAAAAATTGTAACATATTGTCGGATGTGTTTCTATCTTTTTTCAAAAGAATTTAGGTCATGCCCCGTAGCTTGCTGCGGGGTATTTGACTAGCGCTTTTACTCTCCGAAAAAGCATATAATTAAATTTTATCCTTTTTTGGTATCATACTTTTATGAAAATAAGACAAATAAATAAAAAATATTACATAGGAAATAATGAAATCCTCCTTTATAATAGTCTTATATTGGTAAATAAGGCTTAAAAGGGAGGGTTTTTGCATGAAGAAATGGAAACAAAGTCTGGCGGCGTTGCTTACGGCTGCTATGTTCGTTACGATGTTGCCAGCGCCGGTATCTGTGGCGGCGGGACTGGACGAAGAAGTGGCAGGAGAGCAGCAAGAACAGGCAAACATGGACACACAGATGGAGCTATTGGCTTCCTTTGACTTTAATCGGGAAGCGGAAAATGGCAAATTTTCAGGGAATGGCGCAGAAGCTTCTATAGTGGGCGCTGTTTCGTTGCAAGAGCGGGATGCAGTGAACGGCAAGGCGCTGTATTTGGATGGCTCGAAAAGTTACCTTGATATTAAGAAATCAGGTGGAGACAGCCTGCTTACTGGATTGCGAGAGATAACGGTGTCCTTTGACGCCAAGCCAGATCGCACAGGCACGAACTGGGGATTTTTCGCCGCCCCCAATGCAAATGAGCAGAAGTACAACCAGGAGCATTACATCGGGGCTTTGATTAATGGCGGGACGACAAGTATTGAGCGTTACCATAATAACGGTGTCAGGCCCCCAAAGGTTTCCGCGTCTACTGGTACGGACTGGACGCACGTAGATACTGTATTAACGGAGAATGCTACGGTAGTCTATGTGGACGGCAGGAAGATTGCTGAGGAGGCAAGCAGTTATGCGCTGCCGGATATTCTTGGAAACAATAGTATTTTTCAGATTGGTAAGGCAAACTGGGGCAAAGACGGCGAGTATTATAAGGGCTGGATTGACAATTTTAAGGTGTACGGCAAGGCCTTAAATGAGACAGAGATTTTTGACGTCCCGGATGATGCATGGAAACAGGCGTTGATGGAACAGCAGAAAGCGAAAATTGCGCCGGTTGTAATCGATACGGCAACCACTGTCCTCCCGGATTATGACGGCACGGTCGTCTGGCAGGAAGTAACTTCGGACGCTGGCATAAAAGGTGTGAAGATTGCTGAGGATGGACGGACGGTAACGGCGGAACAGCCGGCCGCTGGCGCACAGCCGTTGCATGGAAAACTTGCCGCTGTGATTACCATTTATGGCATGACGGAGCGCATAGAGGTAGATGCGACCGTAAAACCGCAGCCGGGGGATATGGATGCGTATGGTTATTTGATGGTTCACTTTATCGAAGATTCTGCTGGATATGCAGAAAAGATTTATCTGGACATTTCCAGAGGCAATAACCCAGAGCAGTGGGACCCCTTAAATGGCGGCCAACCGATCCTTGCTTCTGATTTGGGCACCACCGGGGTGCGTGATCCGTTTATCACGCGCAATCCGCAGACGGGTAAATTTTATATTATTGGCACGGACTTACGCGTGTTTGGTGCGGATAATGCCGGCTGGGAGGTATGGCAGAAGAATTACAGTACGAAGATGAATGTATGGGAATCGGACGATTTGATTTCCTGGAGCCGGCTGAGGCAGTTTGACGTGGCGTTAGACCGGTCGGGCAAAAAGCAGGCGAATATGGGCATGATGTGGGCGCCGGAAGCGACCTGGGTGCCGGATTATTATGGAGATGGCAAAGGTGCGTTTGTGGTTTACTGGTCTTCTCAGTGTTATAAAGACGAGGCGCAGACGCAGAAAGATTCCGGTTCTAAAATAATGTGGGGCGCGACTACTGATTTTACGCAGGACACATGGGAATTTGGCGGCGTATTTTTAGATGGCGGCAAAAATGGCTGGATTGACACTACCATTATACAAAATGGCAGTAAAACGTATCACATTACGAAGAGTAATGACGAGCAGATTATCATGGAATCTACCACGGACAAGGAATGGTGGAAGTTGGGAACGAATTGGACGCGCATTCAGAGTAATATCGGACAAAGTAGGTTTGGTTCCGTAGAAGGCCCGGCAGTCTTTAAAGATCACAGTCGGGACAATCGCTGGTATCTGTTTGTAGACGATCTTCCAAGTCCGGGGTATCAGCCGATGATTTCCAGTGATTTAGACAAGGGCTGGGATTATCTGGACAGCAAAGATTATTTTCTGACAAAATTTACGAAACACGGGGGCGTGATTTCCCTGACAAAGCAGCAATATGACGCCGTCCGCAATGCAGACGCGGTTTCCGTGGCACAGACGCCGTCGGCAGTCCGGGTGGAAGTCGGGGCGGCAGAGACGGATATATCGGCAAAGCTTCCGGCGACGGTGAAAGTAAATAAAGCGTATGACCTGGGAACGGCAGATTTACCGGTAACCTGGGATATTTCTCAGGTAAATACAAATGCTGTGGGCAAGTATCTGGTATCAGGAACGGTGCGTACGATTGGCGCCAATAAGAACCAGTGGCAGGGAAAAGGCGGTTCCACAGACTATCAGGCAGAGAATAAGAAATTCTACAGTTCAACAGAGTTAAAGGTATCGGTTCCGGTGAGGGTAACGGAAAAAACGAATCCCGATGAGGTGGATGACAGTATATTACAGAGTATCGTAGACAAAGTGGATTCCTTATCCGCGGAAAAATATAGTGAGGAGAGTTGGGGCAATCTGCAAAAGGCGCTGGCACAGGCGCAGCAGACTGCGCAAAAGCCGGGCGTGACGCAGGCAGAGATAGAAGCGGCGGAGGAGGCGTTAGAGGCTGCAATCGCCGCCTTAAAGCCAGGAAGTCTGATGGCCGTATTTACTTTTGATAAAGAGGCGGAAGGTGGCAAGTTCCTTTCCAATCAGGTTGTGGCGACGGTAAATGGCACGGTGAAATTGGAAGACAGAGACGCTGCCAATGGCAAGGCGTTATATTTCGATGGTTCCGCCAGCTATTTGAACCTTACAAAAGCAGATAACAGCAGCCTGCTCACTGGATTGCAGGAAATTACAGTGTCTTTCGATGCCAAACCAGATCGTACCGGCACAAACTGGGGATTTTACGCGGCGCCCAGTACGAAAACGCAAGAGGTAAATCAAGAGCATTACATTGGCGCATTGATTAACAATGGAAAAACGACGGTTGAGCGCTATCATAATACCGGCAACAGACCGCAAAGCCCTTCTGCAATCACAGGCACAGGCTGGAGCCAAGTGGACGTAGTGTTGGCGCAGAACAGGACGGATATCTATGTGGACGGCAGGAGGAAGGCGCGTATGCAAAGCAGCTATGCGCTGTCAGATATTCTTGGAAACAATAGTATTTTCCAGATTGGTAAGGCAAATTGGGGAAATGGAGAATATTATAAAGGCTGGATAGATAATTTTACCATTTACAGCCAAGCCCTCACGGAAAACGAGCTGGTAACTGGGCAGGTTGCAGCGGAGTTGGTGAGGGAGGACCTTAATAATCTTGCGGTTGCATCTGTGGCGAAATGGAATTTTGCCCTTCCAGCAGAGGGAGATAATTTCTCTGCGATTACCTGGAGACTGAAAACGAACAGTCCATACTTGCAGGTGAAAGGTAATCTGGTGGAAGTCACGCGTCCAGAGCGAGGTGCGGCCGACGCGCAGGTAGTTTTGATTGCCACAGCAAAGATGGGAATGGCAGAGCAGTCGCAAGAATTTACCGTGACGATTCCAGCGTTGACGAAAGAAGAAATTGCCGCAGGACTGGTAATTCCTAAATATATCACTGGCGATCTTCAGTCAGAACTGCATGGAGAGAAGATTATTTGGAGCTGTGATACGCAGGGAATCGTGGCGGCGGACGGTAAAGTGACGCTTCCTGCGAGCGGAGAGGGAAATTGTAAAGTCAAATTGACAGCAAAAATGGGCGACGATATTTCGGTGACGGGCGAGAGTGAAGTCTTAGAATATGGCGGAAGCATTCTCACCTATGTGTTAAAAGACGGAGATTTGCTGGCTTATAAAGATAGTCGCAGGACAGACGCTTTGTTTGCAGCAGCTAAAAATGAGCAAACTGGAGCTTATGAGCGATTGAATAAGGGAAAAGCCATCTTGTATGTAAAATGGGATGGTGAACAGAAACAGAAGCCGCACAAACAGATGGGATCGCCGACGCTGTTTCGGACTGCGGATGGAAAGCTCGGAGTGTTGGCGTCTGCAAATAACCAGGAGGAAGGCATTTACCTGTGGGACACCAAAGAGCAGGTTAATTTCACCAATGAAAGGTATTTGAAATTAAACAGCAGCGGAATTAAAGTACAAAATCCTTGGATGGTGTATGACGGCGCTACTGGCAAATACAAGGTGTTCTGGGAGGGAGGAGACGGCAGTTCCTACCTGACCATTCTTGATAATTTAGAGGACACTCCCGGGGCGGAAGCGACCATTGCCTGCACGTACCCACGAGATGAAGTCAAGGCTCAGGGACCGGAAAATGCAGATATGAATGAGGCGTCTGAATTTGTCATGTCGCCTGCGGAATATCAGGCGTTTGTCAGAAAATATGGAACGCTACACAATACGGGAGTGAAGAAAGTTGACGTCAGCGTCAAGCAGGGAGAAAAGGCAGTTTTGCCAAAGACGGTGACGGCCGAATACAGCGACGGCAGCACAAAGAATTTGGGTGTTATCTGGAATCAGGAAGATTTGCAGAAGTTGAACACATCCAAGGCGGGTACTTATACGGTTCGCGGAGAGGTGAAACAGGATGCGTATGCTTATCCGTTTATTGAGGAGCGCGCAGATCCCCACATTTTCTATAATGAGGATGACGGATATTACTATTCTACAGGTTCTTATTACGAAGCAAATATGACTTCCTGCAACGTAGCGCAGTCTTACCGCAAGCTGGACATCCGGCGTGCCAAGACGATTGAGGAGTTAAAGACGGCAGAAGAACATTATCTTCTGGAGTCAAAAGTGGGTGACCGCTGGGGCGGCTTTTTCTGGGCGCCGGAATTCCACAAGATTAACGGTACTTGGTACTGTCTGGTGGGAGCGCATGATTTTGGAACGGCTGGAATCCAGGAGAATACGAACTGGAATCAGAGTAATTGGTGCAGCCAGTCGATTCTCATCCCTTATATTGGAGACGGTGACAGCAGCACAAGTATAGAAGAAGATATGAAAGCAGGCGGAATGCTTGAGGCTTCTCAATGGGGAGAACCCATCGTACTGAACCTTCCTTCCAATGCGTCGGCATCGTTTGATGTATCGTATTATCAGGCGGATGACGGACAGGGATATTATATTATTCCCAGAAGCGCCAATCTATTTATCATTCAGGCAAAAGGCGGCGTGGGCACGGTGCCGCAGCCACAGGGGAACGCCGTGAAACTCAAAGGGCTCCAGTGGCCTTGGGAGTTTGGTGTTGCGGAAGGTTCGGTAACAGAAAGTAATCCCAAGGGCAATGACCAGGGAATTGTAGAGGGACCGTATCTCTTTGCATATGGCGACAAGGTGTACATCAGTTATTCGGGAGCTACCGTAGATAAATATTATTGTCTGGGATTGATGATGGCGGATAAGGATAGCAACCTGATGGATCCGGCAAGTTGGACGCAGGTGCCCTATCCGGTGCTCTCTTCTTATGATACCTACGAAGGAACTATCGGCAAAGCAGCGCATGTGGGAGGCGGACACAATTCTGTAGTTTTGGATGAGTATGGAAATCTTGCTCTGGTGTACCATGCAAGGCCGTATCAAGACCCCCATGCCGGGATGGGCGGAGCCGGAGGACTGTTTGATCCTTGTAGGCATACTGTGGTAAAAAGTGTCAATGTTGCGTATGACGGTACGTTGGTATTTAACATGTCGGCGGAAGAAGAACTGGACCCGCAATATAAGAGCGTTACGGCGACGATTCGGGTAACAGGCACACAAATAAAACCGAATCCAGACCCAATTCCCACCAAGCCAGTGCGGGTGAAAAAGCTCAAACTCAACAAGACGAAGCTTGTGCTT
The DNA here is from genome assembly GCA_947565425.1 of uncultured Lachnospiraceae bacterium. Lineage (GTDB taxonomy): Bacteria > Bacillota > Clostridia > Lachnospirales > Lachnospiraceae > Petralouisia. The sequence continues at coordinate 11,176 of CANOFW010000032.1, forward strand.
GGCGTCAAGGATGAATTTGCTTTGAAAGCAACCGTAACGCCAAAGAATGCTACCAAGAAAAAAGTATCATGGAAATCCAGCAACCGCAGGATTGCCACGGTTACATCAAAAGGCGTGGTGAAAGGCAAGAAGAAAGGAAAGGCAGTTATCACGGCGACGGCAGATGGTAAGACGGCAAAATGTCGGGTGACAGTGAAGGCGGCGCCGAAAAAGATTACGCTGGGCGTGAAGAAGAAAACGTTGAAGAAGGGTAAGACGTTCCACATTAAGGTAAAGAAACTGCCGAAGGGCAGCGTAAGCAACAAAATTACCTATAAGAGCAGTAATAAGAAAGTGGCTACCGTGTCAAAGGCGGGTAAAGTAAAAGCGGTAAAGAAGGGCAAGGCAACGATTACCGTGAAATCCTGCAATGGCAAGAAAGCGAAGGTTGTAATCACCGTAAAGAAATAGTATCATAAAATTACAGGCTGCTGCGCCAGAAATCACTGGACAGCAGCCGTGTGTTACAAAGGTAAATTTGTGGAAGGGAAGAAAGGAGAGACAAGACATGCAAAGATTCAGCAACAAAAAAGGCAGGCTGGTAGCATGTTTGTTGGCGGTAGTACTGGCAGTGACCGGGATACCCATAGCAGGCATACAAGCACAGGCAGCGGAGGGCACACCGGAGGGCGGTAATCTTCTGGCAAGATATCCATTGCAGGAGGATGCCAATGATATTTCCGGCAATAACAAGCACGGAGAAGTGCATGGAAACGTAGCTTACAATGACGGTTTAGTACTTTCCGGTGGAAAGAAAACGAGTGCGGCCGACGCGTCCTATGTAACGCTGCCGGGTGAGTTGTTTACTGGCAAAGAGAAGCTGACAATTTCCGTGTGGATTAAAAACGCATCGGATAAAGGAAATTATGCGGCGTTGTTTTTTGGCACCGCTCCCCAGGAAAATAAAATGCCGCTCAATTACTGGCTGTTTAATCCCATCAATCCGGACAGCCGTTTTAAATCAGTTTTTACCAATAGCGACAATTCTAATGCGCCCTATAACAGCGAGGCCGGTGTGACTGCCGGGGACACGGCGCAGTATAAGAATAAGTGGGCGCATTACACTACGGTTCTTACTGAGGATTCCCTCACCGGTTATATCAATGGCGTACAGATCGGGACCGCCTCTAAGACAAAGAAAGTTGCGGATTTCAAATCTGAAATCCAGGCTTATATTGGAAGGTCCAATTATGTGGAGGACAATACATACGGCGGTTCATTCCGCGACCTGAAAATCTACGAGGGAGCAATGACGGCAAATCAGGTGCAAGAGCAGTATTTTGATACGGAATATATCAGTCCACAGATGCAGGAATCGCTGCTGCCATCCATTGCAGATCAGCTCTCCTTAGAGGGGCAGATGGAAAATGGCGTTATCCTGGAGGCGAAAAAGTTAGAGCTTCCCGTTGAGAGCCACGGCGCGACGATTACCTGGTCTTCCGATAAGGAGACTGTGATTTCGGGAGACGGGCAGGTGACCTTGCCGGCACAGCAGGAAACGGTTACTTTGACGGCATCTTTACAATTAGGAAATGCCAAGGAAAGCAGGACGTTTGTAATTACTGTCGTACCGGCGGACAGCAGACTTTCCTTTGTCAAAGAAAATTTACAAGTGCCTTACGTGCTGGACAATGGTGCAGCTTTGCCGACAAACGTATCGGGAATTTCTATTTCCTGGAGCGGCAGCAGCGCCGTAAAGAGTGACGGCAGCATTGCCGCAGATTTTAAGGGCAAACAGGAGTATCAGTTAATAGCAACGCTTTCGGACGGCAGCAAGAGTGAGCAAAAAATGTTCCGTGGCTGGCTGTTAGGCGCAGACGCCGGGTATGTGGCAAGTTATACGCGCACGCCGTCCGGGGATTGTGTGGACAAATTGGCACGCAGTATGTTCCTTGCTTACAGCGAGAACGGCAGAGACGGATTTACAGCCTTGCATGACGACTACGGTGTGTTGTTTATGCGTGCGGAGAGTAAGGATAACGAGCAGCTTGTACCCAAGGGATTGAAAGACCCCTATTTGTTCTATATGAAGGACGGCAATTATGGCGTGGCGGCAGTGCGCACAGAGGAGAAAGGCGGGCAGGACGCGACGAAGGCGTCTTCTGTGATGTTCTATACAACAAAAGACTTTGTCGACTATGACGAAGTGGGATTTGTGGATTTAAAAACCGATTTAGCCGTCTGCGAGCCGGTTTGCGAGTATGATTCTGCGATAGACAGTTACCGCCTTACCTGGAATGACGGCGCAGGAAATTATTATCAGAATACCTTATCTCAAGTCAGTGAATCCGCGCAGGTTTCGCAGCCGGTGAAAGTGTCGGCAGTAGCAATTCGCAGAGCAGAATTAGGGCTGACTGGCGTCAAGCAGGGAAATCTTCTGCCATTAGAAAATGCCAAGGGCACGAAATTAAAGAATAAATTATCGAAACTGATTAACACAGGGATGGAAGTGCCTGCCGTGGTGAAAGCAACTTCCGCCGAAGATATGCAGGGAGTTCGCGCTACAGCGCATTACAATGACGGTTCTATAGCATCCAAGAAAGTGGAATGGGATCTGTCGAAGGTTGATTTCACAAAGCCCGGCACCTACACGGCGACAGGTACGGTAACGCAGCCGACCTTCAACAACAGCAAAGAGATGTTCAACGCCCGTCCCGATCCTGAGATGGTGAAATACAATGGCAAATTCTATTTTATTTCCACGGATGAGCATGGGCAGGGGAAAATTTATATCCGCCAGAGCGATACGCTGGAAGGGATTAAAAATTCTTCGGAAACGCTTCTGTTAGATGGAAATTCATTTCCACAATTATTTAAAACCTGTCTGTGGGCGCCGGAACTGCATGTCATAGAAGGAAAGCTGTATATCTTTTTTGCAGGCAGCCTTACCAATTGGAGCGGTGTGCAGTCCCATGTTATGCAGTTAAAAGAGGGCGGAGACCCTATGGTAACGGCAGATTGGGAGACGCCTATCCGTGTACAGGATATGGATGGAAACAACCTGTATGATGCAAACACGCAGGGAATTACCCTGGATATGACGTATTTCCAGGTGGGAGAGCAGGGATATGTGGCCTGGGCGCAGCGTCAGCTTCATCCGGTGGACACGGGCTCCTGGCTGTATATTGCCACGGTCGATAAAGAAAGGCCCTGGCAGCTTACCAGCGAGCGCACAGCATTTTGTAAGCCGGATTATGGTTGGGACAACAACAACACCTTTGTTGTGGAGGCGCCGTTTACCATTCAAAAGGATGGTAAGATTTATCTCACGTTTTCGGGCGGGGCTACCGACCATACCTATTGTATTGGTCTGATGACAGCTTCAGCAGACAGTAATTTACTGGATGCGTCTTCCTGGAGAAAACGTAATGCTCCGATTCTCACTTCCTGGTCTGTGCCGGGACAGTATGGTCCCGGGCATAATGCTTATATCGTAGATGACGATGGCGTAATGTACAATATTTATCATGCAAAATGGGGAAGAAGCGCGACCAGAAGCGCCAGCATCCGCCGGGTGCATTTTGATATTGATGGCGAGCCGGTACTGGATGTGGTGGAAGAACGTGATTTGCTTGAACAGTACAAATCAGTAACCACCCAGGTAAATGTGCAAGGAGCCTCCTATAATCCCAAGGAGGATTTAAAGGAACAGCATAAAGTTTACACAGATTTAAAGAATAAAACCGGGCAGAGCATGACTTCTGATGCGGATTGGAAAGAGTTCTGTGACAGTCTTGCCCAAGCGGAAGAACTGTTGAAACAGGCAAATGCGCCGCAAGTACAGGTGATGGCTGCGCTCAACCGTTTGGAGGCAGCAGCGGCAAAGCTTTGCTATATTGACAAGCTGGAGATTCTTGCCAAGCCGACGAAGTTATCTTATAAGCTGGGAGAAGCTTTGGACCTTGCCGGACTGAAACTGGAGGCTGTGGATAACAAAGGCGGCAGGCATACGCTGGATGTCAAAGACTGTACGGTCAGCGGTTTTCGTGGAAGTGTAGCGGGAACGCAGAAAGTTACCGTGTCGTACCAGGGCGGCAAGGCGGAATTTACAGTTACCGTCTCCGGTGCAAGTACGCCCAGAAAGCCGGGCGCTACATCTATCACGAAGAAGAGCGCTGTGTACAATGCCGTTACGTTGCAATGGAAGAAAATTAGCGGGGCAAGCGGTTACGACATTTACCGTGCGGATTCTAAAAAAGGAACGTTCAAGAAGGTTAAGACGATTACCAATCCGAAAACCGTGACCTACAAGGACGGCAAGCTGTCATTTAATAAGACCTACTATTATAAAATCAAAGTTTATGCAAAATCTGGCAACAAGAAAGTGGAATCCGCATTTTCGAAGACAACGTCGGTGAAGACTGCGCTGGCTGCGCCGACAAAAGTTTCTTTGAAGAAAAAGAGCAAGACGAAGCTGAACATCAGGTGGAAGAAAGTTGCTGGGGCGAGCGGCTATAAAGTCCAGTATTCCCTGAAGAAGAAATCTGGCTTCAAGACGATCACGATTAAGAAAGCGAAGACCACAAGCTATACAAAGTCCGGGCTGAAAAAAGGTAAAACTTATTATGTGAGAGTATGCGCTTATCGCACGGTCAAAGGCAAGAAGGTTGCCGGCAAATGGAGTAAGGTAGTTTCCATGAAACTGAAATAAACGAATACACAGCAAAAAGTAAGCATTAGAATAAAATATAGGCAGGCTATGCAATTTGTCGGGAAACATTTTCCAGGACCTTGCATAGCCTGTTTTTATCTTCTTATAGGAAAGACCTTGCCGCACTAAAGCGTGCAAACCCACTTCGCTATTTGCGGTAAAATACGATTCATGGTAAAATATCGTAAGATATTTTACGCGCCAAAGTGCGCAAAGTCTGCCATGTTATTGCGAAGCAATTCATGGCCATGGCGGGAGGGAAAACAGGCATTGAAAAAACACAGATGGGCAAATAATATGCTGGGACAGTTTCTGTTATTTGGTATGGTACTTATCATCCTCCTGGCGGTGACGTTTACAATGTCAAACAGTATCTCAAGAAGAATTCTGGCAGATCATTCTCAACGGTCGGGAGAGCAGATTATTTTGCAGATGAAAAAATATCTTGATGATTTTAACGAGAATGTTGAGAATATTTTGATGAATCTTGGGTACAGCCCGACGATTGTTCAATATTTTAAGGGAGGAGTTTCTGAACAGGTGCTTCTCCAGAATGATGTAATTGTGGTTTTGGGCAATACGGAAATTCTTCTTGATGATATTATGGGCATGGGTTTGTATGATGAAAAAGGAGAGCTTCTCATTGATTATGGGGAATATTGGGCGAAGGTGTGGCAAGAAGACAAGGAGCCAGAGAACGGCGTTGTCTTGCAGTATTCCAAGATTTTGATGGGAAAGGATGGAAGAAAATTCTGTGCAGTTTCTATGCCAGTCTATGATATGAAGAGTTGGTCTTATCAGAAAAAAATTGGAACTTGCGTGGTGTTGCTGGATGTATCAGGGTTCGGAGACATGCTGGATCAGATGCTGATGACTGAGAATTCTGAATTGGTGATTATGGACCGGGAAAGCCAGGTGGTAGCATATATTGGAAGGCGGCAGGATGCACCGCTGGTCTATAAGACGGAGGGGATGAAAGGCAGCAATGATTATATAGTTAATGAGGCAAAAGCAGAAAAAATGGGTTGGAAGGTCGCCAGTATTATTCCCAAGAAAGATTTGCAGGAGCAGTTTAATTATTTACAATATATAAATATAGCGACCTGCCTGATGGTGATTTTGATGCTGCTAATATTCGGAATTTTTTGTTACCGCAATATTTTAAAACCAGTCAGGATGCTGGCTTCGTTTGTGCACAATCATTTGCAACAGCCGCAGGAGCGAATAAGTTTGCGTGCGGCAAGTGAAATTGAAGGATTGGCGGAAAATTTAAACCGTATGCTGGATGAGCAAAATGCCAGCAGCCAGAGAATCCAGGAGATGCAAAAACAAGTGTACCAGATGGAAATTCTGCAAAAACAGGCGCAACTTTTGGCATACCAGAGCCAGATCAAACCGCACTTTTTGTATAACACTCTGGATTGCATTCAGTCGATGGCATATGAATACGGCGCAGATCCGGTGGCGGAAGTGATTCTGGATTTATCAAAAATGTTCCGTTATGCCATTGCGGGAGACGGTATGGTTTTGCTGCGGCAGGAGCTTGATTATATCCGGCAGTATGCGGCAATTATCCATTGTCGTTTTATGGGGCGGATTAACGTGGAAATTGAAGCAGCGGAGGAACTTTTGGATGTAAGGATGCCGAAACTTCTGTTGCAGCCGTTGGTGGAAAACGGTATCTTCCATGGACTGGAGCGGTGCAGCAGGACGGGGACGGTGCGGGTGCTTGCCAAATCGGAGGATGCGGATATCATGATTGAGATATCAGATAATGGGCATGGAATGCCAAAAGAAGAGCTTGACAAGCTGCGGCAAAGACTAAAGGACAGTAATCAGATGGAGCCTAAGTCTAAGGAGGGCTCTGGCGTTGGTATGGTGAACATTTATCAGAGGTTAAAGATTTTGTATGGCGGGCAGGCGGTGTTTCGGATTGAGAGCCGGCTGGAGGAAGGAACAAGAATTATCTTAAAGATGCCCATAGAATGGGAGGGACAAAAAGATGTATAGAGTATTGCTTGTGGATGATGAGCCCTGGGTATTGCGGGGACTTCGGGGATTTTTTGCTTCTATGGGGGACAGATATAAAATTATTGGGGAGGCTGAAAATGGCAAGGACGCCTTAGCGCTTGCACAGGAAAAGAATCCAGACATTGTTATTACTGATATACGAATGCCGGATATGGACGGGCTTGCGTTTGTAACAGCGCTGCGGGAGCATAACATCAGGGCAAGGGTAATTATGCTCAGCGGCTATGCAGAGTTTGAGTATGCTAGAAAGGCGTTGCAGCTCAATGTGGATAATTATCTTCTAAAACCCCTTGACCGCAGGGAACTGGGGGAAGCATTGACGAAGATAGAGGAGAAGCTTGCAAAAGAACAGATGGAAGATTTAGAGGTGCAAGAGACAGAAGCGGGCTATAGTGAAATCAATGCCATTATGGAAGACATTGACTGTAATTTCACTAAGGATATTACTTTGAATGATTTGGCGGAAAAATACGCGGTCAGTATTTCCAATTTGAGCGGGATCATTAAACGGGAGACAGGCATGACTTTCACAGAGCATTTGGCAAAAAGGCGCGTGAAGAAAGCGGAACAGCTTTTGAAAAATGAGAAGTACTCCGTGGCAGAGGTCGGGAAAATGGTAGGTTATCATGACTATTATTACTTTACCAAATGGTTCAAGAAATTAACGGGGATCACTCCGAGCAAATACCGCAGCGACCGAAAGGAGAAATTTGAGTGAATAAGAAAATCTATTTGTGGAGGGCTCTTGCCGTTGTGCTCTTGGCAGTTGCCTTATGCAGTTTCGCGGTGAGTGGTTTAGGACGCGGGGGTGTAGCGGATGATATAGAAGAATTTACCTGGTTCAGCAGCGTATCTTATTGGAATCCCCCTGAATGGTCTTTGAGGGAAGATACGGTGACCGGCCAGATTAGTCAAAAGACTGGCGTTGCTTTTTCCTATGATATACCGCAGAGAAATGCGGGAATGCAGCTTGCACAGATGCTGGTGAAGGGACAATTGCCGGACGTGATATCTATTTCTGACGCGGCATTGCAAAAACAGCTTGTGGAATCGGGCAAGGTTTGGAATATTCAGGAATTTTTGGAACAGTATGACCCGGATTCCCACATTTTGAAACAATTTCCGCAAGATGTGAAGCAGATTCTTGAGGACGCAGAAGGGGGCTGGTACTGTTATCCCAGCCATATCGGATCTGCTGATATGAGGGAAGTATATCCGCCTTGCGATTCATATTATTGGGATTTAGTGTATTATCAGTATAATGAAGGGATTATGTTTAACCGTGCGCTTATGGAACGATTAGGGCTTTCTGTAGAAGATCTGCGTACGGAAGAGCAGGTGCAGGAGGCATTTCGTAAAGTGAAAAAGCTGGGGGAGCAGGCAGGAGAAGACTTGGTGCCATTGCTTTTGAATGGTCAGAAATATGAAGCTAGTTCGTTGTCGGCATTGAGCAAATCTTTTGGTGCAAAATGGATTGATGCGCATGGCAGTTATAGAGATTACTATTTTACGAAACAGACGAGACAGGCGATGGCGTTTTTCAATACAGCATATCGGAATGGTTGTCTCGAACCAGGGCAGTTGTCGTATGCAGAGAAGGAAATGCAGAGGCAGTTACAGAGTGGCAATGTATTTTGTTTTATCGGAAATCTGGCAGATAGCGGCGTAGATGAGCGTGATTGGGAAGGTGGGGTGATCTTGTCTTCGCTTGGGGATGCGCCTGCGGTACAAGTCAGTGCACAGGCTCAGGTTTGGCTGCACACTTATATTGCCAAGAGTTGTTCCAATCCGCAAAAGATTGCCAAATGGCTGAGTTTTATGACCAGAGAAGAGGGAATGATGCTCAATTATTTTGGAATGGAAGGAAGGGATTATGTCATGCAAGATGGATTTCCGGTGAGGACAAAGGCGGGCATGGAAGGGCTGAATAGTATGGAGAATGGGTTGTGGATATTCTGGCCGTTCGCTAACACGACTTGGGAGAAACACGCAGAGCTGCCGCCGGAAGAAGGCAGCAGACGGGCAGCGGCGCACCGCGTGCAAACTGCGATGGGCAGGTATCCACAGTCGCAGCTTTACGAAATTGCCCTTACCGTAAACCTTAACAGTGATTTAGAGGAGAAGGGGGATTATGGGGAGCAGCTAAACAGTTTAAAAGAATATAAAAAAGGCCAGCTTCTGTCAGTGATTACGGCAGGGGATGAAGAACAGTTTGAGGCGGAGTATGAAAAGCTGATACAAGGGCTTGAAGATTTGGGGCTTTCTGAGATTGACGAGGCGTTAAATGAGTGTTATCAACAGCGGTGTGCGCGTTATGGCGTTACGCTTGAAGATAACTACAAAGAGAATTTGCCATAGGCAGAATCCGCTCATGAAAAAAAGACAAGAATTGCGAAAAAATTGCATAGGAATCGAACATTTTTTATCTTAAAATATAATTATTATAAACTCCATGGAAGGAAAATTTTTGGCTTTTTCGTGTTAGTTGAAAGGCAATAAGTCTCTGATTTTTGTGGAGTTTTGAAAATAGTGATAAGTATATGGAGGAGGTAGAAAATGAAAAAGAGATTTCTGTATTGGAAGCGGGGCATTGCCATAGCATTGGCGGCGGCGATGACGTTTAGCGGTTTGCCAGAGCAGGCGAGGGCCGCCGGAGAGACCGAGGAGACAATCGTTCGCTTTGATTTTAACGAGGAGCCTGTGAACGGCGTGTTTATGTCCGGGGACATGAAAGCAACCGCGCAGGGAGGCTACTCTTTAGCGGAGCGTGATATGGCAAACGGGAAAGCGCTTTATCTGGACGGCAGCAGCGGATTTTTGAATGTGGCGGCAAGCGATGGCAGCAGTCCGCTCAAGGGGCTTGAGGAGGTAACAATTTCTTTTGATACCAAACAAGATCGAACAGCGACAAACTGGCCCTTCTATGCAGCGCCTGATACGAAAGCGCCGGCAAGTAGCAAGGAACATTATTTGGGCGCCTTAATTAATGGCGGAAACATTACCGTGGAGAGATATAATAACACGAACGGACGCCCGAAAAATCCGACTGCGGTTGTGGGAAATGACTGGGTACATATTGATGTGGTGGTTACCAAGGTTCAGACGGAACTGTACGTGAATGGAGTGAAAAAGAGCGCAGTGGACAGCAGCTACCAGTTGCCGGACATTCTCGGCGCGGGAGGCGGCATTTTTCAGATTGGCAAAGCAAACTGGGGCAGCGGCGAATATTGCAAAGGTTGGATAGATAATTTTGAAATTCGCAGCTGGGCGCTTGCTGAGTCTGAGATTACCACAGATGAGGTGGTTGGCAGAGTTGTCAGGGAGGATGCGGATGCCTTGAAACTGCCGGAAAGCGTGAAGAAGGATTTTGCGCTGCCAGCAACTGGCGCGAATGGCTCTGCTATAACCTGGAGTGTGGCAGAAAATGATTATATCAGAATTGAAGGCGGTACAGCAAAAGTTACGCGTTCCGAAGAAAGGGAAGGACAGGCGGAGCTGACAGCCACCGTCACAATGAAGAATCCTTCTAACCAGGATATCACGGAAACACGGACTTTTACGGTGAAAGTGGAACAACTTCTCGATGAAGCTGCTGCGGCGAAGAAACAGCTTACGATCGCCAATGTTGATAATATCCGCGGGAATATTACCCTTCCTTCTGAGATAAAAGTAGAAGATTATGACAACGTGACGGCAACGATTGCCTGGACGTCTGATAAGCCACAGGTGATTTCAGTCACAGAGGCGGGCGGCAAGCCGGCGGGCGTTGTTACACGCCAAAACCAGGATGAAACGGTGAAGCTGACAGCTACCATCACAGCAAATGGAAAGACGGCAACGAAGGAGTTTTCCGCGAAGATAAAAGCAGCCTGTCACATGGAGAAAACAACGGATTACTTATTTGCTTTTTTTGAAAACAACGGAGGGCCAGCCGAACAGCAGATTTTCTTTGCAAGCAGTCATGATGGCAATAATTGGTTGGACTTGAATGCCAAAAAACCAGTGCTCAGTGTAGCAGATTCCGTTAGAGATGAAGAGGATTTGGCAAAGAATCAGAATCAAGCGGGCGTGCGCGATCCCTATATGATTCGTTCACCGGAGGGCGACCGCTTCTGGCTAATCGCGACGGATTTATGTATTGGCGCCAACAATATTGCAGCGGGAACTGTAGACTGGGGCGTTTCACAGTTTAACGGTAGCCATTGCCTGAGGATTTGGGAATCAGATGATTTGGTCCATTGGTCCGAGCCCTGGCTTGCCGATGTAGCACCGGCAGATACCACCTGCGCTTGGGCGCCGGAAGCAGTTTATGATGAGACGACCGGAGAATATGTTGTGTTCTTTGCCTCTATGACAGGCAGTGTGCAGAAGGTCTATTATGCAAAGACCAGGGATTTTCGCACATTTACGGAACCAGTGAAGATGATTGATAATGGAAGTGACCATATTATCGACACGACAATCATCAAAGCGGAGAATGGCGTCTATTACCGCGGTTCAGCGGCAGACGGCAGTATTCGTTTGGAAAAATGCAAAGACGGCAACTGGAAGGGGTTGGATAGCTGGGAAGTACAGGGTTCTCTGCGAAATATTGCCAGTTTTGCCGACAACCTGGAAGGGCCGGAATTATTTAAGTATAACGAGGACGATTATAAGGTAGTCGATGGAGAGAAGAAAGTTACCTATGGTCTTCTGGCTGACAATTACGGTGCCCGGGGGTATATTCCTTTCTATACGACAGACATTGCCAATGCTGCCTGGGTGAAGACGGCTGACAATGATTATAATTTTGATACGGTGCATAAACGCCATGGCGGTATTCTTAACCTGACAGCAGAAGAGTATGACAGGATCATGGAAGCATATGGGCCTAAGTCTATCGCTGTTAAGACTGCGCCTGAGACGGTTACTTATGATGTGGCAGAGAAGAAGTTTAGCTTGTCAGGACTTGTGCTTACGGTAACTTATGCAAACGGCCAGAAAGAGGACGTCGCTTATCCGGTAAGCGGAAAGAACCAAAGACAGTTTACATTTACAGCGGGTACAGAAACCGTAGCGGCAGGCAATCAGGAGCTTACGGTAACTTATGCGGAGAGGAGCGCCACCTTCCAGACAAAGGTAGAATTGGACCAGACAGGGACGCCGCAGGAAGAAAAGGTGCTTGCCGATTTTAATTTTGATGCAGAAGGAAGCGGATTTACCAGCACATATGCCAAGGCAGAAGGAAATTATGCGTTGCGAGAAAGTTATGCACAGAGCATGGGTAAGGCATTGTATCTGGATGGAAGTTCCGCCAATTATCTGCGCGTGACGGATAAAGAAGGTAAGAGCCTGCTTGCTGGACTGCGGGAGATGACGATATCTTATGATATGAAGCCGGACGCAAGCGGCGCAAATTGGGTGATGTTTGCTGCTCCTGATGACAAACAGGTGGTCTATAATTCTGAGAAATACCTGGGCGTTTTGGAGAGCAGCGGTACGACGAAAGTGGAGCGGTATTATAATTCCGGCACACGGCCGGAGAATCCATCTGCGGTTACGGGCAGTAAATGGCATCATGTGGATATCGTAATTAGCCGCAATAGCACAGCCATCTATGTAAATGGTAAGAAAGCGGCAGAACAGGCGAGCGCATACGTCTTAAATGATATCTTAGGAAAGAACGGCATTCTCTATATAGGAAAAGCGAACTGGACAGAAAACGGTGAATATTTCAAGGGGTATCTTGATAATTTTAGAATTGTAAATCAGGCGTTGGATGAAGCGAGGGTGCTGGAATTGTCACAGGCGTTCCGGGACGAACAGTCATTGTTGGCAGCGGTTTTGACGGGTACTGCTCCAGACCGGGAGACAGCACTTACTTACCGTGGAACAGACGATCATACGGCGGTTACGACGCTGCTTGACGAAGATAAAAAAGAAATTCAGCCCTATATTCAGAAGGGTGCGGAGCTGACAAAGGTTCCAGTGAATTTTGAATTATTTGATTCTGAAGTTGCTATTACAGTTGACGGCAAAGCATTTCAAAATAAAGGAATACTGGATTTGTCTAAAGACGTAACAGTAACGTTAATTAGCGGCGATAAGCGTGAGGACTGGAAGCTGAAAAAGCCCATCTACGCAAATAATCCGGTACTTCCTGGACAGTATGCAGATCCAGACATTGATTATTTTGACGGTAAATTCTGGATTTATCCGACTACAGACGGTTATCCCGGCTGGAGCGGCACAAAGTTCCATGCATTTTCCTCCGTGAATATGGTTGATTGGGAGGACGAAGGAATCATTATGGAGCTTGCCAATGACAATCCAGGCGTCAACGATAAGGGCGTACAGATTGCCAACTCCCCATGGGCAGTCAAAGGAAGCGCATGGGCGCCTACGATTGAGAAAATGAATGGCAAATATTATTTCTACTATTGTGGAAAGGATGCAGATGGAAATTCCCAGATTGGCGTGGCCGTGGCAGACCATCCGGCAGGGCCGTATACGGATAAGGGAACGCCTCTTGTTACAACGAAGATGTGCCACGACCTCGGTTTGAAAATGGGGCAGGCGATAGACCCCTCTATCTTTGTCGATGATGATGGCAGTGCGTACATGTCCTTTGGAAATGGCTCGGCTGTGCTGGCGAAACTGACAGAGGATGGAATGAATGTCGAAGAGGGAAGCCTCAAGCAGATTACAGGCTTGACCGAATTCCGTGAATCTGTAGTGATTACCAAGATAGATGGCAAGTACCACTGGACCTGGTCTTGCGACGACGCCAACAGCCCCAATTACCATGTGAATTATGGCGTCAGCGATCAATTAATTCAGGATGACGGAACGGTCAAAGTAACGTTAAAAAAGAAGAACCTTCTGAGCAAGGACGAGAGCAAAGGAATGTTGGGAACGGCGCATCAGTCGGTGGTGCATGTCAGGGATGTAAACGGCAAAGAACGGTATTTTATGGCATACCACAGGTTCTATACACCATTGAATATCTTTACCGCGCAGGATGGGCTGGGTGTACACCGTACCACCTGTATTGATGAGATTACCTTTGATGAAAATGGCGAGATGGTAATCACACCTACGCTGGAAGGCGTGCAGGCAGTTCAGGTTGAGGGTCAGACGCCCCCTACTGTCGACGTTACCAGTGTGACGCTGAATAGAACCAGCCTGCTCCTTAACGTGAACGCCAGTGCAACGCTCAAAGCGACCGTTAAGCCGGACAATGCCACAAACAAAACGGTGAAATGGAGTTCCAGCCAACCGGCAATTGCGACTGTGGAAAACGGCGTAGTGAAAGCGAAGAAGGCCGGAACAGCTATTATTACAGCCGAAGCCGGAGGCAAAAAGGCAACCTGTAAAGTGACGGTCAAAGTTCCGGTAAGTAAGGTGGCACTGAACAAGAAATCATTGACCTTGGGCGTAGGCGAAAAATTCACTTTGAAAGCAACTGTCAGTCCTAAAAATGCTACGAGTAAGAAAGTAACCTGGACACTGAGTAATAAAAAGAAGATTGTAACCATTAAAAAAGGAACGCTTGTTGCCAAGAAGAAAGGCACGGTAACGGTTACTGCGACAGCGGACGGCAAGAAGGCAACCTGTAAGGTGACGGTCAAGGCGGCTCCCGACAAGAAAGCGAAGGTTACACTCAATAAAAAGAGCGTAACATTGAAAGTGAAAGGGAAGAAAACCTTCCAGATTAAGGCGAAAATTTCCGGTAAAAAATACGGCTGCAACAGTTTTAAGTATACCGTAGACAAGAAAGGCAAAAAAGCCGTTAAAGTAGATAAGAACGGCAAGGTTACCGCCAAAAAGAAAGGGAAGGCAACGATCACAGTAAAGCCTTATAATGGCAAAGGAAAGAGTGCGAAATTGAAAGTGACCGTGAAATAAGTCTTGACTCTTACGCTGCGTAATAGTTTATGATGTTCTTACGCGGGAGGAGGAAAAGACCATGATGACAGTAAAAGAAGTAAGTAAATTGACAGGCGTGAGCGTACGCACCCTGCAATACTATGACAAAATCGGCTTGATGAAACCAACAGAATACACGGCTTCCGGTTATCGGCTGTATGACGATACGGCTTTGGAAACGTTACAGCAGATTTTGCTGTTTAAGGAATTGGAGTTTCCTCTGAAAGAAATCAAAGAGATTTTAACGAGGCCAGATTTTGACAGAAGTAAGGCGTTAGAACAACAGATTACCTTACTGACAATGAAGAAGGAACATCTGGAGCACTTGATTGATTTCGCCCGTGGAATAAAATTGGTAGGAGTGAAGACGATGGATTTTACAGTATTTGACACAAGAAAAATGGACGAATACGTCAGACAGGCGAAAGAACAATGGGGACAGACGGACGCTTACAAGGAATTTGAGCAGAAAGCCAAAGGCAGGAGCGAGGAAGAAGACCAGGCTGTGGCAGCAGGATTGGTGCAGTTCTTTGTGGAGTTTGGGAAATTAAAAGCTGCACAAGAGAAGACAGATGCAGCCGTTGTGCAAACCCAGGTTAAAAAATTACAGGATTATATTTCAGAGAACTTTTATCAGTGTTCCAATGACATCCTGTCAAGTCTTGGAAAGATGTATGCTGGCGGTGGGGATTTCACAACCAACATAAATGATGCCGCCGGAGAGGGCACAGCGGAATTTGCTGCTGCGGCGATTGAGATTTATTGTGGCAAGTAAAATAAAGTCAGGCAAAGGGAATCATGGTTTGCGCCAGATTCCCTTTGCCTTTTATAAATAACAATCAATGAAAAATAGAAGCTTGTTAACTGCAACAGCTTTCAGTATAATAAGGTTACGAATGCAGGAGGAGTGTGATTTTTATGGATACTACTCAAAAGAAAATCCCGATTGGTATTGAGGATTTCGAGAAACTCAGAAAAAACGGATTTTATTATGTTGACAAAACAGGGCTAATTATTGAATTATTGCAAAATCCGGCGGAGGTAACATTGTTTACCCGGCCCAGGCGTTTCGGAAAGTCCCTGAATATGAGTATGCTCAAATATTTTTTTGAACTGGATGGGGATAAGGAACTATTTCAAGGTCTGGAAATCATGAAAGAGCCAAAGCTGTGCGAGGAATATATGGGGAAATTTCCAGTGATTTCTTTGTCATTAAAGGATATTGATGCGGAGTCTTATGAGACAGCATTTGAAATGGCAGCTATGCTGGTGAATCGGGAGGCAGGTAATCACTATTACCTTTTGGACAGTGAGAATCTTACACACAGTGAAAAACAGGCGTTTTCTGAGTTGTTGGACAGAAAAATGAATAAATCTGTCTTCTGTGGCAGTATAGCATTGCTGTCGCAGCTTTTGGAGAAGCATCATAACAGAAAAGTAGTAATGCTGATAAAGGAGAGAGCTCAAGGAGAACTTTTATCATGGAATGCTGCTCGGCCTTCTTGCATTCAAAGGAAGCTGGGTAGTTTCTTCTAACCGAGAGGCCGGGGAAGGATACGCAGATATTCTCGTGGAAATTGATGACGATGATGAGCCAATGGGGCTTGTGATTGAAGTGAAATATGCGAGGGACGGCGACTTAGACGCATCTTGTCAGGAAGCGTTGGCACAGATCAATAAGAGGCAGTATGGAGATGCTTTTTATGATGAAGACATAGAAAAGGTACTGAAATACGGCGTGGCCGTCTATAAGGATAAGTGCAAAGTCATGTGTCAAAAAGTGGAAAACTTATCGTAAACGTACATCCGCCGCCCGGCGTGTCGGAAAGCGTAATTTTGCCATTATGCATGTGCACAAGTTCATGTGCAATGCTCAGTCCCAGGCCATAATGCTGTGCGCCCGTGCGAGCTTTGTCGGCCCGGAAAAAACGGTCGAAAATGAAGGGTTTATCTTCCGCCGGGATTCCCGGGCCGTGGTCCTCGATGGTAAACGATAACCATTTCGTTCCGGCAGAAGATGCGGCAAGCAAGCCGCCAGCATTTTGTTGCCTGGTATGGACCGTGAGGGTGATGGGAGAATCTGGTTGTCCGTAATAGACGGCATTATCAAGCAGGATCTCAAGTATTTGTTCTAAACGATGATTGTCCGCCACAAATTTCGGATATACATCATCTGCGAAATTCAGCACAAGTTCCCTGTGATGTTTCTTACAGAGAGGTTCAAATTTTTCATACACGTTGATAAGTAAGGAATAAACATCAACCGGCGCTTTGGTGAGTGTCCAGGTACCGCTGTCGATGGAGGACAGGAGCAATAAATCCTGTACCAGATTTGACATGCGCGTACATTCCGCGTCTATTGTTGTAAGATTTTTGTGCAGATGCGCAGGCAAAACCGGGTCGTCTGCCGCTGTCTCCGCATTGGCGAGGATGACGGCGAGAGGGGCCTTCAATTCATGCGAGGCTGCGGCAATAAAATTTTTCTGGCTCTTTATGGCAGCTTCTGTCGGCTGCGTAGCCTTTTGAATTAGAAAATGGCTAATGGCTGCGACTGCGGCTAATATTACGCACCAAATAGTAAGATAAAATCCGAAGATTTCTTTTATTTCTTCTGTAATTGTTTGTACACGTTTTATCAGGTATACCGTATTTACCTGTGCCTTAGAATCCGGCGTTTCGCCATAGATTCCACTGTAAGGAATATTATCATAAGAAAAATAGAAAATGCCACTCTGACTATAGCTGGGATAAAGATTAGAAAAAGACTCCGTTCTGCTAAGTTCGTTCTTAAAAGCATCTATGATACCGGGAATCTGGGGGTAATCCTCGGAAGAGGTTTGGTACAAGATATTTCCCGAACTATCAAAACAGTGGAAAAGAAAGGGATAGTCTTGTTCATATAACGAAAAAATAGATTGTATATTCTCACGATTCTCCAGATTCAGCAGCAGATTGGCGGCGGTACGCTGGAACATATCGTTTTCCATGCTGCGTGAGGAGGATATATCGTTACACATCATCAAGCCCAGGACGGCTGTAAACAGCAGCATGAAAGAGCCTGCAAATAGAAAGTGTAATTTTTTTCGCAAAGATTTTATCATAATCGACCTCCAGAATTGTCATTGAGGAACTTCCAACAGGTAACCGCTGCCGTATACAGAGCGAATAATCACATTGCTGTCCAATGCCTTTAACCTTTTGCGCAGAAAATAAATATAGTTGTCCACATTGCCAATCTCTATCTCGGCGCTAGAGTCCCATGCCTGTTGCATAAGCTGTTCCCTTGAAAAAATCGTCTCGGGGTTTTTTAGAAAAGCGCAGAGCAGATGTAATTCTTTGGGCGTGAGGATAAGATTCTTGTCTTTGCATTTTAACTCGTGCCGGCCTACATCTAGGGTTAAATCCCCAAACGTTAGGGGCGCATCGTCTCTTGTTTGCGGCGGGCGCCTGTTTAAAGCGCGTATCCGTGCGGATAATTCCCGGATATGGAATGGTTTGACAAGGTAATCGTCAGCGCCGTTATCCAATCCTTCAATTTTATCGTCCAATCCCGACATTCCCGTAATGATAATTACAGGAATTTGTATCTGTTTTTCCCGCATAGCTTTTAGAATTGTCAGCCCATCAATCACTGGCAGCATCCGGTCAATAATGGCCAAATCATAGCTGTTATCTTTCTTGAGGGCAAAAATCAGCCCATCTTCCCCGCTGTAGCAGGCGTCGACAACATGCGCCTCTTTTGTGAGCTGGTTCTTAATGGTATCACATAATAGGACGTTGTCTTCTATCAATAATATCTTCATAAGGTCTATTCTCCACATTTTTTTCTTCTCATTAGTATAACAGGAAAATTTCTAAAAATCTTCTAAGAAATAAAAGAATTTATCTATCCACTTCCAAGATTTTTAGAGGACTTTTCCAGTACCATTGGAGTAAATCAAAAAGAAATGAGGTATGCAAGGATGAGAACAAAAACATTAAAAAAATGGCTGGCGCTTACTGGAATTACAATTTCTATGATAATGCTGGCAGCTTGTCAAACAGGCACAGAAGACAGAGCAGTGAAACAAGGCACAGTGGAAGACGCAGAAGATTTAAAACATGCAGATAATGAGGAAGGACCGGAAGGTACGAACAACGAGGAAGCGTCAGACGGTACGTTTTATGATGGCGCCGATTTAGAGGGCAGCGTTGTCAAATTTACAGAGGAAAGTTGTTTTATTTCTCCCAGTAAGGTGGAGAAAACGGGAGAAGGCGAAACATTGGAGGCGGCAGCTCCCGGTTCTGAGGATCTTTCCCAGCTAGTGGAAATTAATTATAGCGAAAACTGTCAGTTTCAAATCATTACGCTTGATATGGCGAAGCAAACGGAAGTTTCAAGAGAAGACACCGTCAAGGAAGAAATAAAAAAAGGAACCGATATTTTAGTATTTGGAAGCTGTCAGGACACTGTCCATTGGACGGCAGAGAAAGTAGCAATTATGAGATGGCAGTAGGAGGAAACGTATGACGTGGATGAAAAGAGCATTTTGTTATATCAGGCGCAAAAGAGGAAAGGCACTGCTACTGTTTCTGATCTTTTTTGTTTCTGTATTTGCCATTTTGGGCGCGTGGTCTGTCTTACACGCATCTGCTCAGGTAGGCAGGCGTATCAAAGAAGATAGTAATTCTAAGGTGACGTTGGAAAGCATCAATCAGGAACAAATGCTGGATGCTGTGGATGTGGATGCAGTGAAACATTTGCAAAATATTGCCCGTATCAATCGTGTTTCCCAGATAGGGGCGTATGCAAACGGATTTCCGCTTGTGGAGGGAAGCGAGGAGGGGGAGGCAGGCAAAGTTACCATACATGGGTATGACGATATGAAACATGACAGCCCCTTTGAAGAACAGGTTTGTCGTTTGGTAGAAGGAAGTCAGGTAAGTGGCAAAGGGGAAATTGTCATAAATCGGGTACTGGCAGAATGCGGACAGATAAAGATAGGAGATGAACTATCTTTTTTGGGAGAACGAGGGCAGAAGGTATCAGCAGTTGTGGTGGGATTTTATCTAAACGGAAATGAGAACAGCCAGACAGATGCAGTCTATACGGAAAATCGTATGGAAAACCAAATCTATGCAGATACCGATTTTGTCTTGGCGCTTTGCGGCGAAGAACAGTACCAAAAAATTGCTGTCTATGTAGCGGAGCCAGACCATTTAAAACAGACGGCAGAGGAAATAGAACAGATTTTTGCTGACAAAGTGAATGTCGGGACATTAGATACCGTATATC
Source organism: uncultured Lachnospiraceae bacterium (assembly GCA_947565425.1). Lineage (GTDB taxonomy): Bacteria > Bacillota > Clostridia > Lachnospirales > Lachnospiraceae > Petralouisia. The sequence continues at coordinate 31,080 of CANOFW010000032.1, forward strand.
AGAAATTGAAATACAGCATTCAGCAGATTGAGCGGGTCACAAGGTTGATTTTTGCACTGATAGGATTGACGTCTGTGTTTATCATAGGAAGCCTGCTGTGTATGTGGATGCGAAATCGTAAGACGGAGATTGCCGTGTATTTCAGCATGGGCATTGCGCGCAAAAATGTTTTTGCGCAGATGTGTTTTGAGTGCATCCTGCTCTTTACAGGGGCGGCAGCAGCGGCTTCCGTGATTGGATTGTGCATATTTCCTGCATGGATAAGTGCTCTGGATGCGTTTCGGGGTCAGGAGATAAGTTCTTTTGCCTCTGTCGGCAATCTGTTATCTGTTTGGGGAATTGGCACAGCTTTGCTGGCTGTGTTGGTGGGGCTGGCGACAGCACCATATTTCAGGAAACAGCTAAAAGATATTTTATCGGAAATGGAGGGATAGCAATGAATTTATTTCAATTGAGCGTTCGCTGCCTGTATCGAAAAAGAGTCAGGAGCATACTCTTATTTTTGATTGTATTTGTGGCAGCCATTTTTATTTATTCCGGGTGGGCATGCCAGTCGGCAAGCGTTCAGACGCAAAACAGCAGTCGTCAATCAGTGGGGGCAAGTTTCCGCTTGGAGGCAAACGCATCATTTCGCCACAAGCAAATTGACGCTCTTTCTACTGAATTAGATAAAAAGGTAGGGGAAAATATGCCTGGCAATTTGGGAGGTTATTATAGGGAACAGCTAGAAAGCGGCGAATGGATGATCTGGACGGATAATTCTTTTGAGACGCTAAAACGATCAGATATTGAAAAAATTGCACAGACAGAAGGGCTTTGCGCTTACAACATAACGACGGCAAATACGGTGGTAAACCCTGTGAATTTTACGCGTATTGAGGATAAAGATCGGGATCAGACCTCCGATCAGCAAGGCGTTTCTCTGCGCGGCAGCCGGGATATGGCGTATGATTTTGATGTGCAAAAGGGCAATATCATCGTAAAAGAGGGCAGGATGGTGGCGGCCGGCGATGAAAACGTATGCGTCGTATCGCGGGAATTGGCGGAGCAGAACAAATTGCAGTTAGGCGATAAATTGGAATTCAACGACTGGAAGGAAAGGGACGACTCGGCTGTGTATTCTGCAAAGGTAATCGGCATCTATGATTCCATACAGAAGATTACGCCTATTACAGAAGGCGATAGTTACCGGGCAGAAAATATTATTTTTACAGATTTGTCTTTCCCGGAGAAGGCGCAAGGGTGTGAAAATAACCCCTTGTATCAGACGGCTACCTTCTGGGTGGAAGATGTGGATGATTACGAAGCAGTAAAACAGGCGCTTGTAAAAACTGAGATTGATTGGGAGCAATATGACCTTTTGGACAACAGCGGTATGAGCGACACGATGGCGGAAAATTTTAGCGGTTTGAAGAGCATGAGCCTTATGCTTTTATGCCTCGTTTTCGTATCATCCATTTTTATCCTCCTGTTTGTATTTCTGTTCTGGATAAAAAATAGAATTTGTGAAATCGGAATCTTGTTGTCTGTCGGCAGAAGGAAATTAGATATTATTCTGCAAATGCTGACGGAAGGGATGATCGTCAGTGCGGCAGCTTTTATGCTGGCGACCTGTGCCGCTCCTTATGTGGCAGGGGTTACGGCAGATTATCTCGTAGGAAATCAAATGGAGCTTGCCAGGGAAAAGGAGGAGGCACAAAAGGGCATGGTGAGTATATCAGAAGATAGCGGGGAAGACGAAATCGTCGGAGTAACCGTCAGTATAGCGGGAGACGTCATAGCGGCCACCGCCGTTTCCGTCATGGGAATCATTGTTGTTTCGATAGGACTGTCAAGTCTTTCTATTGCAATACAGAAACCTAAAAATATATTGTCTAAAATGTAGCAAAGGAGTTGAATCAAATGTTGGAAGTAAAAAATGTCTCTTATTATTATAAATCTCAGCGGGATAATCTGGTGTTAAATGAAATTGCCTATCGGTTTGAGAAAGCAAAGATGTATGCTGTCTTAGGGACGAGCGGTTCAGGAAAGACGACGCTGTTATCCTTGCTTGCAGGGCTGGATGTGCCCGTAAAGGGAAACATTTGCGTGCAGGGGGAAGATATCGGCAAGAAGGGGCTCTGTTATCACCGCAAGCATAACATTTCGCTCGTATTTCAGAACTATAACCTCATTGATTATCTTACGCCAGTAGAGAATGTCCTGCTCGGCGGCAAGGTGGATGCGCGGGCGCTTTTGGCGCAGATGGGGATTGAAGGAGACGCCAGTGTGCGTAATGTCATGCAGCTTTCCGGCGGACAGCAGCAGAGAGTTGCCATTGCCAGGGCGCTTGCCAGCCAAGCGCCAATTTTGCTGGCGGATGAGCCGACCGGAAACCTTGACGAGAGGATTGCCAAGGAGATCACGGAACTATTCAAAAGCCTTGCCCATGAGCAGGAAAAATGTGTGATTGTGGTAACTCACAGTAAGGACTTGGCAAACGAGGCGGACGTGATTTTGCAGATAAAAGATGGAAAACTGGTATGATACCCCTGATTTCTCCGGGTTTCTCCTTTTGGTACTATAATATCACTTATCATAAAAAATGGGTAACAGTTTAGCCTTAATTTTTTGTACAGCCCTATTCCATAGAACTTTTAGATTTAGAGCATAAAAATACTTATGGGAATCATTTGTTTCCAACAGATTCCCCTCCATACTGCCACTGGGAAACGTGACTGGATTTTTAGCATCCCTAGCTCCGGGGATGGACGGATTCTATTAATTCCCTTCCATTCAAACTCGGTTTTCTTTCCAGCCGGAAGGTATCGTGGGCGGAAACTGTTTTTCTGGGGTAGGAAGCCCTTCGTGCGTTTTCCTTGCCAGCGGCATAAAAGCACCAATGGGTATGCCAGATGACCTGTCTGAGCGGCTGCCGTACCGGACAGTTTCAATATCAGACAGTCTTATCAGCGGCAGCTGCGAGTTTCAGCGGCATACCCTAATCGAAGGTGCTTGTTGCCGCTGCTAGGAAAACCAGAAGGGTTGTCCGTGAAGAAAAACAGTTTCCGTCCCCACGAGACTTTTACAGTGGAAAGGAAAACCTCAGACAGTGAACTGGAAGGGAATACATTCTGTCCATCTCCAGGAGACAAGGGATGCACAAAATCCCTCAAATGTTTCCCTTATGGCAGTATGGAGGGGAATCTGTAAAAAACATATATATTGCCCATAAGTATTTTTACACAACAGTAT
>CANOFW010000033.1 GCA_947565425.1 uncultured Lachnospiraceae bacterium
AAATTTATTAACCAAGTAGTCTTGATTGACTACACCATTATTATACTAGGAGGCGTTAGCAAGAGATGAGCGGTACATCGATAAGAAGAGACTCAAAACACAGAATCCTTCGTAAGGGGGAGTCAATCAGGGCAAACGGAAAATATCAGTTTAAGTATCATGTTGACGGGAAACCACATTTCGTATACAGCTGGAGACTGGAGCCTACGGATCCTCAGCCAGCCGGAAAGGCTCCATGCCGTTCCCTCCGGGAACTTGAAAAGGAAATTGGCAGGGATTTGGATTCGCTGCTTGACCCGGTGGGCAGGAATATGACAGTAAATGAATTGGTGGAAAGATACCTGAAAACAAGGACGGGGGTAAAACCTAATACGCTTATGAATTACGGATTTGTAAAGAACATCCTTTTAAAGGAAGAATTCGGCTCAAAAAAGATAAGCAGGGTAAAGACATCAGATGCAAAATTATTTTTAATCAAGCTGCAGCAGGATGGGAAAGGCTCAAGCACCATCAAAACGGTGCGGGGAGTTCTCCGCCCGGCTTTCCAGATGGCGGTTGATGACGATATGCTTGTAAAGAACCCATTTGGATTCCAGCTTGCCGGGGTTATTTATAATGACGAAAAAACAAGAGAGGCAATAACCAAGGAGCAGATGAAGAAGTTCCTTAAGTTTGTGCGTGATGATAATGTATACTGCAAGTATTATGAAGTCTTTTATATCCTTTTCCACACAGGAATGCGAATTTCAGAGTTTTGCGGGCTGACCCTCAAAGATGTGGATATGAAGAACAGGGTGATTGATATTAACCATCAGCTGCAGAGAACTTCGTGGGGCGAGTATGTTATTGAGGCAACAAAGACCAATGCAGGAACAAGAAAACTTCCGATGACCGATGATGTCTACCAAATGTTCCAGGCAATCATCGAGGACAGGCCAACAGACCTGCCGGAGATCATAGTTCAGGGTTATGGCGGATTTCTTTTCCGGGATAAGAATGGAATGCCGGAGGTGGCAATGCACTGGCAGCACCGCTTCAATCACGCAGTAAAGAGATACAATGATATCTTCAAAATACAGATGCCGAACATTACACCCCATGTTTGCAGGCATACTTACTGCAGCAATATGGCAAGGGCGAGAATGAACCCCAAAACCTTACAGTACCTTATGGGGCATTCGGACATTTCGGTTACGATGAATACTTATACCCATCTTGGATTTGATGATGCCAAGGATGAAATGATCCGCTTGGAGGAACTGGAGGCTGCCAAGAAAGAAGTCGAAAAGGTAACAGGCGAAAAACCGATTAATCAGAAAATGTTCAAAGCAATTTAATACGAGGAATGAAAATAAAGCCCTGGGTGCAGAAATGCCATTCGGGGTTCTTTTTTCGTGGAAAAAGTGGATGTTGTGTGATATAATGAAAATCGAATTTTTATGTTTCTTAAAAACATGAAGAAAAATAGAAATAGGAGGTTGAGTTCGTGGCTAATGAATTGCAACCATTATCATTATTATTTCAAAATAGATTATTTAGAATTCCAGATTACCAGAGAGGCTATGCTTGGCAACAGGCACAGCTTGTAGATTTTTGGGATGATTTAGTTAATTTACAAGATGATAGGTATCATTATACAGGACTTTTGTCTTTAAAGACATTGAAAAGAAATGATGTTGATAGCTGGGGAACTGATATATGGATGGTAGACAAGGGATTTAAACCTTGTCATATTGTTGATGGACAGCAGAGACTTACTACATTTATTATATTATTAAATGAAGTTGTAGAGTTTATGCGTTCCCTGGGCGAGAATAAAGGAAAGTCAGATGAGAATATTATTCTTGGGGACGATACTTTGGCAGAAATTGTTGCAAAATATATCTGTAAGCACAGACCTTCAAATAATCAGATAATTACATATTTATTTGGATATGAGGTGGATAATCCAAGTGAAGAATATTTGCGCCATAAAATATTCAATGAGCCTTTTTCCGGTACCGTGCATGAAACCTATTATACGAAAAATCTTAAATTTGCAAAGGCATTTTTTAGAGAAAATATTGATGCTTTATATGTGGAAGAGAGTATGGATGGAATCAATAATTTGTATCTGAAACTGACATTGAGGATGATGTTTAATATTCATGAAATTGATGATGATTATGATGTGTTTGTTGCCTTTGAAACAATGAATAATCGTGGTAAGAAGGTGACAAACTTAGAATTATTGAAGAATAGGCTTATTTATCTTACAACCCTTTATTCCGATGATAAATTTGATGAACTCGACAAAGATAATCTTCGTAAGCAGATAAATGAGGCATGGAAAGAGGTTTATTATCAGTTGGGAAGAAATGAGAGTGTACCATTATCAGATGATGATTTCTTAAGGGCACATTGGATTAGTTATTTTACTTATTCTCGTAAAAAAGGTGATGATTATATTCACTTCTTATTAAATAAATTTTCTGCAAAGAATATATTTGAAAAGAAAACAGTTGTTGTAGAACAGGAAATTTCCACTTTTGCTTACTTAGAAGTTGAGGATTTCGACGAAGATGTAAACGAAACTGAAACGGTAGAGATTGAGGTTTCAAAACTTCAGCCAGATGAAATATCATTGTATGTTAACAGCCTTAAGGATATGGCCAAATATTGGTATGATACTTTTTTCCCTAGTCAAAGTGAGAATTTGACTATAGAGGAAAAAATATGGGTTGATAGATTGAATAGAATTGGTATTGGGCATTTTAGACCACTTGTCATGGTTTTGATTAGCCGTAGGGATATTCCAACGGATAAAAGAGTAGAAGTATTTAAGGCTATAGAAAGATTCATTTTTATTTGCTTTAGATTAGGATACTTTAATGCAACATACAAGAGTAGTGAATATTATCGTGCGGCTCGCAGCATTTATCTTAAACAGATGGATGTTGATGAATTATTAGCTGATATTACAGATTCGACTAATATCAACATCGAATATGCACTACCAAACTTTGTAACAAAAATTGAGAAACTCTTTGATGATTATGATGGTTTTTATTCTTGGAAATCAATTAAGTATTTCTTGTTTGAATATGAGTTGCAGCTTGCACAAAAGAACAATCTTGATAAGATGAGTTGGTCTGTATTTACAAAAACAGAGAAAGATAAATTAACAGTTGAGCACATTCTTCCACAGACACCGTCAAAACACTATTGGAAGAATCAGTTTAGGCAATTTAATTCAGAAGAAATCGAATTGTTGTCATGTGCTTTGGGTAATCTTCTCCCATTGTCTCATAGCATTAATTCATCGTTACAGAACGACGGTTTCCACGATAAGAAAACATCTAAAGATGGTGGAAGACGTGGTTATGAAAATGGTTCACATTCCGAAATAGAAGTAGCAAAGGAAACTGATTGGACCGCTGACAGAATATATAAAAGAAGCAAAAAGTTACTCCAGTTTATGGAAAGGCGTTGGCAGTTTAGTTTTACACAAGAGCAGATGGATGATTTGATTTATGTTTCTTTCGCTATGGATGGTAGAGAGATACCAGAAGAATTACTAGACGAGCCGGGAAATGTTGCTAATAAAGAAACAACTGAAACAAAGGTTTCTGTTGTTTTAGGTACGGACTTGGAAAGGCAAAGACAGGATTTTTGGAGTGAGTTTATAACATTCTGTAATGAACAGGGATATGAAGATGTCATTGCCAGAAGGGAGGCATCAACAGAGTGTTGGTATGCTGTTTCACTTGGAACATCTGATTTGCATATTGAGTTTACGATTACTCGTAGTAAATATCTGTCAGTTTTAATATATGCAGAGAATTCAGAGGTATTTGCAAGACTTGAAAGTAAAAAAAATGAAATTGAGAGTGCCTTTGGAGATAAGCTAGATTGGTATTCAAGCCGTGGGGGTAGTAATGCAAAGAGAATAATATACAAAAAGGAATGCAATGTTTTTGACTCTGCATTAAGAGTTGAGTTGTATTTTTGGATGATTGATAAATTCAATAAACTATGTAATGCATTATCAACAGTTGGTGAGATAGATAAAATAGGGAGAAGGGAATCAAATAAGTTTGGTGCATTAAGAAAGTATCTTGATGAGTGTGATAGAATAGAGTTAACCCTATCTTTTAGTGATATAGAAGAAATACTTGGAACGAGCTTGTGTAAGTCTGCATATTCGTATGCTGCTTATTGGGAACCTTCTGATACACATATCCTTCCGAATATTATTATTGATGCTGGGTACCAAATAGAATTGGTTGATTTATTACAGAAAGTTGTGCAGTTAAAGAAACAGTAAAGACTGCCAACTACAATCACAATGGATTATTGTTAAATAATGCACACCCTTTGAAACCCCTTTAACGATAATACCGTTAAAAGGTTGGTAGTCTGCAACCGTAAAATTGACTACCATTTGACTACTACTCATTATTACATTTTGCTCCGATTTGCCTTATTTTGCGTAATGTGCTACATTTCGCAGATTTTATGTGGATTTTACAGGTAGTGCAAAAGTCCCCAAAACACGGCAAATCACGGCATTTTAGGAGGGAAAATATTATGATTAAGATACTTTTCGTCTGCCACGGCAACATCTGCCGTTCCCCAATGGCAGAATTTGTTATGAAAGACATTGTACAAAAAGAGGGTATTGCAAATGAGTTTTATATTGCCAGCGCGGCAACCAGCACGGAGGAAATTGGCAATCCGGTGCATCATGGAACAAGAAGCAAGCTGGCGCAGGTCGGAATTTCTACTTCCGGAAAGTACGCAGTACAAATGAAACGAAGCGACTATCAGGAGTACGATTATATCATTGGCATGGATAGCTGGAATTACCGGAATATGCTGCGGATTGCAGGTAAGGATAAGGAAGAGAAAATCAGCCTTCTTCTGGATTATACAGACCATCCCCGGGATGTAGCGGATCCCTGGTATACAGGAGATTTTGAAAAGACTTATGCGGATGTGCTGGCTGGCTGTCAGGGTTTTTTGGAGTATCTTAGAAAACAGAAAAAAATCAAATAAGACGTAAAATTATGGGAAAGATGATGCCGCAGAATGCGCCGTTAAAAAGGCGTAGTCTGCGGCTTTTCGGGTTGTCTTGATAAGAAAGACCTTGTTATGTTAAAGTGTATTTCCGATAAGATAAAAATCATGCGCGCATGTGAGAGAAAGATATCATTGTATAACGGTCCCGAGGGATCCTCCAGGCAAGCCTGGTAGTCTTTAGAACAAGTGCGCGCTCGGTGCGTCAAAGTGTGCAATCTCCTCATGAGTGAAGGGAAGGGGAGCTGAATTGGGCTTTCTGCTTTGCTCTTAATAAAAATAGTGAACCAAAACAAAAGTTATTACAATGTATAAGTGAAAGGGCTGAAAAAGCCTGAAAGACGTCTGTAGGGCATGGCAGTAAGATGCTGGAGGAAACAATGAACAGAGTACAACTGGAGCAGTGTATTAATGAATATGGAAAGGATGTTTATACATTTTGCAGCCGCATTACCGGAAACCGGGAGGAAGCGCAAGATTTGTATCAAGATACATTATTGAAAGCGGTAGAACTGGAAGGGAAAATTGATTTTACGAACAATCCTAAAAGCTACCTGATATCCGTCGCATTTCGCATCTGGAAGAACCGCAGGCGGAAATTTGCCTGGCGCAAACGAATTGCCGGGTGCTGTACGCTTACCGAAGAGTCGGCAAAAGACGCAATGCTTGGGCAGGAAGAGTCAGCGGAGAATACCGTCTTGAAAAAAGAGCTTGAACAGCAGGTGCGAGAAGCGGTAGGAAGATTGGCTGAAAAATACCGCATTCCGGTGTATCTCTACTATACACTCCAGCTTTCCGTGGAGGAAATTGCTAATGTAATGGAAATCCCCAAAGGCACGGTGAAGAGCCGGCTGTACAAAGCGAGGGTTCTGTTAAAGCAGGAATTGGAGGTTGTTTTTGATGAAATATGATATGGATAAATTATTAAGAAATGCCCTTTCTCCAAAAGAAGAACCAGAGGATTGGTTGAATCAGAGAATTATTAGAAAGATTCAGGAAAAGGAGAGCGAACATATGAGTAAAAAGAATAGAAGATTAGGAATCCCAGCGGCAGCAATGTTGGCAGTAACAATACTTTTGGCAGGTTCCGTATCTGTATATGCGGCGTGGCGATATCTGACCCCACAGCAAGTGGCGCAGACAGCAGACTATAAGAAGCTTGCGCAAGCATTTGAAAGTGAAGATGCTGTGATGCTGGGAGAGGTACAGGAGTATGGCAATTACCGGATCACATTGTTGGGAATTGTATCAGGAGAGAATCTCTGCGGGTATGTTACGGAAGAAAATAAGGAAAATGTTGTGAATGACCGGACATATGTAGTTACAGCCATTGAAAATAGAGATGGAACGCCGAGGCCGGATACCAGTGCAGAAAATTATGGTGAGGATCCATTTTTTGTATCTCCGTTGATCCAGGGATTGAACCCGGCAATTTTTAACAGCGTAACGATGAGCGGCGGCTATTTTGAAATGGTAGAAAATGGCGTTCAGTACCGGATTGCTGACTGCGATAGTGTGGAAAAATTTGCAGACCGTCAGGTTTATTTATGCGTCGCAGATGGTACTTTTTATAACAATGACGCTTATACGTATGACGAACAAAGTGGAAATATTTGCCGCAATGAGCAGTATCAAGGCGTAAATGCGTTGTTCACACTGCCGCTAGATGCGGGCAAGGCGGATAAAGCAGCGGCTGAGGAATATGTGGAGCAAATTGAAAACGAATGGAATGGAACTACAGAAAACGAGGAAGAGGAACCAGAGGATTCAGAGGAAAACATTACGTCTCGGGTAGCCAAAGTAGTGGAACATTGGACGTATGAGGACTTTGAGAAGAACACGGAGTTGGTCAAAGAGTTGGAACTTACGCCGAATGACGAAGGAGCGTTTGAATATCAATATGAGATTGGGGAAGAAGGGATGGGCTCACAAGGAACGCTAGGAGAGGAAGTGATTTCGGAAAGAGATAAAGGAAATATGTCAAAATTCCGTTCTATCATAGGTGGCGAGAATCCACGGACGGCGTATATTGAGACATATACCTTAAAAGAAAATGGAAATGTGATTCTCCGGCTGTACAAATATAACGAGTCATAGATTGTTTAAAGAATACCCGGATGTGTGAGGAGGATTTAAATTCTTCCTAGCACATCCGGGATTTTCTTTGTAGTTGATGCGAACTACAGGAAGATTATTATATCCGTATCTTGCATGAATAACACGGCGATATTTATTTTTCGCAGAAACTTTCAGAAAGTTGGATTGACAATGCTGATTTTTTAATACATAATTGCTGTTATATAACAATAATTATATAAAAGGAGGATATATTGTGCCGCCAAAAGTAAAGATTACAAAAGAGATGGTTATTGATGCTGCTTTTGAGATTGCCCGTGAAACAGGGGCAGAAAATATCAGTGCGAGAACGGTTTCCAAGAAGCTAAATTGCTCTACGCAGCCTGTTATGTGTCATTTTGCGACGATTGAGGAATTGAAAAAGGCTGCCTATACAAAATCAGATCAGTACCACTCAAACTATTTAATGAATGCCGAAAAGTTGCAGGAAGGAGTTACGCTTGGAATTGGCTTGAATTATATCCGCTTTGCGATTGAAGAACCAAATTTATTTCGTTTTCTTTTTTTAACCATTTGTATGTTTGCACATGGGTACGCGAGTATTATTGCAAACAATTCTGTGGAGTATGACGAAGAAGTTATAAAGAAGCATTTGAAGCGTGCATACAGAGGTGCGATATTAGCCGCACAGGAGGAAAGAAAATGAAAAAGTTATATGAGATAAACGAACTGTTATTTGCGATCGTCTGGATGGTGATTTACTGCGTTCTGCAATCTTTGGCAAATCCATTAAATGAAGTGATTGGAACGCCATATTTTGTGAGCGCTATTTTGAGTGTCTTACAGGCGGCATTCCTTTTCGCCTTTATATGGAAAAACGATTTGCAAAAACGGTACGGGCTTTGCAAATCTCCTATCTCTGCCAGTCGTTTTCTTTTCTATATTCCCTTGATTATTTTAGGTACAAGAAATTTCAGAAATGGAACGGCGTTTAATTTCAATTTGGCAGGTACTGTCTGCTACATAGCCTTTATGCTTTGTGTTGGCTTTGTAGAAGAAGTGATTTTTCGAAGATTCCTTTTCAATGCCATTGCAAAAGACAATGTAAAAACAGCGCTTGTCATTTTAAGCGTTATCTTTGGTTCGGGGCATTTGCTAAACCTGGCAAATGGGAGCGGTGCGGGACTTACAGAGAACCTGTTTCAAGTTACAGGAGCGATTGCGATTGGTTTTCTATTTGTTATTCTCTATTATCGTGGCGGTAGTCTGCTGCCCTGCATTATTACTCACTCCGCAATAAACGTCACAAGTGTTTTTGGAAATGAAACAGGACTGACGGTAGAAAAGCGCGTCATTTTTCAGTTGGTATTGTTTATAATTACGGTTGTCTACACGTTTATTCTTACAAAAACATTCCCCAAAGGCAAGGTGTGAATACGAATCGCGCGCTTGTACTGTCCCACGACGCCTTCGTTGTATTTGTTCGATAAGAGCCTTTCGCTCTTTGACTTTGAAAACTCCGTTTGTGTTGGCAGGTTGAACGTTCAATTTTTGAGGAACATCGTCCTATTCTGAGAGTTAATCATTAGATATCTTTTGTTTTTGCTACACAAGAGAGCTGGTTTATGTTATTCTTTAATCAGATTTGAATAATGGAGGAAGCGTAATGCGATATGGTTCAATTTATTTGATTGTTAAGGACTTTGATGCATCTGTTTCGTTTTATGAGAAAGTATTGGATAGGAAGGTAAGCGCTGCAAACGGAAAGCGTTTCGCTATGTTTCGTTATGAAGGGCTTAACCTCTGCCTCATGAATGGTTATTACGACAGCGAAAACTCTAGCCAGGTAGTAACGAAAGGCGATTATTGTGAGATTTACGATAACCAAAGCGAGATTGCGAACAGTATAAATACACGTAAGGTTTTTATTAATTTAGGTGTGGAAGATTTAAAGGCAGAATACAATAGGATAAAAGCATTGGGAATTGCAGCGCAGATGACAGAAATTAGATTTATCCATGTTTTTTCGCCATACTGGTATTTTACATTTATGGATCCTGACGGAAATCCCATCGAAATTACAGGCAGCTATACAGAAGAATTATGACAGGAGCATCAGATGAATAAAATTGTTGACGAAGCGATTCGGGGAGTCAAAGAGTTGGAAGAAAACACTCCTTGCGGGAAACATATTGTTACCGGGGATGTGCGAAAATTATCGTCTAAATTATTTAGACAAATTGAGGATAAAAGTATGGAACATGTTTTTTGCCTGTGTGAAGAACTGTTGCATGAGCGCTCATGGGAATTGGGAGTAATTGCGTTTGATTTTGCATATCGAATGAAAAATAATTATAATGAATCAACATATGATATTTTTTATCACTGGCTGAAAGAGTATGTAAGGGGATGGGGAGACTGTGATGATTTTTGCACACATGCATTTGGAGAACTGCTAAGGCAGAAGAAATCACTATCTGTGAAAATAATTGCATGGTCGGATGATAATGATTTTTGGGTAAGAAGAGCTTCGGCAGTTGTTCTGATACCTGCTATATTAAAAAATGATTATGACGGAATAAATCCCTTCGCAATTTCAGATCGTTTAATGTCAGATGAGCATGATTTAGTTTTAAAAGGATATGGCTGGATGTTGAAGGCCTTATCGCAGGTAAATCCCAATTGCGTAAAGGAATATTTGATCCAAAATTGTAAGAATATGCCGCGGGTGGCATATCGTTATGCGCTCAAAAAATTTGATAAAGAAACAAGAAATAAGCTGATGCAGATGTAAAAATATTGGTATAGTACAGATAAGACATCATATATTCAATGGCTTAATATTTGGGGACAATTATCTTTTGTGGAGCTGTCGCATTAGTATATTGACTCGTTCAAAAGGTCTTGCCGCTTGCGCGGCAAAGACAGAATGTACAACTCCATTTCCCAATTAGAAAATGGAATTTCGATATAAATCGTATATATCAATGTTGGCTTCTACAAACGCGTCTATCAATTTTTGATAACCGTTTTTCTGCATAAAAGTATATTCGTTTTCGGATATAGGATTGAGCATTAGCCATGTTATAATACGTTTATCTGTCTCTATGGCTCCCAAATCAGAATTGAGTGAAAACGGTGGAATTAAAAGAATATGCTTCATGTCGATATTGGGTTGATATATCGGAATGATATTTTTATAAACCTCGTATGGATGTGCACGTACTTTTCCCTTTATCATAGCGAACGCACAGGTGGATAAAAGCCCGTCAAACCAATGATTCCTGCTGTCACAAATTCCCATGAACTCAATATGTAATTCCTTGTTATCTGCTGTCAACAGAATTTCTTTTCATCTTCCGTCAACTTGACGTAATTTAATTCAGACTGTCACCAATTCCGTTCCCCAATGGCTTCCTCTCAAATTTGCATCTATCACTAAGCTTTTTTTATTCTAGCACAATTTCGAGAGCGTGGAAAGAGTGAGTTTTCACATTGCGACGATACGGGAAATAGAGTATAATAAAATCATTTTAAAGCATAAATGAGCGCATTTTACGATATGTGATTAGGATGTCAAAAGCGCCTTTTGAACCCTAATCCTATATATTATGGCGTCAATTATCGACGCAGAGGAGAAATTATATGGAACATAAGTCGGAAGAAACAACGATCGAGGATCAGAAGAAGCGGCAGGATGGCGTGCCGGTAACAGCAGAAATAGAAAAAAGTATTCGCAAAAAATTTCACAAGCAAATATTTTCTCGGTTTGCCAAAGCAGTCCGGGATTATCAGCTTATACAGGAAGGAGACCGGATTGCCGTTTGTATTTCCGGCGGTAAGGATTCCATGTTGATGGCAAAATTGTTTCAGGAGCTGCAAAAGCATAGAAAGGTAAACTTTGAGTTGGATTTTCTGGTGATGGATCCGGGGTATCTGATGCAAAACCGCAAGCTCATTGAGGAGAATGCGAAGCTGCTGGGGATTCCCATCAGCGTTTTTGAGACAGATATTTTTGACGCGGTGTTTGAGATTGAGAAATCGCCTTGTTACCTGTGCGCCCGGATGCGCAGGGGGCACCTCTATCATCAGGCAAGAGAATTAGGCTGTAATAAAATTGCCCTGGGACATCACTATGATGATGTGATTGAGACGATTTTGATGGGAATGCTCTATGGCGGACAGATACAGACTATGATGCCCAAACTGCACAGCACAAATTTTGCAGGGATGGAATTGATTCGTCCTATGTATTACATACGGGAGGATGATATCAAGCATTGGCGGGATTACAATAGACTGCGTTTTTTACAGTGCGCGTGCCGGTTTACAGAAAATTGTGCGGTGGACAGGTCAGATGGAAGCAGTGAGTCAAAGCGAATGGAAATTAAGCAACTGATTACAGAGATGAAAAAAGTGAATCCATTTGTGGAAGCGAACATTTTTAAGAGTGTGGAAAATGTAAATTTAAGCACTGTGATTGCGTACAAGGAATCTGGAAAAAAACATCATTTTCTGGATTCTTATGAGGTGTAATTATGGGATTGACAGAAAGGCAAAAAGAGCGTTATGCAAGGCATCTTGCGCTAAAGGAAGTCGGCAGAGAAGGGCAGGAGCGGCTTCTTGCCGGCAGAGTACTGATTATCGGAGCGGGAGGGCTTGGTTCTCCGACAGCCATGTATCTGGCGGCGGCAGGAGTAGGAACTTTGGGGATTGTGGATGCGGATGCGGTGGATGTATCGAACCTTCAACGGCAGATCGCTCATGGGACAAGCGATATTGGCAAGCCTAAAGTGGACTCCATTCGGGAGACTATAAAGAACCTGAATCCAGAGGTAACGGTTCGTGTTCACCAAACGTTTGTTTCGGAAGAAAACATTCACAATTTGCTGAGGGATTATGATTTTATCCTGGACGCCACCGATAATTTCCAGGCAAAATTTTTAATCAATGATGCCTGCGTTATGGCTGGTAAATCCTTTTGTCATGCGGGGATATTGCGTTTTCAGGGCCAGCTTATGACTTATGTGCCGGGCAAAGGCCCCTGTTACCGCTGCATTTTTAAAGATCCGCCGTCCAAGCAGGCTGTTCCTAGTTGTAAAGAGGTCGGTATCATCGGGGCGATGGCGGGTGTGATCGGAAGCTTGCAGGCAATGGAGGCAATCAAGTATCTTCTCGGAGAAGGAGATCTTCTCATTGGCAAACTTCTGACGTATGACGCGCTGAAAAATGAATTTCGTACTGTTCGGCTTCCGAAGCAGGTGCCGGACTGTCCGATTTGCAGCTCCCTTTAAAGCGTTCGTAACATATATAAGATGATTCAGTTTGTGGTTTTCTTTTGGAAATGAAAGGATGGCAAGTATTGCCAAATCACTAGTTGACATGTCAGAGGAAATGATGTATATTGTACCTGTAAAACCTACTGACCAGGTAGGAATAAAGTTACTTGGAGTAAGAGGCATCACAAAGTGAAAAGGAGAGTCGCTATGAGTAAAAAAACATTTGCAGAAAGAAATTTGAGATTTGAAACGTTACAGCTTCATGTAGGACAGGAGAGTCCAGATCCAGTTACAGACGCCAGGGCAGTACCCATTTATGCGACGTCTTCTTATGTGTTCCACAATTGCGACCATGCGGCTGCAAGATTTGGGCTTGAGGATGCAGGGAATATTTATGGGAGACTGACAAATCCGACGCAGGATATTTTTGAGCAGAGGATAGCGGCCCTGGAAGGTGGCGCGGCAGCGCTTGCGGTTGCGTCCGGAGCGGCGGCGGTTACTTACACGATTCAAAATCTGGCAAAATGCGGGGAGCATATCGTGGCGGCAAATAATATTTATGGAGGCAGTTATAATCTTCTGGAACATACGCTTCCTGAGTATGGCATATCCACGACATTTGTGGATGCGGCAGATGTAAGTAACTTTGAAAACGCTATACAGGAGAATACGAAAGCGCTTTACATCGAGACGATGGGCAATCCGCACTCAGATGTCAGCGATATAGAAGCCATTGCGAAGATTGCGCACACGCATAAGATTCCTTTGGTTGTGGATAATACCTTTGCTACACCGTATCTGGTGAGGCCCATAGAGTATGGCGCTGATATTGTGGTGCATTCTGCGACTAAATTTATCGGCGGACATGGAACGGCGATTGGCGGTGTGATTGTGGATAGTGGTAAATTTGATTGGGAATCGTCAGGAAAATTTCCGGCAATTACAGAACCGAATCCAAGCTATCATGGTGTGAGTTTTTCTAAGGCAGCGGGTCCGGCGGCGTTCGTCACGAAGATTCGTGCAATTCTTTTGCGGGATACTGGTGCAACTTTATCGCCGTTTCATGCATTTTTGTTTCTACAAGGTTTGGAAACGTTATCGCTTAGGGTAGAGCGTCATGTAGAAAACGCTTTGAAAGTTGTAGAATATTTAAGCAAACATCCACAAGTGGAAAAGGTGCATCATCCGTCTCTCAGCACGGACGTAAGACAACAGGAGCTTTACAAAAAATATTTTCCCAAGGGCGGCGGTTCAATTTTTACGTTTGAGATAAAAGGCGGGGAGCGTGCAGCAAAGGATTTCATTGATCATCTGGCGATATTTTCTCTGTTGGCAAATGTGGCGGATGCAAAATCGCTTGCCATTCATCCGGCGTCAACCACGCATTCGCAGCTCAATGAGGAGGAAATGAAAGAGCAGGGCATTGCCCAGAATACCATTCGCCTGTCTATTGGACTGGAGAGTATTGAGGATATAATTGAAGATTTACAAGAAGCATTTCAGGCAGTGAAGTAAATCCCGCAGCAGAGCGGGCAAGGAGGTAGATGACATGTCTAAAATATATCAGGGAACCGTAGATTTAATTGGCAATACTCCGCTTGTGGAGGTTGTAAATTTGCAAAAGAAATATGGGCTCAAGGCAAAAGTGCTTGTCAAGCTGGAGTATTTGAATCCGGCTGGAAGCGTTAAGGATAGAATCGCCAAGGCGATGATTGAAGATGCAGAACAAAAAGGAATCTTAAAAGAGGGTTCTGTTATTATAGAGCCGACGTCAGGAAATACGGGCATTGGCCTTGCAGCTATTGCAGCGTCGAAAGGTTATCGTGTGATACTCACGATGCCGGAGACTATGAGTGTGGAGCGAAGAAATATTTTGAAGGCATATGGAGCCGAGCTGGTGCTTACCGATGGCGCGGCGGGTATGAAAGGAGCGATTGCCAAAGCAGAGGAATTGGCAAAGGAGATGGATAATAGCTTTCTTGCCGGGCAGTTCGTGAATCCAGCAAATCCCGCAATTCACAAAAGGACTACCGGCCCAGAAATTTGGATTGACACAGATGGAGAAGTAGATATATTTGTGGCAGGCGTGGGAACAGGAGGCACGATTACCGGGACAGGTGAATATTTGAAATCTAAAAATCCGGCGGTGAAAGTGGTGGCAGTAGAGCCGGCAGACTCCCCGGTGTTATCAAAGGGGAGCGCAGGCGCCCACAAGATTCAAGGAATTGGCGCAGGTTTTGTGCCGGAAACATTAAACACGAACATTTATGATGAAATTTTTCCGGTTGAAAGCGAGGCGGCGTTTGAGGCTGGCAGGGAGCTGGCTAGAACAGAGGGAGTGCTGACGGGGATTTCCTCTGGCGCGGCATTGTATGCGGCATTGGAGCTGGCAAAGCGTCCGCAAAACGAAGGAAAGACGATTGTTGCACTGCTGCCTGACAGCGGCGACCGATATTATTCTACCGCACTGTTTGGCAATTGCTAGTACAGCGAAGATGTCAAAGACTTAATATTCGTTATATTAGATAGAAAATAGCATACTGGTATTTATAGTCCGCCCTTATCGAAAAACACAGAGGGCGGACTTTTGTGCGTTAAATTGAGGGCTGAGAAAGTTAATTTTAGTAGTTACAAACTGCTAGTTACATGGTAAAATAAAACGATATAAGAGGTAGAAATCCTTAAAAATTATGTGAAGGGCTGCTAAAAATGAAAGGAGGAACTTTATGAGATCAGGTGTTGTAAAAAAACTTTTGGCATTTGTTTTAACCGCATGTATGGTAGTGCCAGCCGTACCGCTATATGCGTCGGGAACGCAGGGTGGCACGCAGAACAATGTACGCGTGTCGGTGCCGGAACCTTATTATGAGTTTACGTTTGATAAAGGGGTGACGGATGGCAAAGTGGAGAATGAGGGCACAAAGACGGGGGTGACGGCAGCTATTTCGGGAGATGGAGCCGGGCTGGGCGTGGAAGAAAATGCGATAAGAGGCAGCAAAGTTTTGAATTTGCCGGGCGGCGGATTAGGCAAAGGAAGCCTGCTTTTGCCGGACAATATGTTTGATGATGTGACAACGGATGGTTTTGCATTTTCTTTTTGGATCAATATTGACGCGCAGGCGAACCAGTATAGCCGTATCTTTTCGGCAACGCCTTTTGAACTGAATTCTAATAATGGCGATGGTGGAGCTTGGAACGCGCCGGAATTTACATTTGTGGTAGGTTCCGATACGAATGATGACATGGGCGAGGGAAAGAGCGGCTATAACTCATCTATTATGCTCAATGACCGCAGCACCCAGCTCAAGCTGGTATGGGAAAAACAGTTTGTAAAAGGATCGTGGCAGCATGTGACAGTCAGCGTGTCTCCAGCAGATTATGAGGTATTTCTCGATGGGCAGAAGGTGAACATGAAGTATGACAGGAACAATAACAAAAACGCTGTTCTGACCTCTCTGTTTGCCGACAATGCGGCAATACTTAAGACTTATAAGCATAATGCGATTGGACGTTCTGTTTATAGCACGGATAATGATATAAAGGCGCAGATGGATGAATTTAGGTTCTATAATACGGCGCTGACTTCCGAACAGGCGAAGGCGGCATATGACAGCTATGCAGTGCGTGATTCCGTGGTGAAACAGTTAGAAGATAAGGTGGCCCAGGCGCAGGAGAAAAGTGTTAGTTTCTATACGAGAGACAGTTATGAGAAATTAGCTACTGCAATCACAGAAGGACAGGCGGGCATCGAGAATCCAGTAACGGAGGCTAATGTAAATCGTCTTATTAACAATCTGAACACAGCGCTTACAGGATTGAAATTCTATGATGGCATTACAGGAGAGACAACATTTTCTAATGCACAGCTAACCAAAGAGGCGAGAGAGGCCAATGTTGTTCTTTCACAGGGCGGCTTGTCTGCGGACAGTGAGCGTGCCATAAAAGCAGCGGCAGATAAAGCGGCGCAGGCGTTGAAAGGAACTGACCAGCATGCCGTAGACGAGGCTTTGCAGGCAATCAGGACGGCGGTGGGAGATATTTCTTATGGCGCAACGTTGCATTTTGACGCCAGCCCCGCGAATAGCAAGAATGAGCTGCTTCACGGTTCCACCGGATTTCTCTATGGAGTCAGTGAGATAGGGGTACCGTCCGCGGATCTTATCAGTGCAATCCAGCCGAAGATTCTAGTGCAAAAGGCGGCGGATGGCAAGCAGCATCCGTCTGGGGACGGTTACCGTCTGACGCCATATCTTCGCGCATGTGGCGTAGAGAATATTCAAATTTATTTACAGGATTATTATCTGGAATGGCCTTATGAGAACACGGGAATTGCAGATTATAATGAGAAAGTAGATAAGATTGTTCGTAAGATGCTGGCTGACAAGACGCCGGAGGAAATTGACGGATATAGTCTGGTTCTGTTTAACGAACCGGATGGAATCTGGTATAACGACAGGAATTGGACGCGTTTTTGTAATGATTGGTTGACAATTTACAATACGGTGAAGGCGATTGACCCAGCAATAAAAGTGGCGGGTCCGAATTTTTCTGTTTATGATGGAAATGCATACAAGACGTTTTTTGAATTCTGCCAGAAGAATGCGTGTCTGCCAGAGTATATCACCTGGCATGAGTTACAGAAGGATAAGCTTGTCAGTTTTAAATCTCACTGCGCGCAGGTAAAGGAATATGTGGACACATATTATGTGAATTCTGGCATAGATCCGATTCTGTTCGTCAATGAGACGGTGAATTTTGATGACGTGGGCAATCCAGGTGCCTTGGTGAATTGGCTGGCAATTTTTGATGAGGAGGACGTTTATGCCTCCCTGCCTTATTGGGGACTTGCCAATTCTCTCAATGAACTTGCAGCGGATGCGAATAAGCCCAATGGTGCATGGTGGATTTATAAGTGGTATGCACAGATGACGGGAAAGAAGACGCCGTTGACGCTTGAGAATATTGAAGGTCCGGGCGCATACGGAAGACTGTATGGTCTGACGAGTGTGGATGATGATGCTGGTATGGTCTACAGTTTATTCGGCGGCCAGGCGGGTAAACAAACCGTCAGCATTGAGAATATCAAAGCAACGAAAACATTTGCAGGAGCAGATAAGGCGCATGTGAAATTGTACAGTACGAAATACACCGGACACCATGGATTTGCAGATAATATTCCGGTAGAATTTGAGGGAAATCTTGCATTTTCCGGCGATGATCTTGTATTTACTGTCCCAGATGCAGAGTTGATGGATGCCTACTACGCAGTGATAACGCCGGCAACAGATGAAACGGTCGGCACGATTTCGGCGTATAGCAAGAATTGGGAACAGACGTATGAAGCGGAGGATGCGGAATTAATTGGAGGAGCACAAGTCTATAAAAAGACAGGCGGCGGTGATTTGGCACGTTCTAACCGCGCAGAAGTTGGCAGTTTGGATACAGAGGCGGACGGTGTAAAATTCAAAGTCAACGTGCCTAAGGCGGGAAGATACCGCCTGAATATTTATTATTCCAGCCAGGCGCCGAATGTGGATGCACAGACGTTGGAATATGTTACCTCCGGCGGGCAGAATCGTGCCATTGGCGCACTTTCCCGGCATACGCTCACAGTTGACGGCGGACAGCCGCAGGAAGTTATCTACGATTCTACCGTGAAATGGGGCTATTACAATTATAAGACTGTTTACATAGATTTAGCGGCAGGAAGTCATACGATTCAATTGATGTATAAAGGGGAGAGTCAGAAGGGGAAGGCAGTGGGTTCTATGCTTTGCGCTTTGCTGGATAAGATTGACTTGACGTATGCGCCGGATGTTCCGGCAATCATTGACATAGAGCCGGAGGAGCTTGTGGGCAGCCAGAACGGTTTTGTATTATCACAAAAGGGTAGTTATTCGGGCGCCGGAAGCGCTTCTGGCAGCGGAACGTTTGAGTTTTATGTCTGCGCGCCAAGGGACGGTTATTATACCGTGGGTACTTCTGGGAGCGGTAGTGCAAGTTTAGCAAAGAGCCGCGTGAATTATGCAGCAAATGCTAAGGCGGAGTCGCAGCTCAGTATAGATTGGATGGACCTCTTTCCATTGACTTTGGGCAATAAGAATGCCGGTAAAGTTTATCTTACAGCCGGCATGAACCATCTGAGCATAAGAGGCAATGGGCTTGTGCTGGATCGCCTGACTTTTACCGAGGAGTCGACGTATACGCAAAAGAATTCTTATAACGTAGAGGCGGAGGCTTGTGAGCGTGCCGGCAGCGGTATTTTTGATGATGAAGGAGCATACAATTATCTGCCGGGCAGCGTGTCGGTGCCTGAAATTGTAGATAACGAATATGCCTCTGGCGGCAAAGTTATCGAAGGATTCCGAGGCGGAAGTGATGGCAGTTTGAAGATGAAGGTGAGCGTACCGGCAGCGGGCAATTACAAGCTTTCGGTTGTTTACGCCAATGACGAGCCAGCGCCAGTCATGAAGAAACAGAATGGTGAAAATTATGTGCATCCCTATAATACGGACTTGGTGGAGCGATACATGCAGATTTCCGTCAATGGGGAGACGCCGCAGACCGTGTATTTCAGGAATACATTCTGCTGGGATACCTTTAAGAATACGATTGTGGATGTGAAGCTGAAAAAGGGTGAAAATACCATTACATTTACCAATGATAACTCTTACAAATTCAGTGAATTGCAGGATGATTTCACGCCGAGGCTGGACAAATTTGTGCTTGCACAAGCATCTGTGAAAACAGCGGAGGCTGTGAATCCGCCGGTAAATCCACCTGTGAAGAAAAACAATCAGATTACCGGAGTTTCTTCTAGTATCAAGAAAGTTTATGGAAATAAACCCTTTACCTTAAAAGCAAAAGCGCAGGGGGCAATTACCTATATTTCTAGCAATAAGAAAGTTGTGACTGTCGGTAAGACGAGCGGTAAAGTGACAATTAAGGCATGTGGCAAAGCGGTAATTACAATCAACGCCGCCGGCAACAACAGCTACAAGGCGGCAACGAAGAAAGTCACCGTAACAGTTGCGCCGAAAAAGATGACACTTAGCAGTGTGAAATCTTCAGCGAAGAAAACGCTTACCGTAAAGTGGAAGAGCGATAAAAAGGCGGACGGTTATCAGATTCAATACTCGACCAGCAAGAAATTCAAAGGCGCGAAGACGGTAGACATCAAGAAGAACCGTACCACAAGCACAAAGATTAAGAAAAATCTCAAAGGTGGCAAAAAGTATTATGTGCGGGTGCGCGCGTACAAGAAGTCTGGCAAATCTAAGATATGCGGAAGCTACAGCAAGGTCAAGAGCGTGAAAGTGAAAAAATAGAAAAAACCTCTTGCCAAAATGAATAAAAAGTGCTATGATGTTCAAAATTAAAACATTAACAAGTTAAAGCGTTGAAGGAGACTCTTGTTTTCAGAGGCCGACAGGAATATGGCGTCACCGACTGAGAGCGCCGTTTGGAAGAGAAGATAAAGGGAACACTCTGGAGCAGACTGATTGAAAATAAGTAGGTCAGTACGTCCATGCACGTTACGCATAAGAGTGGGGAAAGAATTTCTGGAACATGAATGCTATACGATAGAACATACCAGAGGAAGATTTTTTCCCAATGCGGGTGGTACCGCGGATAATCAGTTTATTCGCCCCGGGATACAAACAATGTATTCCGGGGTTCTTTTTATGCATAGCCCCGGAATATCGCATCAGAAAAGGAGTGACCATTATGAGCAACATTTACAGAGACATCACATTAGAACAGGTAAGCGAGGGAGATATTGGTAAGACAGTGCGCGTAGCAGGCTGGGTAGAAAATATCCGCGACCACGGCGGCGTTTCCTTTGTGGATTTGCGTGATATGTACGCGGTAATGCAGGTGGTAATCCGGGACGGGAAGCTGTTGGAAGGGATTCGTAAAGAGCAGGCAATTTCCGTGCAGGGTATGATTGAAAAAAGGGATGAGGAAACTTATAACCCTAAGATTCCTACGGGAACCATTGAACTTGAGGCAAAAGAGATTGATATTCTGGGAGAAGTCTATACTACGCTTCCCTTTGAAGTGATGACGAGCAAAGAGGTGCGGGAGGATGTGCGCCTGAAATACCGTTATCTGGATTTGCGCAACCAAAAGGTCAAAGAAAACATCCTGTTCCGTTCCAGAGTGATTGCTTTTCTGCGCCAGAAGATGACGGAACTTGGATTTGTCGAGATTCAGACGCCGATTTTATGCGCGTCCTCGCCGGAGGGAGCCAGAGATTACATTGTGCCCTCCCGCAAATACAAAGGAAAATTCTACGCGCTGCCCCAGGCGCCGCAGCAGTATAAGCAGCTTTTGATGGTGTCCGGGTTTGACAAATATTTCCAGATTGCGCCTTGCTTCCGCGATGAGGACGCGAGGGCAGACCGCTCTCCCGGAGAGTTTTACCAGCTTGATTTCGAGATGAGCTTTGCCACTCAGGAAGATGTATTTCAGGTTGGCGAAGAGGTGTTAGCGGCAGCATTTACGGAATTTGCACCAGCGGGAAGCGCTGTGACAAAGACGCCGTTCCCGGTAATCAGTTATCAGCAGGCGATGTTAGAGTTCGGCACAGACAAGCCGGATTTGAGAAATCCGCTGCGCATTGTGGACGTCACAGAATTTTTTCAGAAATGCAGCTTCAAGCCATTTCTCGGAAAAGTTGTCCGCTCCATCCGGGTACATGCACAAATGTCCAAAGGCTTTCATGAAAAATTGCTGAAATTTGCCACCGGCATCGGCATGGCTGGCCTTGGTTACCTGGAAGTGATGGAGGATGGCGGCTATAAGGGTCCGATTGATAAATTTATTCCCTCGGATTTAAAAGAGGAGTTTCGTCAGCTTACCGAATTGGAAACAGGAGACACCATTTTCTTTATGGCGGATAAAGAAGCGCGCGCCGCCTACTATGCGGGTATGATTCGCACTGAGTTGGGAGAGAAATTAGATTTGCTGGAGAAAAATGCTTACCGTTTCTGTTATGTCAATGATTTTCCGATGTTTGAGCGGGACGCGCAGACAAAACAGATAGGCTTTACGCACAATCCATTTTCTATGCCACAGGGCGGCCTTGCGGCGTTAAATGATCTGGACCCGCTGGAAGTGCTTGCCTATCAGTATGATATCGTCTGCAATGGCGTGGAGCTTTCGTCGGGAGCAGTCCGCAACCATGATTTGCAGATTATGGAGAAAGCGTTTGCAATTGCAGGTTATGATAAAGAGGTATTGAAAAATAAGTTTGGGGCGTTATACAATGCATTCCAGTTTGGAGCGCCGCCCCATGCGGGCATGGCGCCGGGCATTGACCGTATGCTGATGCTGCTCAAGGGCGAAGATAACATCCGGGAGGTCATTGCCTTCCCCATGAACGGAAATGCGCAGGACTTGATGTGCGCGGCGCCCAATGAGGTGACAGAACAGCAGCTTCGGGAAGTGCACATTAAGGTGCGGGACTAGTAAAATATGTGAAAGCGTGCATTAACATGCGAGACCGAAAGCTTGTATGTGAAAATGCACAGCAAGGAGTAATACCAAAAGAGATCAGGAGGAAGCAGATTTGGAACAAGTTGAGAAGAAAGTGGGCGCAAAAGCAGACAAAAATGTTATTTCTGATGAGACAATGGAGTATGTGGGCATTCTTGCCAAGCTGGATTTGTCAAAGGAAGAGAAAGCGGCGGCGCAAAAGGATATGGAAAAGATGCTCGATTATATTGATACATTGAATGAACTGGACACATCGGGAGTTGAGCCGATGTCCCACGTTTTTGCGGTGGACAATGTGTTTCGTGAGGATATTGTGGAAGATACGGACGGCGGGGAAGATACGCTTGCCAATGCGCCAGCGTGCAGAGAACGGGCATTTGTGGTGCCAAAGACCGTAGATCAGTAAGGAGGTAAGGCATGGATCTTTTATCATTGACAGCCGTGGAGTTGGGGAAAAAAATCAAAGCCGGGGAGGTTACGACCGAAGAGGCGGTGCGTACTTCGTTGGCAGCTATCGAGGCTAAGGAACCGCAAATAAACAGCTTTGTGACGGTGGACAAAGAAAATGCGTTGAAAAAAGCTGCTCAAGTTCAGAAGCAAATAGAAGACGGGACTTTGACCGGACCACTTGCCGGAGTTCCGGTGGCAGTGAAAGATAACCTCTGTACGAAGGGAGTATTGACGACGTGCAGCTCTAAAATTTTATTTAATTTTATTCCTACCTATACCGCAGAGGCCGTGTGCAATCTGGAAAAGGCAGGGGCCGTGGTGATCGGTAAAACGAATATGGATGAATTTGCGATGGGCAGCACGACGGAGACGTCCGCCTATGGAGTGACGAGAAATCCCTGGAATACGGCGCATGTTCCCGGGGGGTCTTCCGGCGGAAGCTGCGCGGCAGTGGCGGCAGAGGAAATTTGTTGTGCGCTTGGTTCCGATACCGGCGGTTCCATCCGTCAGCCGAGTTCCTTTTGTGGTGTGACAGGGATTAAGCCGACATACGGAACAGTTTCACGATATGGACTAATCGCCTACGGTTCTTCTTTGGACCAGATTGGGCCAGTGGCAAAGGATGTGACCGACTGTGCGGCAATATTGGAGATTATCAGTTCTCACGATAAAAAAGATTCCACTTCCATCAAACGAGACGATACGGATTTTACGGCTGCGCTTGTCGATGACGTCAAGGGAATGAAAATCGGCATTCCTAAGGATTATCTGGGCAGCGGGTTGGATGATGAGGTAAAGGAAGCTGTGTTAAAGGCCGCCAAAGTTCTCGAAGAAAAAGGGGCTATGGTGGAAGAATTTGATTTGAGCCTGGTAGAATATGCAATCCCGGCGTATTATGTGATTGCCGCCGCCGAAGCCAGTTCTAACCTGGAGCGATTTGACGGCGTGAAATATGGCTACCGCGCCAAGGATTATGAGGGACTTCATGATATGTATAAGAAATCTCGCTCCCAGGGCTTTGGTGCGGAGGTGAAGCGACGGATTATGTTAGGCTCTTTTGTCCTCAGTTCCGGCTATTACGACGCATATTATTTGAAAGCGCTGCGAACCAAAGCGTTGATTAAACAGGCTTTTGATAAAGCCTTTGCCAAGTATGATGTCATCTTAGGGCCGGTGGCGCCCACAACGGCTCCCAAACTGGGTGAATCTTTGTGCGATCCTTTGAAGATGTATCTCGGAGATATCTATACCGTTTCCGTGAACCTGGCGGGGCTTCCCGGCATCAGTCTTCCCTGCGGGCTGGACAGTCAGGGGCTTCCGATTGGATTACAGCTTATCGGAGATTGTTTTCAGGAAAAGAAAATTATCCGCACAGCGTTTGCTTATGAGCAAACCAGGCATTACCACCACAGTCCATTGGCAGAAGCGTAGAGAGGAGAAAGATTATGAGTAAAGAATATGAAACCGTCATTGGGCTGGAAGTCCATGTAGAGCTGGCAACGAAAACGAAAATCTTCTGCTCTTGTTCCACCGCTTTCGGCAGCGCGCCCAACACCCATACCTGCCCAGTATGTACCGGTATGCCCGGTTCGCTGCCGGTTCTCAATAAAAAAGTTGTCGAGTATGCCATGGCAGTGGGTGTGGCGACAAACTGCCAGATTAATCAGTATAGCAAGTTCGACCGTAAGAATTATTTTTATCCGGACAATCCGCAGAATTATCAGATTTCCCAGCTCTATCTGCCTATTTGCCATGATGGTGGCATAGAGATTGAGACAGATGAGGGCAGCAAAACTATTGGCATCCATGAAATCCATATGGAAGAAGACGCCGGCAAACTGATACATGACGATTGGCAAGAAGTTTCCCTGGTAGATTATAACCGTTCCGGTGTGCCCTTAATCGAGATTGTTTCCGAGCCGGATATGCGCTCGGCAGAGGAAGTGATTGCTTATCTCGATAAATTGCGGATGATAATTCAGTATCTGGGAGCTTCCGACTGTAAAATGCAAGAGGGCTCCATGCGTGCGGATGTGAACTTGTCTGTCCGTAAGAAGGGTGCGAATGAATTTGGCACCCGTACGGAAATGAAAAATATCGGTTCTTTCAAGGCGATTGCCAGGGCGATTGAGGCGGAGACTGCACGCCAGATTGACTTGCTTGAAGCTGGTGAGAAGGTTGTGCAGGAGACCAGGCGGTGGAACGACGAGGAGGGTTACTCTTACGCCATGCGCTCCAAAGAGGATGCGCAGGATTACCGTTATTTCCCGGAGCCGGATTTAGTGCCAATTGTCATCAGTGATGAATGGCTGCAAGAAATCTGCGACAAACAGCCGGAGCTGCGTGATGCGAAAATGAGACGCTATGTGGAAGAATTTGGCTTGCCGGAGTACGACGCGAAAATTCTCACTTCTGTGAAAAAGCTTGCCGATTTCTTTGAGGAAACTACAGCGTTGTGCAGTAAGCCCAAAAAGGTCTCAAACTGGTTGATGGGTGAGACAATGCGTCTATTAAAAGAGCATGAAATGGATGCGGAAGACATTTCTTTTTCCCCGGCGAACCTTGCCAAAATCATTGCATTTACAGAGGATGGAACTATCAACGGTACGGTGGCGAAAGAAGTGTTTGAACAAGTCTTTACAAAAGATATTGATGTGGAAAAGTATGTCGAGGAACATGGATTAAAAACGGTCAATGACGAGGGCGCATTGCGCGAGACGGTCGCCAAAGTCATAGCGGACAATCCCAAGTCTGTAGAAGATTACCGAAACGGCAAAGAGAAAGCCATCGGATTTCTGGTAGGCCAGACCATGAAAGCCATGAAAGGCAAAGCCAATCCCGGCATGGTAAACAAGATTTTAAAGGAGATGCTGTAGAAGCGTCTCCTTTAAAAGATGATCGGCATCAGTTCGGCAATCAGCATTCCTCCGCCAAAGGAAACAATATTTGCCGTCAATGTATAAAGAATAATGCGCCATTGAGGAATCGTAAGGTTGCTTGTTTGGGGGAAGAGTACCAGGTATGAGGCTGCTTCTGCAATAAATACGAGACATTCCAACAGTACATAACTGGCGGCAAAAGACAGACTGCCGCTGTTGTGGAACGTAAAGTTGAGGATTAAGTTTAGCAGTACTTGTGTGATGATGTTGACGCCGCCAATCCAGATAAGGAAATGTTTGCGTCCAAAGCCAAACAAAAAGGCAACGCCGAGTTCCAAAAGGATTGTGATGATAATGCGGCAAATTAGGCCAAACAATTCCCAGGCTACACTGTAAGCCTTCCTAGCCACGAGTACAGGCGGGGTATCTTCTTCATCTTCTTCATCGTAGTATGTAGGGCGGTTTTTTACAGACCTCTCTTCATCTTGTTCTACGGAAGCAATCTGAATGTTATCCATATTGACCTTGAAATAACTGTGAAATGCAAACCTCTCGTAGATGCCGCTAGAGATGAATGTCTCTGTTTCGGGATAATAGAGGAGGATCTTAAAGCGGTCGGGCGGGCAGTAAGTCCATTCGATCTTCTTATCGGCGCTGCAAGGAAATGTTTCCTGTAAAAAGTAATAGCCATCCTCATCCTTATAATCCACAAAGGTTTTCCAAAGATCCATGTCTGTGTATGCCGGGTCTGGCATATCATCTTTGCTGCCATCCCAGATATAGTAGGCGCCGGTGCTGTCCTCTTCCGATAGCAGAGTGCCGTAACACAATTCTTCTCCCATATTCTCAAAGTAAATGATAATAGAGGGTTTTGGTCCGGTGTCTGCGTCTGCGGTTATGGGCAACAGCAGACATGTAAACAGGATGCAGGATAATAGGGCAGTAAGCGTTCTTTTCATAGATAACTGTCTCCTCTCTATTGTGATATTTTTTAGTTATAGAGTCAGGACATGAGGGTTTTGTTGCATAGCGGGACTGTCAACTTTCGATTCTTGCATTTTCAAAGTAGGTATTGTAATATGGAAATATCTTAGTTATTTTACATGAAAGGTTTGGAGATATTATGACTCTTTGTCATGCAAGTAAAGAAATTATAGAATTTCCAGAAGTGCGGAAAACAAAATATACAAAAGATTTTTCGTGGGGATTTTACTGCACAAACAATTTTGAACAGGCGGTGCGATGGGCAAATCGGGGTGAAGAAAAACCTATCATCAATTTTTATTCTTATGTGCAAAACAAAAAATTAAATATTCTCAAATTTGAAAAAATGACAGACGCGTGGCTGGATTTTATTGCAAAATGCAGAAAGGGAGAGACTCACCCATACGATATTGTAGAAGGACCAATGGCGGATGACACGATTTGGAATTATGTGAATGATTTTCTTTTGGGAAGAATAACTAGAAAACAGTTTTGGGTTTTGGCAGAATTCAGGTATCCGACACATCAGATAAGCTTTCATACATTGTCTGCGTTAAACAGTTTGGAGTTTGAGAGGAGCGAAATTGTCTATGACTGAGAGAGAAAGAAATGACTATTTTTACGTTTGTTCTCTGATTGAGTATACAGCGCGGCAGACGAAAAATAAACGCGGAGTAATTACAGAGGCATTAGGATGCGAAGGAATAACAAAACAGTTACATGATGCAGGGGTGAATCACTGCCTTTCCTTTGAACAGGTGAGCGATGAGATTATAGAAAAATATGGAATCATAGAAGGCAGTTTCGATACGATTATAGGATGTGAATATACAATTCCCAGCTTTCAGGATATAGGGAATTTGTACAGCATTATGATTGAAGATTGTGCAGAGGCCGGGAAAGAAGTGGAAGAATTGATGAAGATTTTTTCTTCTTTTATCAGTGATAAAATATCTGATTTCAGGTCGGATGTTTATTATCAGAATCCAAGTTATTTGGAATGTTCCTACGAAGCCGGGTATTTGTTGGATTAGGAAAGAATGAAAATCAATATGATAGAATTTTAACATAAAATCACTTATTCCCAAAGCAGTTATGTGACACCTTTAGCTATCAAATAATTTTAAGAAAGGACAAAAGCTATGAACAACTTACCAGAAAAAGAACGAAAAGCAATTGAAGAAATCAAACGTCTCTCAGCAAGACAGGCAGTCAGCATGAAGATTAATCCTCAGAAGAAGCCGGGTATAACCGACAGCAAATTCGGCGGCGTGCCTTACTGGGATATGAGCATGGATTATCCGAAAACAGAGGACGGCAGTTTATTGATGCTGTTGGCGCAAGTTAATTTAGACGAGCTAAACAGGGAAGGGAACAATCCTGGCAATAAGCTGCCGCAAAGTGGTATGTTGCAGTTTTTTATTGCCATGGACGATGTATATGGTATGAATTTTGATTACACGACAGATAGTGACGGGAGATTGGTGCAGGAAGGTTATCGGGTGGTATATCACAAGAATATTGATTATGCTGTCCCAGAAGAAGAGATAGAAGCGCTGGGTATGCCCAACAGTGCGGCAGAAGATTTGGAAGAAGCGCCGCTCTGGGGCGAGTATGGGCTTACAGTGGAAGTTAAGGAAACGTACATAGGTATGGACGATTACCGGTTTGAAGATATTTTTCGTCAGGCGGCGCGGAATGTCGGCTGGGAAATAGAAGAACAGGTCGGGTATTATAACAGCTTTTCAGATGAAGGCAAAGATTTCCTTTTTGAAGAACTCGAACCTTCCGGGCATTGGATGCTGGGCTGGCCTTATTTCACACAATATGATCCCCGTGAACAGGAGGAGGAGAAGGCGAAGTACTCAGTTCAGCTTTTCCAGATGGATTCTGACTATGGCGGTGATGACGACTATATTTTGTGGGGGGATGCTGGCGTGGCGAATTTCTTTATCAGTGAGGAAGATTTGGCAAAAGAGGATTTTCGAGACGTGCTGTATTCTTGGGATTGCTGTTAAAGTGAACCGAAGCGTACAAGCTGAAAGAGAGGGTTACTTACAAAATGATGAGATTCCTATCTGACAATTCGTTGACACATTGCAAAATATTTTGACGAGATTTAAACAGGTTATCCGGGTGTAATTCAAATAAGAAGTGAGGTCGAGAGATGATATTTGAAACAAAAAGATTGTTGCTGCGTCCGTGGGAAGAAAGCGATGCAGAGGACTTGTACAAATACGCCAGCGATCCTGAGGTAGGACCGATCGCAGGGTGGGCTGTTCATACGAGTGTAGAAAACAGCAGAGAGATTATCAAAGGGATTCTTTCTGCACCAGAGACATTTGCGGTAGTTCTGAAGGAAACAGGACATCCGGTTGGAAGTATAGGGTTAATGCTTGGTAAGGCAAGTAATATCGGCATTCCTGATACGGAGGGTGAAATCGGATATTGGATTGGCGTTCCATATTGGGGACAAGGGATTATCCCAGAAGCAGCTCGTGAGATAATGCGATATGGCTTTGAAGAACTGAATCTTGAAAAAATATGGTGTGGCTACTTTGATGGAAATGAAAAATCAAAGCGTGTGCAAGAAAAATGCGGATTTCGCTACCACCACACTTCAGAGAATGTTCCTTGTGCGTTGGAGGGTGTTCTACGAACAGAACATTTAACTTGTTTGACGAAAGAAGATTTGTGTTAGATAATCCGGCTTGAAAGTTCAATGGATGAACTGCTGGAAGAAGAATACTGGGATTGTATAAAAGGGTGTGTAAAAAATATTTGTATATATACCCTGATTGCATTAAGCTTTATATTGAGGTATATCGGGAAATGTGGGAAGATGAAGATAGTTATTCAATAGAATATTTTTAAAGGAAAAGAGAATTAATCGTTTCGAAAAGATTATAATGTGATTACAGGAGGAGTAATGGGGAAAATAATTAAAGATACAATCCATGCTAATGGAATAAACCCCTCGAATTCGAGGGGGTTAGAAAACAGGCAGGAGCGAATGCATTTACGATGTCACCTAAGAAATGGATAGAAGCCACAGACGCTATTGGTATTGTTTCAAAAGCAGGACGTTATGGCAGAACATATGCACATAGTGATATTGCTATGTCATTTGCAACTTGGATTTCTCCTGAGTTTCAGTTATATATTATGAAGGATTACAGGAGATTAAAGACAGATGAGAATAGTCGGCTATCTTTAAATTGGAATTTGAACAGAGAGATTTCCAAGTTAAATTACAGGATACATACAGATGCAATTAAAGACAATTTGATTCCGCCAGAATTAACACCTGCACAGGTGGCTTACACATATGCTAATGAAGCTGATATGCTCAATGTAGTTTTGTTTGGAAAGACAGCTAAGCAATGGAAAGACGAAAATCCAGCAGTTAAAGGAAATATGCGGGATGTGGCAACTTTGAATCAATTACTTGTACTTGCAAATTTGGAAAGCTATAATGCTGTATTGATTAATCAAGGGAAAGATCAAAAAGAAAGAATGGAATTGCTTAGGCAGTTGGCGGTGCAGCAGTTGCAGACATTGGAATCGGTAAACTTAAATAATTTACCGAAATTAAGAGTAAATACATAAAAATAAATAATGTTAGAAAAATTCAGATTATTAAAAGTGGGGCAATAATAATTGACGGACAGGCAAATGGAATGTGGATTGGTGAATTCTTAAATTGAGCTGGAAAAGCATTTAAGATACCTCGTACACATATTAAGCATTGTTTGGATAGAGGTGATTTGAATAATACGGGTATGTAATTTTATCAAAGAAAAAGTTGGAAAATCGTAGGATAATGATAGAAAAAATAAGGATATAGTTAGCCTTGGTTCATAATGCAGTTTTTTATGTAGCAAAGGATTTAATAAATATGTTTGATTAAATAAGTAAAAGATGATACAAGGTGGGATGTTTATGGGCATAGTTGGAACTATGAATATAGAATTATGGGCAGTTGTGTTAGGTGCTACAGATGCATTGTTAAATTTGGAAATGCCGTATGGTTATGCATTGAAGCATTTAAAACTCAAGGATACCCCTTTATATAATGAAGTGGTAAATGCAAGGGGTAACTTGGATATTAAGTATATAGCAAGTAATCTTGCTGATGAGGGAAACCCAGAATTTATCTTTTTATATAAAAGCGAAAATAGTTCGATGCCATTAGAATACTTTTCAATTGGGGAGCTGCTAGGAGGGAATGAGAAGTCTGGGGAGTATTTTGATACAATTACCAATAAATGGAATAAAGAGATTTTTTACATATTGTCTATGTTAAGATTAACCCAAGAGGGAAATATAGAAGTTGCTGATAAAATTTATAAAATGAAAGCAAATTATAAGTGTAACAATATTAACAGAAGCAGAGTGTCTTCTCAAGATAATTCTATCAGTGTATATGATGACCTGTATGAATGGAACAACGATAATTTGACTTGTTTTGAGAATATGGTTGGGTTACCAGAAGTGTTAAAAGACGAATTGGAAGATGTTATGGAGCGATTTGGAAGAGGATATAGTGTGTTTAGATATGACGATGCATATAAGAATCTTGTGACTTTAGCTGAGATTATCCTGATAGGTTACAATTCAAGAGATAAAAAAGGTGGAAAAAAAGAAAAGTTTGCAAATCCATTAACAGCGGCAATTGCAAAAGATGTGGATGTGCAGTCTGTGCGTGACAATGCACTGAAAATGTATAAAGAACGTTCAAACGAAACCCATGAAGGAAATAATCTAAATATTACAATAGAAGCGTTGAAAGAACTGCGTTGTGCAGTAAGGAAACTGATGCAGAACTTTATAAGCTTTGCCAGAAGCCAGTATGGAAGCATTGCGAATAAAACATTTAATGGCATAAAGAGAGAATATATAAGAGGCTTACGGGAACGGATTAATACATTGCAAACAAATGGCTTGTTATTATTATGTAGAGATGGGGTTTCTGTAGATTAAATCTTGTGGGAATTTGGTAGATATGTCGAGACGGTATGTTTATTGTCCAAACTTCATTCAGAGCAACATATCGAGGTTGAGCTTCAGATGGACGAGCTTGATTTATCAGCTGCGGAGAGCAAGGAAACTTATAGCTGAATGGCGTCGACAGCATGGAAGCGGCGAAGGAACATTATGCGTTTTGTGTAGACCGGGTGGAACAGGGGACGCGCACTTATAAGATATCAGAGCTGGCAGCGGGACTGGAAGAATCAGATGTTTGGTATTTCTGGTGGGATTGAGGAAAGTTATCAGGAGTTGTGAATAAGATTGAAATGGCAAAATTGTTAGATTAAGCGACAAAATTATCATAGAAACGAGCAAAGATGGTAATACAGAATTATTGAAAAAATATGCAGTTTGTGATAGCATAATTCAGACAAAATATTAACTATTGCAAAGGAGAGCACAGATGAATGAGATGAAAAAGGCTTACAACAGAGAGAAATCGGTAAACCAGTTTTTACTTATTATCATTACCATCATGGATTTGTTCCTGTTTTTTGGGTATTTCAGCGATTATAGCAAGGGAAATATTGGCCTGGCATTTTTGCTGGCAGTTGAGCTGACTGTATTAGTCGAGGCTGTAAAAAATCTTGTGTCTATGAAATTTAGACTTTCCTGATAAGAAAT